>NZ_JBIEIS010000047.1:0-93426 GCF_043496855.1 Nonomuraea sp. JJY05
CCCCCCCCCCCCCCCCCCCCCCCCCCCCGCGACCACCGCCGCCGCTCGCCGCACCCGTCGCGCCGGTGGCGCCGGCAGGCCGGGCGGGCCTCGCAACCGCCTGGTGCTGGCAGTGAAGGCCGCCGCGTCTCACGAACTGCTGCAGAAGCTGCTCCACGCCTACGCGGCCGAGCCCGACGCCGCCGAGATCGAGGTGCTGCCGAGCGGCACGTGTGAGCAGGAAGAGATGCTGCGCGACGGCCGCGCCGACGTGGCGCTCATGCACGCCCCGTTCAACTCCCTCGCCGGGTTCGACAGCGAGGAGCTGCTGACCGAGGGGCAGATCGCCATCCTGCCCGCCGGGCACCCTCTCGCCGCGCGCAAGACTCTGTCCCTGGCCGAGGTCAGCGACATCCCCGGCCTTCCACTCGCTCGCTGGTCCCGTCACGGCACGTACCCGCCCGGCCCGGGCCCCGAGATCCACGACCAGACCCAGCTGGCCCAGCTGATCGCCCTCGGACGCACCGTGGCCGTCTTCCCCGACTCCGCCCGCGCCTGGCTATGGGCCGAGCACGCCGCCGTCCCCCTGACCGACGCACCCCCCGTCGTCACCCACATCGCCTGGCCCGCGCACAGCCGCTCCCTCGCCCTCGCCGGGCTGATCCGCACGGCCACCCGGCTATGACCTTCTCTCGCCTTCCATCGCCGCCGTCGAACCCCTATGGGTGGCCGGCTGGACAGCACGCGGACTGCGCCCTCGACGTCGATCTCGCCTGCCACGGAGAGGGCCAGGAGGGCGAAGGCGGTCAGCGCTTCGAGGGGGTCGCCGTCCGTCTCGTGTTCGGCGGGCCCGCCATGCGACACATCGGATAAAAAAGGATCTCGCCGCGACGGCGCATTCTTTCCTTTTTCTATGGCGATATCGCCTTTGACGTATATGTCGATTACCTGGCTTTGGGTCCCGTGTGGGCGGGATTATGACTAGTTTGAAACAGGGCCGGTCATGCCACGCCGAAGGCCGGAACCCGAGACTGAAAGCGCAGGTGAGGGCAGAGACGACAGTTGCCGCGGTACGTGCTGGACCGGGCGCCGCTTCGGTGGGGCCGGAGGTGTTTCTATGAGGGCTGTCGTCGTCCATCACGGGCTACGGGATCATGTCATGACTGCCGTGAAAATCCTCGCCGTCGCGATCGCCTATTTCGTGGCCGCCAAGCTGGGGCTGCAACAGCAGCTGGTCCGAGGGCAGGTGACGCCGCTGTGGCCCTCGACGGGAATCGGGCTGGCCGCCCTGTTCCTCCTCGGCCTCCGGATCTGGCCGGGCATCACCATCGGCGCATTCCTGGTCAACGTGTCGATCGGGCCGACGACGGCCGCCGTCCTGGGCATCTCCCTGGGGAACACGCTCGCGCCGATCTGCGCCTACCTCCTGCTCGAGCGCGCGGGCTTCCGCATCGAACTGGACCGGCTGCGTGACGCGCTCGCCCTGGTGTTCCTCGGTGCCTTCGCCGGGATGCTGGTCAGCGCGACCGTGGGCGCCGGCACGCTGATGCTCGTCGGCGGGCTGCGGCCCAGCGAGTTCTGGCCCGCGTGGTCGGTGTGGTGGACGGGCGACGCGATGGGCGTGCTCGTGGTCACGCCGCTCCTGCTCGTGAGCCGCACGACCCGGATGCCGCGGGAGGCCCACCCGCTCCGCTGGCTCGAAGGTGCGGCGCTGCTGCTGGGCACCTTCCTCGTCACGCTGGTGGCGACCGTGGCCCCCATCCATCTGCTCTTCCTCGTCTTCCCCTTCCTGATCTGGGCCGCGCTGCGTTTCCAGCTCCTCGGGGCCGCGGCGTGCGCGCTGATCGCGTCGACGGTGGCGATCGTCTCCGCCGCGCACCACTCCGGCCCGTTCGCCCAGCACGACCTCCTCCTCAACATGGTCGCCCTCCAGGCCTTCAACGGCTCCGCGGCGCTGACCGCGCTGCTGCTCGCCGCGATCATCGCCGAGCGCAACAAGGCCCACCAGAACATCAAGGACGTCTGCGCCCAGCTCGGCGAGGTGGCGCACCGGCTCTCGCGCGACAAGAAGCTGATTCTCCGGCTGCCGCCCCCACGTGCTGGAGAGCGGAGCGGTGATCTGTCGCAGTAGCCGGACGATCCCTCCCGCGCTCTCGACGGCGCCGCCGGTCGCGTGAAGGAGCGGCCGATCTTCCCGGATAATCCAGCCTTCCACAGCCGTCGAAAAAGTGATATCACTTTGCTAGCAAGATGAAGTCACGTAGAAGGGACGGACGATGGTGAACACATCGGGCGAGGCCGCGCTTGAGGCCGCCGTCGTGGACATGCCCGCACCGCGTACGAGCGAGCGCCCGGTGCGGGCGGCCAACGGGTTCGTGATGCTGGGGGTGGCGACGGCGCTGGATCTGGCCGGGATCGCGCTGCTCGTCGTGGGAATCGCCATGCTCGCCTCGGGGGCCGGGCAGGGCGGCATGTGGGTGGTCATCGGGAGTATCCTGATGATCCTGCTCGGGATCTACACGTACTTCGGTCTCACCGCGGTGGCGCCGGGCGAGGCCAGGGTGGTGCAGCTGCTCGGCCGGTACGTCGGCACCCTGCGCACCCCCGGCTTCCAGTGGGTCAACCCGATCACGGCGCGGCGGCGGGTGTCCACGCGGATCCGCAACCACGAGACGGACGTGACCAAGGTCAACGACGCCGACGGCAACCCGATCCAGATCGCGACCGTGGTGGTCTGGCAGGTGCAGGACACGGCGCAGGCGGTGTTCGAGGTGGATGACTTCGTGGAGTTCGTGGCCATCCAGGCGGAGACGGCCGTGCGGCACATCGCGGGCACCTATCCGTACGACTCGCACGGCGAGCCGCGGCTGTCGCTGCGGGACAACGCCGACGAGATCAACGAGCGGCTGTCCGCGGAGATCGCGGCCAGGGTGTCGTCCGCCGGGGTGAAGGTCATCGAGTCCCGCATCATCCACCTGGCGTACGCGCCCGAGATCGCCCACGCCATGCTGCGCCGCCAGCAGGCGGGCGCGGTGGTGGCGGCCCGGCAGCGGATCGTCGAGGGGGCGGTCGGCATGGTGGAGATGGCCCTGGCCAGGCTCGCCGAGCACGACGTGGTCGAGCTGGACGAGGAGCGCAAAGCGGCCATGGTCAGCAACCTGCTCGTGGTGCTGGTCGGTGACCGTGACACCCAGCCCGTGGTCAACACGGGCACGCTCTACCAGTAATCACCGTGGAGCGGAAGAAGATCCTGCTGCGCCTTGACCCGGTGGTTCACGACGCGCTGGCCAGGTGGGCGTCCGACGAGCTGCGCAGCACGAACTCCCAGATCGAGTTCCTGCTGCGCAAGGCCCTTTCCGAGGCCGGACGCCTGCCCGACGGGGTGGGGCGGATGCGCGCACGCGGACGTCCCAGGAAGGCGCCGGAGGACGGCACAGAGGACGACACAGATCAGGAAGAAGAACGGGAGCGGGCGGATGGAGACGCAAGTGAAGCAGGATGAGTCACTGACCCGATCGGCCTTCCTGCTGGCCTTCGATCTGCGCAAGGAGAAGCTGATCCAGCGGGGCGCGCTGGGCTACCTGCTGCGCGCGGCCGCCCTCGCCGACCTGCTGCTGGCGGGCAACCTGGCGGACGAGTCGGGCAAGGCGCGAGCTCTCACCGCCCCGGCCGCCGGGCCGGGTTCCCTGCCGGCCGTGGTCTGGGAGCAGATCTCGAGCTCGCCGCCTCACCCGTGGCGGTGGTGGGTGGAGAAGGACAGCGGCAAGGCGCTCCGCCTGGTACGCGACGAGCTGGCGGCCGCCCGGATGATCAGCGTGGGGCGGCGCCGGATCCTGCTGTTCCCGGTCGAGCGGATCACGCCGCGCAAGGCGTACCTGTCGCGCAGGCTGGCTGAGCGCGTCGGGCGGGCCATCCGCGGCGGCCGGCCGGTCGGGCGCCTGGACGAGGACGTCCGCGTCCTGGCGGCGCTGGCCACGGCGGCCGGGCTCAGGACGGTGGTTCCCTCCTGGCGGGAGACGCGTCTGCGCCGGGACCGGATCCAGCAGTTGTCCGCGCCCGTCGAGCCGATCGCGACCGCATTGCACAAGATCATCGAGGCCAGGGCGGGGGCGGCCGGCTAGGGGGCCCTTGGCCACGTCATTCGAAGCACCGGCCCGCCACCGCGCCATCGAGCGCATGATCCACGACTGCCACGGCGAACGGCTCGGAAGCCACGGTTGACCCATGATGAAGGAGAGGACCTGATGCTCGAGATCAGCGAGCTGCGCAAGCGCTTCGCGGGCGGCCCCGACGCTCCCGACGGCAAGCTCGCCCTGGATGGGATCAGTTTCGTCGTACGGCCGGGGGAGATGTTCGGGTTCGTCGGCGCGAACGGCGCGGGCAAGACGACGACCATGCGCATCGTCATGGGCGTGCTGCAGGGCGACTCCGGTTCGGTGAGCTGGCGGGGCCGCTCGCTCGGCTACGACGACCGGCGCCGCTTCGGCTACATGCCGGAAGAGCGCGGCCTCTA
The DNA here is from genome assembly GCF_043496855.1 of Nonomuraea sp. JJY05. NCBI lineage: Bacteria > Bacillati > Actinomycetota > Actinomycetes > Streptosporangiales > Streptosporangiaceae > Nonomuraea > Nonomuraea sp. JJY05. The sequence goes on from NZ_JBIEIS010000047.1 coordinate 4,493, forward strand.
CCAGAAGATGCGGGTCGCCGAGCAGATCGAATACTTCGGCCGCCTGCACGGTATGAGCGCCGCCGCCGCCCGGAAGGCCACCGAGGACCTCATGGAGCGCTTAGGCGTGGCCGAGCGCAGGAACGACCCGGTGCAGGCACTCTCGCTGGGCAACCAGCAGCGCGTGCAGCTGGCGGTGGCGCTGGTGCACGACCCCGAGGTGCTGGTGCTGGACGAGCCGTTCTCCGGGCTCGACCCGATCGCGGTGGACGCGCTGGCCACCGCTCTGCAGGAGCGGTGCGGGGACGGGGTGCCGGTGATCTTCTCCAGCCACCAGCTGGAGCTGGTCGAGCGGGTGTGTGACTCGGTCGGCATCGTGGCAGCCGGGCGGATGGTGGCCACGGGCACGGTGGCCGACCTGTGCTCGGCCGAGAGCGGCACGCTGCGGGTGGTCGTCCGCCGTCCGGCCGACGGCTGGGCGGACGGCCTGCCCGGCACGGTCACCGTGTCCGGTGACCGGCACATTCTGCGTACAACGTACGGCGACGACCAGGAGATCCTGCGCCGCGCCATCAAGGCCGGGCACGTCGAGCACTTCGGCCACGAGCACCCGACCCTGACCGAGATCTTCAAGGAGGCCGTGGCGTGAACGGACTGATGCTGGTCGCCCGCAGGGAGATCGTGACGCAGATCCGCACGAAGGCGTTCGTCATCGGCCTGATCATCACAGCCGTGGTGGTGGCGGCCGTCTCCTTCGCGCCGAAGCTGTTCGACCGGCCTGACTCCTACACCATCGGCACCGTCGACTCCCAGCGGCTTCCCCTGCAGGCCGCCGTCCCGGACGCGGAGTTCACCTGGCGCGCGTTCCCCGACGAGGCCGCCGCCAAGCGGGCCGTGCTCGCAGGGGACGTGGACGCGGTGCTGGTCAACGGCACCAAGATGCTCACGGACGGGGACATCAACGACGAGCTCCGCGTGCTCTTGCAGAGCGTCAACCGGGAGGCGAAGCTCGGTGCCGCGGGCGTGTCGATCCCGCCGCTGCAGGTGGTGTCCGTGGGCGCCGACACCCGCGATCAGGCCGCGCGCGGCGGGCTCGCCGTGGTGCTGGTGATCGTCCTCTTCATGATGCTCATCGGCCAGGCCGGGATGGTCGCCATGGGCGTGGTGGAGGAGAAGGGCAGCAGGATCGTGGAGATCCTGCTCGCCACGCTGCGGCCGTGGCAGCTGTTCGGCGGCAAGATCGTCGGGCTGGGCGCGGTCGGCCTGATCAACCTGGTCACGATCCTGGCGGTCGGCCTGGCCGCCTCCAGCGTCTCGGGCATCGCCGGCGACTTCCCACCCGGCATGCCCGGGCTGGTGGCCGGGGTGCTGGTGTGGTTCGTCCTCGGGTACGCCTTCTTCGCCACGCTGGCGGGGGCGATGGCCTCGCTGGTCTCGCGCCAGGAGGAGGTCAACAGCGTGCTGACGCCGCTCATCATGGTGATCATGGCGAGCTACTTCGTGGCCTTCTACGCCACCAGCGATCCGACGGGCACGCTGGCCACGGTCACGTCGTACGTGCCGCCCTTCTCCGCGATGGTCATGCCGGTGCGGATGGCCGCGACCGAGGTGCCGTTGTGGCAGGTGGGGCTCTCCATGGTGGCGATGGTGGCGGCGGTGCTCGCGGCGCTGGCCTTCGGCGCCAAGGTGTACCAGCGGGCGGTGCTGCGGACGGGCGCCCGGGTCAAGCTCGGCGACGTGGTGCGCGTGCGCTAGGCGGAAGACGCGTCGGTAACCCCTGGCCTCGGGCCAGGGGTTTTTCATGTCCGGATTGCAGTGCCATGCCAGAAATGGTAATCATTTTCGCGACATAAGGCCAGAGGGGATTGGCATGGCACACCGGTTAATGATCGAAAGCTGGGTCGGAGCGACGAACACGCTGCTGGCCCAGCAGGGGGAGGAGATCGCGGTGGCCGCGGTCGAGGCGCTGGGCCTGGAGCCGGAGGTGGCGCACGCCGAGTTGCGCCTCACCCCGGCCGGCCCGGCGCTGATCGCGGTCAACCCGCGCCCGGCGGGCAACCAGATCAACGAGCCGGCCCGCCGGGTCGCCGGCATCGACCTGCCGATGGTCCACGCCAGGGAGCGGCCCGGCCTCACTTCCGCCGAGACCGGGGTGCGCAGCGCCGCCATCGCTTTCCCGCTGCCCGAACCCGCCGGGCGGATCTCCGCCGTACACGGGACCGGCGAGCTCGCCGCCGACCCGGGGACCGGCATCGGCGGGCACGACGGCGTGCTGCGGCTTCGCGGGGAGCCCGGGGTGGGGGTGCGGGCGACATGAGAGAGCTCTCCTGGGCCGTACGGCTGCTGCTGGTCAACCAGTTCGGCGTCAACACCGGCTTCTACCTGCTGGTTCCTTACCTGGCCGGCCACCTCACCAAGGATCTGGGCCTGTCGGCCGCGATCACCGGCGTCGTCCTGGGGGTGCGTAACCTCAGCCAGCAGGGCCTGTTCCTGGTCGGCGGCTCGGCCTCCGACCGGCTGGGCGCGCGTCGCGTGATCATCGCGGGGTGCGCGCTGCGCGCCGTCGGGTTCGGGCTGTTCGCGTTCGGCGTCACGCTGCCGCTGCTGCTGGCGGCGGCGGTGCTCAGCGGGCTGGCCGGCGCGCTGTTCAACCCGGCCGTCCGCGGATATATCGCGGTGGCCGCTCCCGACAAGGCCAGGGCGTTCGCGCTGTTCAACGTGTTCGCCCAGGCGGGGGCGCTGTGCGGGCCGGTGCTCGGCGGCGTGCTGCTGCTGGTGGACTTCCGCGCCGCCGCGATCAGCGCCGCCGCGATCTTCGCGGTGCTGACCGTGGCGCAGGCGTGCGTCCTGCCCGCGCGCGAGGTGACGCCGAGCGGCGCCTCCGTGCTCGGCGACTGGCGGCGCTGCCTGGCCGACCGCCGCTTCCTCGCCTTCACCCTCTCCCTCAGCGGCATGTACGCCCTGCAGAACCAGCTCTACCTGGTCCTCCCGCTCGCCGCCGAGCAGGCGACGGGCACGGCAGGCTCGGTGGCGCTGCTGTTCCTGGTGTCCACCGTGGTGACCCTGCTGTTCCAGGTGCGGATCACCAAGTGGCTGGAGGCGGCGATGACCCGGGACCGCGCGATGGCGTGGGGCCTGGCCGTGATGGGCGCGGGCTTCCTCGTCCCCGCGCTGCTCCCGGGCATCGTCCCGGTGCTGGTCGCGGTGCTGGCGCTGGCCTTCGGCGTGATGATGGCCCACCCGTTCGCGTACGAGCGCATCGGCACCTTCGGCGGCGAGTCGCTGGCCGGCACCTACTTCGGCGTCTTCTACCTGGTCTCAGGGGCCGTCGCCGCCGCCAGCACCGCGTTGATCGGCTGGGCGGGCACGGCCGGGTTCGTCGTGTGCGCCGCGATCGGCCTGGTCTGCGCGTCCGCCGTCCTGGTCCTGGAACGCCGCACGGCGGTGCCCGCGTGAACTGCCTGGCCGCACGACGGCCCGCCTCTACCCGCCGACCGACTCCACGTCGTCGCCCGACCCACGAAGGACCCCATCATGCGTGACCACCCCAGCCGCCGCGGCTTCCTCGGCCTGACCGCCGGAGCCGCCCTGCTCGCCGGATGCGGCACGGGCGGCGCCTCCTCCTCCGGCGGGGGACGGCTGCGTGCCGTGTTCGCCGGCGGTGGCGCCACCGAGGTGCTCGACCCGCACCTGGCCAACCTGTTCAACGAGGCCGCCCGTGCCAAAGCCCTGTACGACAAGCTCGCCGACCTCGGCTCGGACGTCTCACCCCAGCCCCGCCTGGCCGAGAGCTGGGAGCCGAACGCCGACTTCACCCTGTGGCGCGTAACCCTGCGGCAGGCGACCTTCCACGACGGCCGCCCGGTACGCGCCCAGGACGTCCTGGCCAGCTACGCCAGGATCACCGACCCGGCCAGGACGTTCCGCGCCAAGTCCAGCCTCGCACTCATCGACCTGCGGAACAGCCGGGCCGTCGGCGACCGCGCGGTCGAGTTCAGGCTCAGGCGGCCGTTCGCCGAGTTCCCGAACGTGCTGGCCGCCTTCGGCACGTACATCGTTCCCGAGGGGACCACGGACTTCAGCAGGCCGGTGGGATCCGGGCCGTTCTCCTTCGTGTCCTGGAAGCCGGGCAGCTCGGTGCTGCTCAAGCGTTACCCCGACTACTGGGAGGGCGCGCCGTCCATCGAGGAGCTGGAGTTCCTCATCGCCAACGAGGAGTCCGCGCGGGTGAACGCGCTGCTCGGCGGCCAGGTCGAGTACGCCCACGACCTCACCCCGGCCTCCGCCCGCCGGCACGCGGGACGCGTCACGATCATCCGCGCGCCGGGCAGCTCTATGAACGCGTTCGCGATGAAGGTGGACCGCGCGCCGTTCGACGACCCGGACCTGCGGCAGGCGTTGTTCCTGCTCACCGACCGGCGGCAACTCGTCGACACCGTCATGCCCGGCGCCGGGCAGATCGGCAACGACCTGTTCGGCAAGGGCTACCTGCATTACGCCGAGAGCATCCCGCAGCGCGCGTTCGACCTCGACCGGGCCAAGGCGCTGATCAAGAAGGCGGGCGCGGACGGGCTCCCGATCGAGCTCACCACCTCCACGGCCGCGGCCGGCTTCGTCGAGGCGGCCACGGTCTTCGCCGACCACCTGCGCGCCGCCGGGCTGAAGGCCACCATCGTGAACGGCAGCAAGGACACGTACTGGTCGGACATCCTCACCAAGGGCTCCATCGTCAGCTTCCGCTCCGGCGCGATGCCGATCGAGACCCACATCGCGCAGCGGCTGCTCTCCACCTCCACCACGAACGCCACCAAGTGGGCCAGACCGGAGTTCGACGCCCTCTACGACAAGGCCGTCTCCGCGCCGTCCGCCGCCGACCGGGAGGCCGCGTACCTGAGCATGCAGCAGCTGCTGCACGCCGAAGGCGGGCTGCTGGTGTGGGGGTTCGCCGACTGGATCGTCGCCACCTCGCCCAACGTGACCGGCGTACGCCCCGCGCCCGCCAACACCCTGGACTGGGCCAGGTTCGACAAGGTGAAACTGGCTTGAACCTGACCCGTTACGCCGCCCGCCGCCTGGCCGTCGGCGTCCTGCAGGTCACCGGGGTCGCCTGCCTGGTGTTCCTGATGGTGGAGTCCCTGCCCGGCGACGCCGCGGTGGTGCTGGCGGGCGACCAGCCCGACCCGGCCAGGATCGCCGCCATCCGCGCTGCCCTCGGCCTGGACCGCCCCCTCGCCGAACGTTTCACCTCCTGGGCCTCCGCCCTGGCGCACGGCGACTTCGGCGCCTCGCTCGTCTCCGGCCGCCCGGTCACCGAGATCGTCCTGGACGCGCTTGCCCCCACTGCCTTGCTGGCCGGACTCGCCGTGCTGCTCCTGGTGCCGCTCTCGGTCGTGCTCGGAGTCGCCGCCGCCCGGCGCGAGGGCAGCCGGCTCGACCGGGCGCTGACCACGGTGAGCGCCGCGCTCTACGCGGTGCCGGAGTTCGCGCTCGCCATCGTGCTGGTGGCGATCTTCGGCGTGGCGCTGGCGTGGCTGCCGCCGACCGGGCTCGGCGGGCTCACCGCCGCCGCCCTGGTGCTGCCGGTGACGGTGCTGCTGGTCCGCCCCGTCTGCTCCACCGGGCGGCTGGTCCGCTCCGCGATGATCGACGTCCTGGCCTCGCCATACGTGCGGCACGCCCGCCGCCTGGGGCTCAACTGGTTCGCGCACGCGCTGCCCAACGCGCTCGCGCCCGCCGTGCAGCACCTGGCCCGCACCGTCGACTGGCTGCTCGGCGGCGTCATCGTGGTCGAAGCCGTGTTCGTGATCCCCGGACTCGGCAGCACCCTCGCCGACGCGGTCGGCCACCGGGACCTTCCCGTACTGCAGGGGCTCGCGCTCCTGTTCGCCGCCACGACCGTCCTGGTGAACCTGCTCGCCGACGTGGTGTCCTTCCGATTGGCGCCACGCGCATGAGGTATCTGCTGCTCGCCGTGCCGCTGGTCGTGGCCTTCGCGGGGCCGCTGATCCCGTACGAGCTGGTGCGTTCCGCCTCCTTCGCCGATGTGGGCCTGCTCGGCACCGACTTCGCCGGGCGCGACGTCTGGCACCAGGTGCTCCTGGGCGGGCGGACCCTGGTCGTGACCGCCCTGCTGGCCACCGCCGGCGCCTACCTGCTGGGCACCCTGTGGGGCCTGGCCGCGGCGAGCGCGCCCAGGGTGCTCGACGAGGCCATGATGCGGCCGCTCGACGTGCTCATGGCGGTGCCCTCCCTGCTGCTGCTCCTGGTGGTGGCCGCCCTGGCCCCCGACGGCGCGCTCGTCTGGATCGTCATGCTGGTCCACCTGCCCGACATCGCCCGGCTGGTACGCGCCTGCGCCCTGGAGGCCGGCAGCCGCCCGGCCGTGGAGGCCATGCGGCTGCAGGGGGAGGGCTGGTGGCGGATCACCGTCGGCTTCGTCGCCCGGTCCATGGCCCGGGTGCTCGCCACCGACGCGGGCACCCGGTTGACCGGCTCGCTCTATCTCATCGCCGCCGCGAGCTTCCTCGGCGTCGGGGTGCCGCCGGACGCCGGCGACTGGGCGGTGATGGTCGACCGCAACCGGGGCGGGCTCTTCCTCAACCCGTGGGCCGTGCTCGCCCCCGCCCTGATGATCGTCATGCTCGCCGTCGGGCTGAATCTCACTGTGGACCGCGTACTGAAGAGGACCCATCATGCTCCACGTTGACGATCTGACGGTCGCCGTACCCGGGCGGACGCTGGTGGACGGGGTCAGCTTCACCCTGCCCGCCGCGAGGACACTGGCGCTGGTCGGCGCGTCCGGCAGCGGTAAGACCACCACCGCGCTCGCCCTGCTCGGCGAGCACCCACCCGGCGCCCGCGTCGCCGGCCGCATCACCGTGGCCGGGCACCCTGTCACGGGCCGGATCTCCGGGGGCGGGCACCCTGTCACGGGCCCGCTCACCGGGGCCGGGCACCCCGTCCCTGGCCGGATCACTGGGACGGGGCGCCGCATCGCCGCCGTTCAGCCCGCGCCGCCCGGGACCGTCGGATTCATCCCGCAACACCCCGCAACCGTGCTCAACCCGGTGTTGCGCATCGGCACCGTGCTTCGCCAGATCGCGGCGCGCCACGGCACCGCCGTGCCCGAGGCCCTGCGCAAGGCACGGCTCCCCGGCGACCGGGACTTCCTGCGACGTTTCCCGCACCAGTTGTCCGGCGGGCAGCAGCAGCGGCTCGTCCTGGCACACGCCCTGCTGGCCGGCCCCTCCGTGATCGTCGCCGACGAACCCACCACCGGCCAGGACGTCGTCACCCGGGCCGAGGTCGCCGCCGAACTGTCCGGGCTCGGCATCGCCGTCGTCCTGCTCAGCCACGACCTCGAACTGGTACGGGAACTGGCCGACCAGGTCGTCGTGCTCAAGGACGGCCGCGTCGTCGAGTCCGGCCCCGCGGTCCTGGACTCCCCGCGTACCGAGTACGCCAAGGCTCTGGTCACCGCGCGCCCCCGCGAGCCGGAGCCCCGCGCGGAGCCGGGCGCCCTCCTGGAGATCGAAGATCTCGGCACCGAGATCCTGCGCGAGGTGACCCTCGACGTCGCCCGAGGCGAACGCCTGGCCGTCGTCGGCCGCTCAGGCAGCGGAAAGACGACACTCGCCCGCTGCGTCGCCGGCCTGCGCCCCTGGTCCTCCGGCGCCATACGCCTGGCCGGCCGGCCCCTGTCCCGGCGGCGCGACCGCACCGACCTTGCGCGCGTACAGTACGTCTTCCAGAACGCCCTGGCCTCGTTCGACCCCCACCGCGCCGTCGTGGACCAGGTCGCCAGAACCGCCGTACGCCTGCGGGCCCTGCCCGTACGCACCGCCCGGGAAGAGGCCGCCGAGACACTCGCCACGCTCGGCCTGGACCAGGACACCGCCCGGCGACGCCCCCACGCGCTCTCCGGCGGCGAACTCCAGCGCGCCGCCCTCGCCCGCGCCCTGCTCGCCCGCCCCGACGTGCTGATCTGCGACGAGATCACCTCGGGCCTCGACCCCGTCACCCAGGCCGAGGTGCTCGACCTGCTCACCGCCCTCGACGTGACCCTGATCGTCATCAGCCACGACCTCCCCTTGGCCGCGCGGATCGCCGACCGGGTCGCGGTCATCCACGGCGGCCGCCTGATCGAGCACGGCCCCGCCGCCCAGCTGCTCCGCCGCCCCGCCGACCGAGTGCTCCTCCCGGCCCCGGACCAGTGAGACACGTCCCGGTGCCGTCACCCGCGCCGTCGGCGGCGATGATCGAGACGTGCACGCTCCAGCCCTCCTCCGTCGACCACCCGTGGTGGCCCCGGTCAGCGGTCGAACCAGCGTGCTGCCGAGGGCATCAGCAGTGCGACGACGACCACCAGCGGGAGCAGCGTGTTCGGGCCGAGTAGCTTGATCCAATCAAGGTCACCATCGATTGCGGCCATGGTGAGATAACTGCCGCTCGCGGCCACCTCGACGGCGATGGCACCCCAACGCACGAGCTTCCTTCGCGACGGCCAGCGCGACAGCAACCAGCCCATGAGCGCCGTGATCGAGCCGGCGTAAAGGAACAGCAGGAGGAATGGGACGCTGAAGGCAACTGCTGCGACGCCGATCAAGATCGCAAGTCCCACGAGGCTGAAGGCGACCTCAAGGGTCAAGACGAACCTGGCGGTTCGCACGGTCGCCGGCATGCGCTCAGCTTGGATGACCTCCATCACCCGATCATTCTGTTACATGGCGGACCTTTACCACATTTCCCGAGGAGAAGCTCGGCCACCCACGAGGGGTGAGCCGCCGCCCGACCGTCCAGCGAAGAGGCGCGGGGTCATTCGTCGTCCGGATCCACCGGCTCCACGGTCGGTGCGATCTGCAGTGGTGTGGCGGCTCCGCCGGCGATCTCGCGCCCTTGACTGAGCGTGTATTCAAGCTGCCGGGCCAGGAGCGGGAGGGTCGCCGGAGGTAGATACGCGTCAGCGCCGGCGTCGAGCAGCCGTCGGACCGGGCCGTAGTACTGAACTCCGAGTTCGTGGTCCTCGATTTCGGTGACGACGACGCGGGCCTTCGGGAACATCGAACGGAGCGCCCCGATCAACTGCGGGCTTCCTGGAGGCACCAGCAGCACATCGGTCGTCGCGGGAGCCGCATTCATGTCGAGCACGACGTAGTCGGCCCCGAGCTGGGTAGACAGCGCAACCCGAGCCGCGGTCGACAACTCCATCGCGGTGGCCACGACGGTCACGCTCTCGTAGTCCGTCGGTGCTTGATCGTCGGCCTTGTCTGGCGCGTCGCGAGCGACGATGGCGCCTTGGACCACGTCAACGGTGCTGGAGATCGTCGCGATCGACGCGTCGTCACGCGTGACGATCAAACTCTCGCCAGGCTCGAGGGCGTCGATGAGCGCCACGACGTCTTCGGGAAGGCGGGTCACGTCGATTCGCTGCGTGGAGCGTGGGGCGCGTTTACGGGTCACCATGCCTCGGACACGCTCATGGCTGCGAGGGCACCCTGCGTCATGCGCAGACTGGCGAAAGAACCGTCCACGGTGACATGGTCGCCTGCCCGGAAGGTGCCGCTCAAACAGATGATCACATGAGTCCCTTCTGATGCCGTGATCTTGTTGGATGCCACAACGCGCCCATTGGTTCGACACCGCGCCGAAGTTTCCCTCACCGACTATGTCCACGCCCATCAGCGGCGACGCGAAGGGGGAGCCAAAAGCCGCCCCTGAAGTCAGATCGGCATCGCCGAACGAGGCCGGCATCATGAACGCCCAGCCCGCCATCCTGGCCCTTGCGGGGTGGTGAGCGGCCGGCGGATCCTGGACGCCGGCTGCGGCTCGGGCCCGCTGTTCGCGGCGCTGCGCGAGCGGGGTGCCGTCGTGTCCGGCATCGACAGCGGCTCCGGGATGCTGGAGCCGGCCCGGCGGCGCCTCGATGGCGGCGCGGACCTGCGGCCGACCTGGCCGACGCTGACCGAGCTGCGCCGCCGCGCGGAACGCCGGGACTCTCACAGCGGAGGTCTACACGCCGTTCTACGAGTCGCTGACCGAGCTGGCCCGGCGCGCGCAGGAGGCGGGGCTCCTGCGCGCCGATCTCGTCCCCGACGACCTGCCGAGGATCATGGCCATGCTGACGAGCACGCTGTGGAGCATGGACCCGGACGATGACGGCTGGCGGCGCTACCTCGCGCTCGTACTCGACGGCCTGTCACCCGCCGCGGCGCATCCCCTGCCCGCGGCCGCCGCCCTGCTCAGAGGACCACGGCCGGGCGACTGGCTGCTCATGAGCGCCATCCCCGGTCCGGCGGGACCACCACCTCCTCCTCGAGCAGCAGCGGCGGTGGTGCTGCAGGAAAGACAGCAGCCTTCCGGTCAGAAAGTGGCCGGAAGACTCTCTAGCGTGGATCTCGAACCCCTTCAAAGGAAGGAAACGGGAATGGTCACTCGTGAGATCCGACCAGCCGAGCACCGCACCGACGAACCCGGCCCCGGCCACTTGACCGTGGCCGAGGCGGACAGCGAGGTGCTCGTCACGACCGACTACCTGGGCGGGGTCGGGCGGCGAGCAGTACCGGGCGGCGGTCCAGGTCGCACGAGAACGCTTTCCCCGCGCACGCTCAACCGGGTCGTTCTGGAGCGGCAGTTCCTGATGCGGCGCACCGGCCGCACCCCGCTGGAGGTGATCGGGCACCTGGTCGCGATGCAGGCCCAAGAGCCGAACTGGCCCTACGTCGGACTCTGGAGCCGCATCGACGGTTTCACCCACGACCAGCTGAGCACCCTGCTGGAGAACCGAACGGTGGTCCGCTCGGCGCTGCTGCGCAGCACCCAGCACCTGGCCGTGGCCGAAGACTTCCGCCGCCTCCGGCCGGTGCTGCAACCGGTTCTCGATCGTACGGCGAGCACACCGTACTTCAGGCAGGTAAGCGGGGGACTCGACACCGATGCGCTCACAGCAGCGGGAGAGCAGCTCCTGACGGGCCGGACGATGCCCCGCCAGGAGCTGGCCCGGCTGCTGGCGCTGCGCCACCCCGGACGAAAGGGGAAGATCCTGGCCGGGGAGGTCGAGCTGAGAACCCCGCTGGTCCACGCCCCCCAGACCGGGATGTGGGGCCGTTGGGGCACCCGGGCCGCCATCTCGGTCACCCGCGCCGAGGACTGGCTCGGCGCTCCCATGGAGCCGGCCTCGGCGCAGGAGCTCGTGCGCCGCTATCTGGCGGCCTACGGCCCGGCCGGCGTCATGGACATGCAAGCGTGGTCGGGACTGACGCGGCTGCGCGAGGTGATCCACGACATGCGCGGCGAGCTGCGCTCCTACCGCGACGCCGAGGGCAGGGAGCTGTTCGACCTGGAGACCAACGCCGAACTGCCCGACCCCGGCGCACCCGTTCCCGTACGGTTCCTGCCCGCCTTCGACAACCTGCTGCTCGGCCACGCCGACCGGACCCGCGTGATCAGCGACACCGACCGCAGGCGAGTGATGCCCGGCGCGGCCAGGGTGCTGCCGACCTTCCTCGTGGACGGGTTCGTGCGCGGCAGCTGGTCGCTCAAGGACGGCACGCTGCGTCTTGTCCCGTTCCGGCCGTTGCGCGCGGCCGAGCTGAGCGCGGTGACCGAGGAGGCCGAACGTCTGCTGCCGTTCCTGGGAGCCAGGGACATCATGTACGTCCAGGCGTCATAACGGCACCGCAGGCCGTCCTGGAGCTTCCGCTTGCCGGTGGGAACGGTGGGGCTGTCAGCGGTCGCGCGGCCCGCTCGTCCTCATGCGACCGTGAGCACGATCTTGCCTTGGATATGGCCGCGGGCGGCTCGTTCGTGCGCCCTTCGAGCATCCGCAAGCGGAAACGTGCTGTCTATGGCGACGCGAAGCGTGCCCGCATCAAGCAAGCGTCCGAGTTCTGCGAGCTGCGGGCCGTTCGAGCGCACTTGGGTGCCCGAGGTCGTGACGCCCAGCTTCGAGGTCTCTTCGGGGTCGTATTCGGCGAAGAACACCGGGTACAACGCGCCGCCGCGCTTGAGCGTGCGCAGGAAACGACTGCTGCCGGGACCGGCGACGGTGTCGAGAACGAGATCAACGTCGTGCGCGACGTCCTCGGGCCGGCTCTTGGTGTAGTCGATGAACCGGTCGGCGCCGAGTTCACGCAGGAACGACTCATGCGCGCCCGATGCCACCGCGATGACGCGCGCACCCTTCCATTTCGCCAGCTGCAGCGCGAAGTGCCCCACGCCGCCCGCGGCGCCATTGACGAGCACGGTCGTCTCGTCGTTCAGTGCCATCGGACGGTGCTGTGCCGCTTGAAACGGCGACGGATGATCGTGCCCGAGCTCGATCAGGAACTGCCACGCGGTGAGCCCTGCCATAGGCACCCCTGCGGCGTGCACGTGATCGATGTGAGCCGGCTTGCGCGCGAGGTCCGACGCGGGCGCGGCGACGTACTCGGCATATGCGCTGCCCTCGAGGCCAGGAAAGCGAAGAAGGCCGAAGACTTCATCGCCGACGGAGAGCCCGTCCACATCCGCGCCGACGCTCTCGACGACGCCCGACACGTCCGTCCCCGGAATGGCGGGCAGGCTCAAAGGCGGCCTCATCTCAGGGGGAACGTTGGGCATTCCTTCGCGCACGTACCAGTCGGGGGGATTGACGCCAACCGCGTGAACGCGAACGAGCACCTCACCCGGCTTCGGCTCGGGAATCGGCACCTCGTCGTAACGCAGCACCTCAGGACCGCCGAACTCGTGCAGCCGGATCGCCTTCATCATGTTCGTCCGCATGGCTTCCTCTTGATCGGGGCAGGTGGGTTACCCTTAAGCGAATCAGTGCTCCGATTATGTGGAGCACTGCTCCGATTGTCAAGGTGGGCACATGCGGGCTGACGCCAGGAAGAACTACGACCAGCTGCTCGCGGTCGCGAGCGCCGTGGTGACGGAGGAGGGCGCGGACGCATCGCTGCGCGATATCGCCCGCAGGGCCGGCGTCGGGCTCGCCACGCTGTACCGTCACTTCCCGACGCGGGAGGCCTTGCTCGAGACCTTGCTCCGTACGAGCTTCGACGAGCTCACGACAAGGGCGGACGAGCTCGAAACGTCGAACTCGCCCGAGGATGCCCTCGTTTCGTGGCTACGCGACTGCGTCGCGTGCGCACATGAGTATCGGGGTGTTGTGACGCTGATGATGGCCGCCATTGAAGACGCCGAGTCCGCGCTCCATACTTCGTGCGTCACGATGCGCGCGGCAGGCACCCGGCTCCTCGCCCGCGCCCAGGCCGCGGGCACGGCGCGGACCGACATCGATGGCACTGATCTGTTCGCGCTGGTCGGCGCGCTCGCGTGGCTCAACGACCAACCCTCGCTCGCACCACGCGCCGATCACCTCTTCGGCATAATCTCCAGCACGATCCTGACGAATCCAGCGAGCGGCGACGTCCGGGAGGAAGGCCGCTCTCGCAGCCGCGACTGAGACCCGAGGCACCTGGCCGAGCTCGCCGATCCGGCACCGGCCGGCGGGCATGAACAATGCTCGACGAATTCGCGGCATACGGCGTGCGTGGCCGCGAATCGCCGAATGCGCCTGCAAGTCATTATTCTCGGCGGCTCCACAGCGTCACAATAAATTCGCCATAAATTCGCCATGGAGTTCTCTGAACTGCACGAACGCATGAATAGAGCGTATCTTGAGCATGGCTTCATGGGCGATTTGAACATTGTTCTCGGGAATTGTCCAGCTCTTGCCAAGCGATTTACCGACCCTTACTCTCCAGGTGATCAAATCACTTTCTCCGTTTACCTGGAGGCACCTCTTGCGCCGATTAGCGCTCCCCGTCGCCGTCTCGGCGATGCTCCTCCCCTTCCTCTCGCCGGAGGTCTCCGCCGCCGCGCTCGACGAGCCGCCGCCGGCCAACGTCCAGGAGATCGGTCCCGGCCAGTACTCCTCCGACACCAAAACCTTCAAGCTCACCGAGCTGGACGTGTCCGCGGGCGCGATCAGCCGCAAGCACGGCGTGGCCCTGACCGCCGGCGATCTGGCCCGGCCGCAGTCCGCCCCGGCGACCCGTCCCGAACTGGGCGTCTTCGGGCCGGGCTGGCAGGCCGAGTTCGCCGGCGGCGAGATCAACCGCAAGCTGGAGAACCGGAACGGCACCATCGTCGTCACGGAACTCGACGAAGGAACGTCGACCAGCTACCCGCTGAAGAGCAGCGTCTCCTTCCCCGACGGCGGCGGCATCCAGACGTACGAGGCCGCCGACGGGTCCAAGGTCACCGAGACCACCAAGTGGGACCCAGTCATCGGAGCGATGCGTACCACGACGACCGAGACCCTCGTGATGGACCCCGGCTCCGTGGAGGCGGGCGACGACACCTTCTCCACCGACGACGGCACCCCCATCGGCGCCAGCGCTCTCCAGCTCACCTACACCTGGGCCCGGCCGGGCGGGGCGCCGAGCGCCGACCCCTGGCGGGTGACCGATGTGGGCAGCACCGCCCTCGGCAAGTCCACGATCACCTACGACGCCCAGGGTCGCGTCAGCACCGTGAAGGAGCCGGCCGGCACCGCGACCCCCGCGTCCGTCACCAGGTTCACCTACGCCACGGCCACCACGGCCACCAGCACCTCCAACGGCGACTACGCGGGCCGGCTCAAGGAGATCGCGGTCACCTACGGAACCGACGCGCCGCAGATCGAGGCGAGCTACTCCTACGACCCGAGCGGCCTGCTGCGCACCGTGAGCGATCCCAGCGTCGGCGCCGTCCAGGGCACCTACGCCTACGACCCGGTGGGGCGCCTGTCGTCCATCGAGTCCGTCACCAGTGGAGGGTGGCAGCTGTCGTTCCCGGCGGGCGCCGCGGCTCCCCAGGTGGTCGCCACCGGCACCGACATGCCGGAGAATGGCGGTACGACCGTGGGTGCGGCAGGGCTCGACGACCCGAACGCCACCGAGCCGCCGGCCGGTGACTTCCTGCCGGACGGCGTGGATGCCCCGCAGTCCTACCCGAAGAAGTGCAACACGGCCGTGACCTGGATGTGGTACACGAAGTCGGGCTGCTCGGCCTGGGCATGGCACGGTGGCAAATGGCGGAAGCCCGACTGGAAGCGGACCGCCAGCGGCTTCAAGGTCAGGGGTATCTACTACGACCACTGCACGAAGTCTCCGGACAAACCCCACAACTTCGATATGCGGCCGGCCTGTGACTCCCACGACTACGGGTACGGCCTGATCGCCAACCAGAAGAAGAAGTACAAGTACTACCTCGACAACACCCGTACGCGAAAGCTTGACGTGGACAACCGGTTCTACATCACCATGCGCGACAAGGTGTGCGGCGGCTACTTCATCCTGGTGCGGCCCGACTGCAGGGCATGGGCATGGACGTACTACCAGTTCGTCAAGAAGTACGGCAACCCCTGAGAAACTGACATATGAGGTTGCCCTGTCGGACGGCAGGGGAGGGCGGGGGAGATGGTCGCCCCCGCCCTTGTCAAGCCGATCAGGAACGGAGAAGATCACGGGGGCGAGGAACCGGCGGACAGCCGTTGGCGCTGAGTCAGACCTGGAGAGGTTCTTCTTCCTCGACAGCTTCGACCGGAATGTGATCGCGCAGTCGAGGGCCGATTCTCACCGGCTTGGCGTTGCCGTCCAGATCGGGACCGTTCGCCTGGGGGATCCGCTGGCGATGCCCTGGCCGAGCAGTTGGGGATCGGTGACGCGTCGCACGTCAAGAAGTACGCCGAGCGGCCCAAGGCGACGTACGAGCACGCGTGGATGATCCGGGACGCCTACGGTTACCACATCTTCGATGACGCCAGCAGTTGGAGCGAGCGGCAGCTGACGCGCCAGTTCCGGACCTTCCTGCACGGCCGGGCGTGGACACACGCCGAGGGGCCGGTGGCACTGTTCGAGCAGTCGGTGGCGTGGCTGCGGCAGGCGCCCAAGCGCACGTCAGGGGCGGGAGATGGTGCGGGCGCTACAGCGGGTGGACAACCTGGCCGCATTCGGGCTACGCCGGGTGAACGTGTCCAAGGTGCCGGTACGGCGGATGAAGACCCTGGCCAAGTACGGAGCGGGCAGCAGGGCGCCGGCACTGGCCCGCATGGCGTGGTGTGTCGGCATGCGGGCCGTGTGTGCGTGGGTCACTTCGCCTGGAAGCCGCCGTCGATGTTCAGGATCGTGCCGGCCACGAACGACGCCTTGTCGGACAGGAGCCAGTGGATGCCCTCGGCGATCTCCTTGGGCTGGCCCATGCGGCCCATCGGGTGCATCGCGATGATGGTCTGCTCGTCGTACTGGCCGAGGGTGATGGCTCGCGCGATGATGTCGGTCTTGATCGCGCCGGGGGCGACCGCGTTCACGCGCACGCCTTGGGAGGAGTATTCCAGGCCCGCGGTCTTGGTCAGCCCGACGACCGCGTGCTTGGTGGCCGCGTACGGACCGCTGTACGGGATGCCGTTGAGGCCGGCGATGGAGGCGAGGTTGACGATGGCGCCCCCGCGGCCGCCGGCGAGCATTTCCTTGATCTCGCGCTGCAGGCACAGGAACAGGCCCATCACGTTCGTCGACAGCATCTGCTGGAACTTGACCGGGTCGGCGTCGGCGATCGCTGCCGTCTCGTGGGCCAGGCCGGCGTTGTTGACCGCGTAGTCCAGGCGGCCGTACTCCGACAGGACGGAGTCGAACAGGGCGGTGATGCTCTGCGGCGCGTCCATGTCCGCCACCACGAACGACGCGCTGCCGCCGTCCTTGGTCAGCTCCACGACCGCCTGCTTGCCGACGTCCTCGCGTCGCCCGCTCAGGACGACGTGCACGCCGTCCGCGACCAGCAGCTTCGCGGTCTCCTTGCCGATGCCCGTCGCGCCGCCGGTGATGACCGCAACCTTCTTGTCACTGCTCATGATGGGTTCTCCCTTGAGTAATCGCTGATCGCACGTGCCGCGCGCTTCCCCTCGGCCATTAACAGACGTGCCGCAACGAGGCGAAGGACGTGTGCGTGCCGGGAGTGATCTCGGGCACGACCGCGTTCCGCGTGGTCGCGGAGGCACTCTGGAACGCGGACACGCCCGCCGGCGAAACGACGCCCAGGCCGAGGGTGTTCGCGCAAGTACGCCTGTTCATTGCCAAGTCCTCGAAAGTCGAGGCCCTGCGGTGCCAGGGCCGAGCCTCACTCTGGTACGCCGGGCCGATCGGGCACATCAGTCACGTGACGGCGAGCCGCAAATGCCCCGAAATGCGGGCAACTCATGGCATTAGGTCATTCGTCTGTTCCCGCCGGGGACCGGACGGGCCGGTGCAACGGGCATGGGCGCCCCCTGGCCGCCCCCGCCGCGCCCGGACCGGACGAGGCGATGATGTGGACCTGACGCTGACCCATCAGCGCCTGCCCGGCGTGGTCGTGGTGGCGGCGTACCGAATGGATCTGGTCATCACCGTGCAGCTCGGCCGTTCTCACCCGCTCGCCCGGCACCTCGACGACTTCCTCACCGACCTGGCCGACGCCGGCGCCTCCGTCCACACCCGGCCCGCCCGGCCTCAGCCGCCGACGTCGCCAAGGTCCTGACCGCGATCTGCTCACGGCGGCCGCGCAAGGACCTGCCGCTGGACCGGCTGCGCGACCGGGTGCTGTTCGAGACCGCCTACCTCTGCGGCGCCCGCGCCGGCTACACCGCCGGGCCGATGTCCCGGACCACCACCCGGTGGCCGAGGTCGGCGAGACAGGCACCGGTCACCAGACCGATGTATCCCGCCCCGAACACAGCAATGCGCCGGTAGTGCGGCTTTCCCACCATGCGGCAGCCCGTCCCCTTTCTCCGCAACGCGTGGCCGAGCAGAGCCGAGGCGCTCGGGACCTGCGTGCCGGTGTCCCGTCACAAGGAGGCCCCACTCTAGCCGCCACCTCCTCCACGGCCCGGGCCGGTGGTACGCCGAAGTGCTTCGGCTACTGAGCCGGACCGTCGTGACCGTCACCAGCGGCGTCTCTATTGCCGGGCCGGTAGCGATGGTTTTGTACGACAACCACGGTCAGTCATCAATCCAAGGAAAGCCGTCGGGGTCAGCCGCGGATCGGGCCTGAACCATCGCGTCGTCGTGTCCACGCACGTCGCTTAGGAACGGGAATTCCTCGGGAACCACCCGGATCTTGGCCAGCGGCTGGGCCGGCGCCAGTTTGGCCACCTGGCGCTGGCGAACACCTCGTATCGGAGGTTGATGCTCGAACCCTTCGGCAGACAGGAGATAGACCGTTCCTTCCTGCCATGGGTCGAGGTCGAGTACAGGCCGGCTGATGGAGAAGTAGTAGTAGGTCTCGCCGGCGAGGTCACTACACGAGTTGACCATCGACACCGGACGACCGCGATTGAGTATCGCGTAGAACATCGGCCAGATGCCGTCCGACGCGGCATAGACGGCGGTGCGATTACCGAAGGTGTCACTGTCGTAGGACCGGCGTGGCTCGAAGCACTCGATCGAGGGATTGTTCGAGCCGTGCAGAACGTATCCGGCTTGCTCGGCGACGTAGTAAAGAAACTGCCACTTCGGTGCCGACAAGGTATAGGAAATCGGTTTGTCGGGTCCCTGGGCAAGCGCGTCAGCGAGTAACGAGGCGAAGTCGGCCAGGGTCTTGCCGTCCGGGCTGAAGGGTGGCCGGGGCAGCCAATAGGAAGGAAGATCCACGACGTCAAACTACCCAGTGCGCTTCCTGCGTGAGTCCTCTCGGCGCCGCTCGGACACCCTGGATGAGGGCCGCTGCGATGGATACCGAGATCAGGTTCGGAACATGGACAGGGGAACGGTGCAGAGGGTCTGCTCAGCGCCGAACTCCTCGAACGTGCTGACGGGGCGGAAGCCAAGGCGGGCGGCGAGTTTCAGAGATCGTTTGTTCGCGGTCTGGGTCACGACTACGACTGGCTGGTCGGGGAGTTCGTCAGCAGCAGCGCGCAACGCGGCCGTCGCGGCCTCGAATGCGAACCCCGCGCCCCATGCGTTGCGCCGCAGTACATAGCCCAGTTCCAGTTCCTCGCCATCCTCGGTGACATGCCCGGGGCGATCGGTTGACCGGCGGGCGAGCATCAATGTTCCGATAAGTCGGTTCGTCGTGTTGTCCGCGATGACATAATTGCCAGGCCTGGACTCCACGACTTTATCGAGAAACTGCTCGACGTCACTCCGAGGCCGAGGACCACCGAGGTATGCCCGAACCTCGGGATCGGTCATGAGCTCGATGAATCCTTCACGGTCGGCATCGTGCGCTTGGCGAAGCACGAGTCGTTCCGAAGGGACTTCCGTGGCAGATAGCGTGTGCAATTGGCTCATAAGCCCGTGATCATAGAACACGGGGCTCTTGTCCGGGGCTGCCGCACTCGCCCGCGCCCGTGGCGTTGTCGCGCACCTGGCCGGCCTCCAGGACGTTGGACGCCCCGGTCCCTTCGGCCTGATCAAGGCGGAGGACCTGCTGTTCGAGGGGAGCCATCACGACCGAGCCGGCCCCGCCACGCACACCGCGTTCTCCGTCCGGCCGGCACACCTGAAGCCCGAACAGGCGCTCAAGGGCGGCGGCTCGAACGGGGGTGCCTGCCGGGGAGGTAGACCGCCGCCGCGGAGCAGGCCGCGGCGACGAAAAGCACTGTCACGAACACCGGCCAGGTCTCGACCAACGCCAGGTTGTGTCCCAGCCCCACGATGACGGTGAGCTGGACCGCCGCGAGCAGTTCCGGCCCGTCGTCGAGCGGCTGGGCGGCCATGAGCAGCAGCACCAGCAGGGCGGGCGTGTAAACCGGAATCTGCGGGTAGTCCGAGCCGCTGTCCAGCAGGTAGACGCCGCACACGTCCGCGACGACCAGAAGCGTGGCCGCCACGCTCAGGACCAGCGTCGGCCGCGCCCCGCTTGCTCGCCAGAGCAGAACCACGCGCGTCACGAAGAACCCGAGGAGAAGCACGACGGCCGAGAACACCACCACCCAAGGGATCTCCTCCCCGGGATCGTCCATCATGTCGTGGGGGAACTTCTGGTTGACGATGATCATGGCCAGTGCGAGCACTCCGCCGGCGGCTCCCGCGGCTCTCCACCAGCGGCCGGGCTGGGCCATGGCCGTCTCCGTGAACGCGACCAGCAGGATCAGCTGGCCGGATACCATGGTGACGACCAGTTCGGCTCCGCTGAAAGCCATGGAGAAGTGGGCAAATACGCCCAGGTGCAGTGCGGCCAGACCGGCGGACGCGCCGAGGCTCACGGTGCGCCATCGGCCCTCCGGCAGCAGGCCGGCCCCGAATGTCGCGGCGATCAAGAGCCACAGCCAGATGACGTAGTCAGGGACGACCGCCCTGCTGAGCATGACGGAGAACGAGCTCGTGTAGCCCGGACCGAGCATCAGCAACAGGCCCGACAACAGCGCCAATCCACGCAATGCGAGGAGCAGCCACGCCCGCCCGCGCGGCAGGTCGGGATCCCTGTCCGGCGACGCGTCCACGTCCGCCGGTGTGGCGCTCCTCGCTCCAGGGTTCCCGGTCCAGGAGCTGGAAGGCAGGGCAGCGGCGCGAGCACCGTCGCCTTCGTCAGGCGCCGCGCGAACCTGGCCGGCCCGTACGTCGTCGGCGGGGCCCTGATCGGCCTCCGGCACGGTGGGGAGCGGCGCCTCACGGCCGGCGGCCGCGGCTGTCCCGCGGCCGGCATCATCCGGCGGGGCCTCAAGCGGGGCAGCAGACGGGGCAGCGGGCGAGACGGCGGGTGAGACGGCCGGCGGGGCAGCGGGCGAGACGGCGGGGTGGCCGAGGGCGCGCGACGCCGCTGCCGAGACCGATCGGCTGTCGTCGTCCGCGAGCTCTTCCAGGGCCAGCCGCGCCGCGAGCGCGAGCCCGGCGTGGCGGCTGTGCCGCAACCGCGCCAACTCGCCGATCGCACCCTCCCGGACCTTGGCGATCGGGTGGTCGATGACCTCCTGCAGTTCGGTCGGCAACGGCGCGGGCCGATCCACGGGACGGCCGCGCCGGGCGACGATCAAGTCGCCCTGTACGTCGAACGTCCACTTCCCGGGCGTCTGCTTGGGCGTGATGGCCCGCACCTTGTCGTAGACGAAGTCGTACAGCTCGTGGATGCCCACATAGCCGTCCTGGTCCTGGTCGGCCTCGCCGGTCTCGAGCCCTTCCACCAGCGCTCTGGTGAACACCGAGGGCGAGGTCGTCTCCTGGACGTCGGCGAGGTCGGTCCCGTCGAAGGCGTACTCCAGGGCGTTGGAGGCCGTGATGACCACCCGCCCGCGCCCGCCGAACTGCTCCTCGACGTGCACGTCCGTCCCCGCCCTCGGCAGCGCGCCACGCGCGAAGGCGCCCGCGTAGCAGCAGTCGAGCAACAGGACGATGCGCCGGCAGCGGCTGCGGCCCATCCGCCGGTTGACGAACTCCGCCGACACCGCGGTGGCGCCGAGCCTGTTGAGCTTGGTGCTGGGCGTGGCGAAATACAGCTCGCCGTTGTCGTCCTTGACCCCGTGGCCGGAGAAGTGCAGCAACAGCAGGTCGTCGGGCTGACAGTCGGCGAAGAACTCCTCCACGGCTTCGTTGACGACGGAGGTGGACTCGTTGAGCATCGTGCGTACGTCGAACCCGCCGATGGCCTCGTCGCCCAGCACCCTCGCCAGGGCCTCGGCGTCGAGGGCGGGCGCCCGCAGCCGCCGCAGCCCGGGATCTCCGAACTCGTCGCTGGCCACGATCAGCGCGAGGCGGCGGCCGGACTGGCCGGGTGCGGCCGGCTGCTGGCGGCGGCGCAACCATACGTCGGTGAGCTCGCGTTGCTCCTTGGACGGGATGCCGGTCAGTTCCAGCACGTCACCGTCGATCTCCAGCTTGACCGAACGGTGCTGATGGCGATTGAGCCAGGCGGTCACGGCGTTCACGATCGAGGCCAGCAGTTCCGTACCGGCCAGCGCGATCACGAGGCCTCCGAGCGTGAACGACAGAACCGCCCTGGTGCCCTCGGCGCTTTCCCCCGCCTCGGCGCCGGCCACCACGTCCAGTTCGAGGAGTTCGTTCCTCAGCCTGGCAGTGGCCTCGTCCAGCTCTTGGGCATCCGCGGCCGCGTCGATCACCCGGAGCCGCAGCCGTACCGTCTCGCTCACCACGAGCCACCTCCGGGCAGAGGCAGGACACCACGCAGGCGGCATGCCGCCCGGAACTGAGCCGTCACATACCGATATCGCCGACGATCACACAGTCGCTACCTGAAAGGCTCCGAAGCTTTGGCTGAGGCTTGGGAGGCGGCGAGTTGGCTGCGCGGCCCGATCAGCGGCACGATCGCCGGTAGCCGTGTCGGCCGCCCGCTCCGGCGCTGTCATCGGGCATCATCGTCGAAGCTCTCTGTCCGGGGCGATGACGATCGTGACCTGGTAGCGGCGGGACGGCTCGTCGACAGGGTGGCCGTCGGCCTCGATCCAGGCATGGGCGCCGAACGGGTGGACCCGTATGCCCGCGCACCAGGTGGGCCAGGATCCGCCCAACCGGCACAGCAGGGCGGCGGCGATGGAGCGGGGCAGGCAGCCTTCCCCGGCGCACGACAGGCTGACCGCGATCACCGCGTCCCGCGCCGTTCTGGCCTGCTCGGCGGTCGCGGGCGTGGCGCCGCGGCGGGCACACGTCAGCACCGCGCGGATGCGGGCCGGCGGCAGGAGGGCGATCAGGTGCGCGGCGATGTCCGCCTCGGCGGTGGGCCCCGCGGCCGGATGGGTCCGGACAAGGTCGCGGGCGGCCTCGTTCTGGCCGTGTCCCGCCAGCAGGCTGCGCAAGACGAGCGCGGCGCTGGCATTGAGCTGGTGGTAGCGGCCGGTGCGCTCGTCCAGGAGCACGGCAACCTCGTCGATCGGGGTGAGAGTGACGCCGGGGCGAAGACTCACGCGCACGACTCCTCCTGGGCGGAGTAGGCGGGAAGGGCTCGTAGCCAGTTCTCGGCGGCGATGAAGACGTCGAGTGCCATCACGCCCAGCACGCCCTCGGCCGGGGTGCGCACGCAGGCCCGGCGCAGGGCGGTGGCGTCGGCCAGGCCGCGCTCCACCAGCAGCGAACCGTCCAGCAGGGTCAGGAGCTGGTCGCGGTGGCGGCGCAGCCCCTGGTATATGTCCGCCGAAAACTCGCCCTTAGTGGTGCGTTCCAGACATTCGGCTGGCATGACCGGGCGCATCGCGGCCCGGGTGAGCGGCTTGTAGGCGCCCGGCGCCGCCCGCTGGTCCAGCCGCACGGCCAGGCAGGCGGCGACGACGTGGTCGTCCAGATAGGGGGCGTGTACGGGGGCGCCCACGCGGCCCGTCAGGACCCGCACGCCGTCGACGGAGGCGGCGATGGTACGGACGCTCGAATCCGGCGTCGACATCTTCCTGGCCGGTATCGCAACCCTTCGTTAGGTCGCGGGGGAGTGGCGCCGGCCGGGCCGATGTGCACCCCGTCCGGGTAGCACGGGTGCTCCGGTGAGTAGCGCCATACATCGGGCGACTCGGCTAGATGCGCGCCTGCAGGGGTGGTGGAAGTGTCGAGGCGTGGGGCGGACGGGAGCTCCCGCGCTCAACGACAGCTGTCGCGGTACGGAAGGTCCGGGACATAGGCCCTCCATTCAGCGGTGGTGAGGGAGCCACCCGCCCGCCGGCAGATCGCCCGGATGACACCGGCAGGCTCGACGACGTGCGTCCGCGCCACCCCGTTCAGATCAAGGGTGACGACGCCGGCCCCGTCAGCCGTGAAGGCGATCGACTGGAGCTGCCCCGTTTCCGAATCCTGCCCTCCACCGGAGTCACGCAGCGTGCCGAGGCTCGTTCCGGTGACCGGATCGAACAACCGCACCCTGCCGTCTGCCGCGCCGACCGCGACGACGTCGTCACGCGGGGAGTAGGCGGCGATCGACAGATCGCCGGACTCACCGCGGACGACCGGCCCGAGGCGCTTGCCGGCGGTGTCCCACAGCGTCAGGCGGCCTCGGGAGTCCAGAACCACCACGCCGCCGCCCTTGTGAAGGAAGAAGATCCGGAAGCCGGTGGTGTCCCTTCCACCGGTGCCGAAGGGCCCGGTCACCGACCGTCCAGTGGCGGCGTCGAGCAGGCGCTGGCCGGCACCGGCGAGAGCCAGCCGCTTGCCATCGGGGGAGAAGGCCACGTCGTTCGTCTCCGGGAGCGCCGCGCTCCAGAGCTTCCGCTTGGCCCTCCAGTCCCATACCTGGGCGGCGTACCTGAGCACGCGGCGTCCATCGTCCGGGCTGCGCAGGACGAGCGCGAGGCGGGTGCCGTCCGGGCTGAAGCTCACCACGTGGGGCTCCAGATCTCCGAGGTCAGGGTCGATCGTGCCCAGGACGGCTCGCGAGGCGACGTCCACGATCTTCGCCGTGCCCTGGTCCACCGCGGCCAGCAGCCTGCCGTCCTTGCTGAAGTACGCCTCCTGCATGGCGGGCAGGGCGCCCACCGCCCTGCCGCTGCGCACGTCGCGTAGCTGGGTCCTGTCGCCGCTCTGGGTCACCGCGAGCTGCCCGCCCGGGCTCAGCCTGCCGAAATTGGTCGAGGAGGCCGCCGGGGTGACGGAGAGGTCGGAGACGTCGACGGAGAAGACCCGGTCCTCGACGAGGTAGCGGAATGTCCGGCCGTCGAAGGCGCCCTGGGGCTGCTCGCCATCGGTGTCCGTGTTGCCCAGCAGCGGCACCGTGGTGAGGAGCTGGGCATCGGCCATCCGCCAGAACTGGACCGCCTCATCGGTGATCGAGGCGAGCAGCTTCCCGTCCCCGCTGACCGTCACCGCGCCGCCGTTCCAGGTCCCTTGTGTGCCGGCGCCGTCCTTGACGCCGATGTCCACGACGGACCCGCCCTTGGCGTCGGTCAGGCGCACCGACTTCGCCCGCGGCGTCGCCAGCCACCTGCCGTCCGCGCTCGCCGTCGCGCCGACCGTGGAAAGCCGCGTGTGTTCGCCGGCTCGCGGATTCCACTGCTGGTTCTTGCCGGGCTGCCGGATCGCCACCGTCCGGTCGTCCACGTGAACGATCTCCGCCCAGCCGTTCACGAGGTCGAGCGGGCGGTCGAAGACCCAGGTCCCGATGGCCGTGCCGCTGGACAGCTCCCAGGCCCGGATCCGCTTGTCCGTCAGGACGACGAGCGTACGGCCCGAGGGCGCCAGGGCCACCGCCGTCACCTGGTCTCCGGCCAGCCCCAGCCGGTTGATCCCACCGGTCCGCTTCCCGGTGCGCACGTCCCACACCTGGGCGGTGTCCTGGCTGACGCCGGCCAACGTACGCCCGTCGGCGCCGAGGGCCCGGACCGTGTCGGCGGCGCTCACCCGATCAGTGAACGTCGCCGACTCGCGCCGGGCGAGTGCCGTCATCAGCCCTGCCCTGGTGAGCGGCGTGCGGTCCAGGCTCCATGCCGCCGCGCTCAGCCGCATCGCCAGCATGGGATCCGTGACGCGTACCTGCTGCGCGAGCCCGGCCAGCCGGGTCGCCTCCGACCTGGCAAGCGACGCGGTGACCTCCTCGGCGCGCCGATCGGCGACCAAGCCCTGCTGTACGGCCAGCGCTCCGGCCACCAGCGAGATCACCAGCAGTCCGCCGAGGGTGAGCGAGACCAGCCGGGCACGCCTGGCGCCGCGTCTGGCCAGGTCCGCACTCGCCTGGAGGAAACCTCGCTCCACCGGGGCCAGCGTGATGTCGCGCCGCGAGTTGGCCGCCCACTGCAGGGCGTTGTCCAGGCTGCTGCCGCGGAACAGGTCGCCGTCTCGCCGGCCGGCCCCGTCCCACCGGTGCGCCGCGGTGAGGATCTCCCGGTGGACCGCCAGCCCGTCGCGGTTGTTGTCGATCCATTGCCTGTACCTGGGCCAGGCGTGCGGCAGGGCCGGCCGGGCCAGCCAGATCTCCTCGCCGCCCCTGGCCAGGAGGTACGTGAACACCTCCAGAATCCGGTTGATCGCCGCCGCGTCGTGCTGCGCTCTTCCCTGGAGGAGCTCGGCCACGGCCGCCCGGCGTCCGGTCAGCTCCCCGCGCTCGTCCACGGTGACCAGCCGCAGGAAGACCTCGGCCACCAGCTCGCGCTCGGCGGGCCCGAGCATCGCGTACGCCTCCTCCGCCAGCGCGCCCAGCGCGGGATCGTCGGCCGGCACCGCGATCCGGTTGGCCTCGCGGCCGCCCATGGCGAGGAGTCCGGCGGTGTCCACCTGCCCGCCGCCGCTGACGAGGCCGAGCAGCAGCGCCCGGGAGGTCGGACGGTCGAGCGGATCCTTGGCCAGGGCGGCGGCCACCAGCGAATGCAGCGACCCCGGCAGCACGCTGAGATCCGGGCTGGCGGACAACACGCGGTGCATGACCCCGCCCAGGCTCTCGGCCTGGAACGGGTCTTCGCCGGTGGCGGCGAACATCACGATGCCGGCCCAGGCGAACACGTCCGCCGGTGCGCCCGCCCGGTGCCCGGTGAAGACCTCCGGGGCCATGTACGTGGGCGTTCCCGCGACCAGGCCGGTCTCGGTGAGCGACATCTCCACCGTCCGGGAGATGCCGAAGTCGATCACTCGCGGGCCGTCCGGCCCGAGCAGCACGTTGTCCGGCTTCAGATCACGGTGGATCACGCCGGCCTCATGGACGGCGGTCAGGGCGGTGGCGATGGCGGTGGCCAACCGGTGCAGGTCACCGCCCGCGAACCGGCGGCCGCCGAGGACGACCTGACGCAGGCTCGGCCCTTCGACGTACTCACTGACGATGTAGGGGCGAGGGCCCTCCAACTGGGCGTCGAGTACGCGCGCGGTGCAGAACGAGGCCACCCGCCGCGCGGCTGTCACCTCCCTGCCCAGCTGGGCGACCTGGTCGCCGTGCAGGACCTTGATCGCAACGCGGCGGGCGTCCTCCGTGTAGGCCTCATAGACCACACCCTGACCGCCCGCGCCCAGCCGCCCTGCCAGCCAGTACTGCCCCAGCCGCTGCGGGTCCCCGTCGAGCAGTTTCGTCGCCATGCATCATCCCGTCCGTCAGTGACTATGCGGGATTCGATGCGCCCGGCCCGGACAAAGTTCGATCAAGACAAGCTCACTCGTACGGCATCTTGGACGCGCGAGCAGATCTCAGCCTGCCCCACGCGGGCGAAGCCGGGGACGAACAATGGGCAGGGATCCGCCAGGGCGGCACCCGTCAGATGTGCACTTCGCCCCCGTCGACGACCAGGTTGGCGCCGAGGAAGAAGCTGCCCTGGTCGGAAGCGAGGAAAGCCACCACATTGGCGATCTCGTCCGGACGTCCGATCCGGCCGAGCGGGATCGCTGCGGCGAAATCCGACTTGGTGACGGGCGTGTCCTCCGTCGCGACCACACCGTCGAGTCCAGGAGTGTCGATGGTGCCCGGGGAGATCGCGTTGACCCGGATGTTCCGGCCCTTGAGCTCGTTCGCCCAGGTCCGGGCGAAGGACCGGATCGCCGCCTTGGAGGCCGCGTACGTGCCGAACGCCGCGACACCGTCGCCGGCGCGCACCGAGCTGTTCAGGATCACCGACGCGCCGTCGTTGAGCAGCGGCAGCGCCTTCTGCACCGTGAACAAGGTGCCCCGGACGTTGACGCCGAAGGTCTCGTCGAAGTGCTCCTCGGTGACCTGCTCCAGCGTCGCGAACGACGCGGCGGCGGCGTTGGCGAACAGCACGTCCAGGCCCCGGCCCCGAGCCCGGACCGCGGCATAGAGCCGGTCCAGGTCGGCCAGGTCCGAGATGTCGCCCGGCACGGCGGTCACCGCCGCCGGGCCCATGCGTTCCACCGCCGCGTCGAGGACCGCCTTGCGGCGGCCGGTGATGAAGACGTGCGCGCCCTCGGCCGCCAGCCGTATGGCGGTGGCCAAACCGATCCCCGTTCCGCCGCCGGTGACGACGGCGGTCTTGCCTTCCAGCTGTCCCATGCTTTCACCTCGATAGAAATCTGTATCGATCGGTACCGAAGTGGACGATAGCAGTTCAGCACCGTTCGGTACAGAAGAGGTATGCTCGATCCCGTGAACACCCAGGGGAAGGCGCCGATCGGCCGGCCACGCGGCTTCGACGCCGACAAGGCGCTCGACCAGGCCATGCGTGTCTTCTGGGAGCAGGGCTACGAGGGCGCCAGCCTCACCGACCTGACCAACGCCATGGGTATCAGCCGCACCAGCATGTACGCCGCCTTCGGCAGCAAGGAAGACCTGTTCCACAAGGCCCTGCAGCGTTACACCGACGGCCCCGCCTCGTACGTACTGCGGGCCCTGGAGGAGCCGACGGCGTGGCAAGTGGCCACAGCGTTCCTCAACGGTTCCGTCCGGGCGACCACCAGTCCCGGCTGTCCCGCCGGATGCCTCGGCGTCCAAGGCTCCCTGGCGGCGGGCGAGGCCGGTCTCACTGCCCGGGACACGTTGGCAGCCTGGCGCAACAACGGCATCTCGCTCCTGCAGGAGCGGTTCCGGCGGGCCGTCGATGAGGGCGACCTTCCCGCAGGGACCGATCCCGGCCTGCTCGCCCGGTACCTCATGGCCGTGGCCAACGGCATCGCCGTTCAGGCCGCCGGTGGCGCCACCCGCGACGACCTCCTCATGGTGGCCGACATGGCCCTACGGCAGTGGCCGCCCACCTGATGACAGGTTGGTGATCACTGCCGCCGGGGCAGCAGGTGGGCGGTGCCGCTGTCCCAGTACACCCACTCGACGGCGCCGCCTTTGGAGCGGACGGGGGCGGCGGTGCTCCAGGTCGAGGTCTTCGCCGTTGAGCGCCAGAATCTCCGCGGCTCTGGCCGCCGTTTCATAGAGCATCCGCCACAGGTCTTCTCCCGCAGCGGGATGTCGCGGCGGGACAGCAGCCGGTGGATGGTGGTCTTGGCGAGCGCGCGGGTCTCATCGGCGCTTTCCTTGCGGCGTTCGGCGTCGGCTGGCACCGAGGGGGCGGCCCGGTGCTTTTTGGCCCGGCACCAGGTGAGCCAGGAGCTGATGGCGGCGCGGTTGCGGTTCCAGGTCGCCGGCGCGCTCGCCCCACACTGCCCGGGCCCCGCGCTGCGTCGCTCCCCGCGCTGCCCGGCCCACGTGCTGCTCGCCCGCCGCCCCGCCCTGTACAACCCGGTGCGGTCTCGGCGCGACCGGAAGAGTTGCGGACGTGCGGGAGGCCGTGGTCGTGGCCGACGAGAAGGACCAGGTGTCGCCCCGGCCGGGGGTGGACACCTCGAGTCGGCGGATCTCCTTGAGGACCGAGGCCATGACGAGCCGACCGTCGGCGAGTAGGTCGGGTGATCGCGAGCACGGCGCCGTCCGTGTGCCAGCGGGTCCACCGCCGCCCGATGATCCCGCCCTGGTTCGGGGGCGGAACCCAGGAACAGCCGTTGGCGCTGAGAACGATCGGCGGGTCAAACGTCAAGGACCGCCTTTCCGGTGATGCGGCGGGCGAGCAGGGCATCGGCGGCCTCCGACGCCTTGTCCCACGGCCCGCGCCAGCCGACCTGCGCGTCCAGCTCGCCGGCCGCCAGCAGTCCGACGAGGTGGGCAAGGTCCGGGCCGAACGGCGTGGTCACGTTGAAGTTCTCGATCCGGCCCCGCGCCGATCGTGTGCCCGCCAACTCGAAGTCGATGACCGCAGGCTCGCGGGCCGCCCGTCCGATGGCCATCACCACGCCGTCGTCTTCCAACTGATAGAACGCCTGCGCGAGCTGCCGCCCGCCTACGGTGTCCAGCACGCCGTACGCCCGGCCCGCCAGGTTCTCCGGGCCGATGGCGATCTCCGCGGCGCCCAGCTCCCGTAGTCCCTGCGCGCGGGCGGGGCTCCCGGCGGAGGCGACGACCTCTGCTCCCGCGCGGGCGGCGAGCTGTACGGCGAAGCGGCCGACGCCGCCGGACGCCCCGGTGATCAGGACGCGGCGGCCTGCCACCGGGCCGAGCCGGCGGAGCGCCTGCAGCGCCGTGACCCCGGCGACCGGCAGGGCACTCGCCGTCCCCAGGTCGACGGCCTCAGGAACGACGGCCAGCTCGGCAGTGTCCACGGCGCGCAGCTCCGCCCAGGCCCCCGACCAGCCGAAAGTGACCACGCGGGTACCGGCCGCAGGCCCCGAACCGTCGGCGGCGGCCTGGACGACCACCCCGGCGGCATCCCAACCCGGGACGTTCCCAGGGTCGGGGTTCGCGCTTCGGTAGGCGATCTCCCCGAAGTTCAGTGAGAAGGCCGCCACCTTCACCAGCGCCTGGGAGCGCGTGGGCACGGGATCGGGCACGACGCTGGGGGAGAGGTCCGGGTTGAAGGTCAGGGCGCGCATTGTTGCTCCTCCATCAGTGGGTGACGGGTACGACCCTGACGGAATGCGCGCACGATCGGCTGGGGGTCAGCGCACGGCCGCCTCCTCGCCCAGCCCGGCGCGGACCGCGGCGGCGATCCGGTCGACGTCGCCGCGTTCCGCGGGCGGCAGCGGCGCGCCGACCGACTCCCTGAGCGCGGTAGCCTCCCCCAGCAGGGTCGCCGCCTCCTCGTATGTGCCCTCGGCCGCCGCGACCCCGGCCAGCCCTTCCCGGGCCAGGGCGATGGCACGAGGGTCGCCGGCCTTGCCGGCCGCGGCCAGTCCCTGCAGATGCAGCGACCTGGCCGCCGCGAGATCGCCGCGCAGCTCGGCGATGAAACCGAGCTCGGCCAGCAGCAGCGTCACCCCGTAGAAGGGCAGCCCGTAGTCCTTTTCCAGGCGCCGGTTCCAGGCCAGCGACTGCTCGAAAAGCCGCTGCGCGGTGTCGAGGTCGCCGGCGCGGCGGGCCACGAGGCCGAGGCCGACCCGGGCAAACTCCTCCGCGAAGCGGTTGGACTGCTCGGCCGCCAG
Organism: Nonomuraea sp. JJY05; assembly: GCF_043496855.1. Lineage (NCBI taxonomy): Bacteria > Bacillati > Actinomycetota > Actinomycetes > Streptosporangiales > Streptosporangiaceae > Nonomuraea > Nonomuraea sp. JJY05. The sequence goes on from NZ_JBIEIS010000047.1 coordinate 35,227, forward strand.
GCGCATCCCCTGCTCGTGCAGTTCCCGGGATCCGTCCAGATCCCCGGTCAGCAGGGCGAGCCGTCCGAGGCTGGACAGCCGGTAGGACGCGTCGGTCCACAGCCTCAGGTCCTCGGCGACGCGCAGGCCCTCGCGGTGCAGCCGTCCTGCCCGGTCGTAGTCGCCGTTGATCTCGGCGAGGTAGCCGAGCATGTCGGAGGCCTGCAGCCGTCCCCAGCCGTCGCCCAGCTCGTCGAAGATCGCCAGGCTTTGGGTGCCGGACCGCTCGGCGAGGGCGTGGTCACCCTGGAACATCGCCTGCTTGGCGCGACCGGCCAGCGCCGCCGCCTCGCCCCAGCGGTCGCCGGCGGCGCGGACGGCGGTCAGCGTCTCGGTCAGCAGGCTCTCGGCGGTGGCGGCGTCCCCGAAGCTCAGATGCGCGACCGCGAGGAACCAGCGTGATCGTGCCTCATGGGCTTCCAGCGCCTGTGCTGCGGTATGGCTGTGCTCCAGCAAGCCGGTGCCGTCGCCGGTCAGCATCGTGAACCCGGCCTCCCACGCCGCCGTCCTAGGGCACCGCGCGCCGGGCAGCGCCATGGCCGCGGCGATGGCGGCGCGGCCCTCGCGGTGCCTGCCGCGTAGGAACCAGTACCACGCCAGGGCGTCGACCAGACGCAGTGCGAGCGCGGAGTCGGTGGTGTGCTCGAGCGTGGCCCGCAGGTTGGGCGTCTCAGCGTCCAGGCGGTCCAGCCATTGGCGCTGAGCGGGACCTTGCAGGTGCGGCCTGGCCTGTTCGGCCAGCTCGGTGTAGTAGCGGTCGCGGCGCTGGAAGACGGGGTCGTCGCCGGGGAGCCGTTCGAGACAGTAGGCGGCGATCGACTCCAGCAGCCGGTAGCGGATCCCGCCGCAGGACTCGACCATCGACCTGGCCACCAGCTGGTCCAGCAGGTCGGCCACCTCCAGTCCGGGGCTCGCACACACCTCCACGGCCGCCTCCAGCGTGCAGCCGCCCGGGTGGACGGCCAGCCGCGCCAGGATCAGCCGCTGGTGCTCGGTGAGCTGCTCCCAGCTCCAGTCGATCACCGCGCGCAGGGTCTGCTGGCGGGCGGGCCGCCCCCGGCCCGACACGGTGAGCAGGTGGAAGCGGTCGTCGAGGCGGTCGGCCACGCCGCGCACCCCCAGCGTGCGTACCCGGGCGGCGGCCAGTTCCAGCGCCAGCGGCAGGCCGTCCAGCCTCCGGCAGATCGCCGCTACCGCGGGCGCGCTGATCTCGTCCAGCACGAACCCGGGCGCGGCGGCTGCGGCACGGGCTACGAACAGTTGTACGGAGCCGGCCTGTGCCGGGTCTGCTCCCGGCACCGGAAGCTCCAGTGGCGGCACCGCGTACAGCGTCTCTCCTGGGATCGCCAGCGACTCTTGGCTGGTCGTCAGCACCCGCAGGCCGGGGGCGGCCCGCAGGAGCAGATCCACCAGTTCGGCGACCGGTTCGATCAGGTGTTCGCAGTTGTCCAGCACAAGCAGCAGCCGGCGGCCGCGCAGGGCGTCGGCGAGCCGGTGCGCCAGGTGGGCCGGGCGTGCGCCGGGACGCGCACCGGTCGCCGTGTCGTCGCGGACGTCCAGTTCGGCGGCCACCACCTCGGCCACGGTCGCGGTCTCGCCCGAGGTGCCCGCCAGCTCGACCAGCCACACCCCATCGGGAAAGGCGTCGGTGGCGCGATCGGCGGCCGCCAGGGCGAGCCGGGTCTTGCCGACACCGCCCGGGCCGGTCAGCGTGACGAGACGAGCTGAGCCGAGCAGGGCGCCGACCTCGGTCACGGCCTGCGCGCGGCCGATCAGTTCGGTGACGGGGGCGGGCAGGTTCGTACGCGGGCGCGCGGGCGTAAGCGAGGGATCCTGGCGCAACATCGCCTGGTGGAGGGTGGCCAGCTCGGGTCCGGGGTCGAGGCCCAGTTCGCCGGCCAGCCGGTGCCGCAGGTCGTCGTACCCGGCCAGCGCCTCGGCCTGCCGTCCCGACCGGTAGAGCGCGCGCAGATGGGCGGCGCGCAGGCGTTCGCGCAGCGGGTGCGCGGCCACCAGTTCGCCCAGTTCGTCGGCCAGCAGGGTGTGCTCGCCCAGTTCCAGCCGTATCTCCGCCCGCTCCTCCAGCGCGGTCAGGCGTTGCTCCTCCAACCGGGTGGCGGCGGTACGGACGAACTCCTCGTCGCTGAAGTCGGCGTAGGCCGGACCGCGCCACAGCGCCAGCGCATCCCCCAGCAGCCCCGCCTTCGCCCGCGAATCCGCGGCGGCGCGGGCCCGGTCGAGCAGCGCGACGAAGCGGGCGGCGTCCACGTCGGCGGCGCGCAGGACGTACCCCGCCGCCTGGAAGGCCACCAGCTCGCGACCTCCCGGCTCCCCCTGTTCCAGGGCTCGGCGTAGCTGGGACACCTTGGTCTGCAGCGTGTTGACAGGGTTGCCCGGCGGGTCGGCCCCCCACAGGTCCTCGGCCAGGCGGTCGGCCGACACCGGACGTCCCTCGTGGGCCAGCAGGTCGGCCAGTAGCGCCCGGACCTTCACCTCGGGGACCCGCACGAGCCGCCCGTCGTCGTTCCACACGGAAAGAGGGCCAAGTACACCGAATCGCACCTGGTCACCGTACCCGCAGCGAACCCCCAGCCGATCGTGCGCGCCCCCGTCCACAGTGGTTCTCGAAACAGACGGCACGACGAACGAGGAGCACCACCATGACCGTGAACCGTGAGATCCAGCTGGCCGCCCGCCCCGTCGGTGAGCCCGGCACGGAGAACTTCGCGCTGGTCACCACCACACTGCCCGATCTGGCCGAGGGCCAGGTGCTGGTCCGTAACACGTGGATGTCGGTGGATCCCTACATGCGCGAGCGCATGCACGACGCCGAGTCCTACCTGCCGCCGTTCCAGCTCGGCGCACCTCTGGACGGCTCGGCGATCGGCGAGGTCGTGGCCTCGCGCTCGGCCGACATCCCGGTGGGCGCGACCGTCGTGCACTTCCTGGGCTGGCGCGAGTACGCCGTGGTGGACGCCGCGGCCGCGACCGTCGCCGACCTCTCCCTGGCCCCCGCCGAGGCGTGGCTGGGCGTGCTGGGCACCACCGGGCTGACCGCCTACGCGGCCCTGACCCAGGTGGCCCCCGTCCGGGAGGGCGACGTGGTCTTCGTCTCGGCGGCGGCCGGAGCGGTGGGCAGCGTCGCCGGGCAACTCGCCCGCAAGCTCGGCGCCTCCCGCGTGATCGGCTCCGCGGGCGGAGCGCTGAAGGCCGAGAAGCTCGTACAGGACTTCGGCTACGACGCCGCGATCGACTACCGTGCCGGTTCCCTCGCCGAGCGGCTGGCCGAGGCCGCCCCCGGCGGCATCGACGTCTACGTCGACCACGTCGGCGGCGACCACCTGGTGGCGGCCATCGACGCGCTGCGTCACGGCGGCAGGATCGCGCTGGTGGGAGCGATCAGCTCCTACAACGCCATCGAGCCGGTCCCCGGTCCGGGCAACCTGTTCACCCTGGCCGCCAAGGACGCCACCCTGCGCGGCATGCTGATCAACTCCTACTTCCACCTCTTCCCGGAGTGGATCACGAGGGCGGCCGGCTGGCTGGCCGACGGCTCCTTGCACACCGAGCTGACCGTGGCCGAGGGCGTCGAGCGGGCGCCCGCCGCGTTCCTGGACATGATGCGCGGCGGCAACGTCGGCAAGATGCTGGTCAGGCTCTGACCCGCTGCGGGCCCGACGACCAAGGAGGTAGATCATGTCAACGCGAATGAGCAGGGCCGAGCGGGACAGCTTCCTCGCCGGCACCCACATCGGAGTGCTGAGCGTGGCCGGTTCCGGCGGACGGCCGCCCATGGCGGTGCCCATCTGGTACGGCTACGAGCCCGGTGGCGAGCTCACCTTCGCCACGAGCGCCGACAGCGTCAAGATGGCACTCATCCGTGCAGCCGGTCAGATCGGATTCACGGTCCAGCAGGAAGCGATGCCGTACAAGTATGTCTCCATCGAGGGGAGCGTCGTGGGCTATGAGCGGACCGATGCCGACGAATACCGCAGGTGGTGCGTCCGCTATCTCGGCCCAGATGCGGGCGAGCGGTTCTTCGACAGCATCGAGGACTACGTACGGACGATGATCACCGTGCGGGTCCGGCCCGAACGCTGGCGAACCTATGACTTCGGCAGGGAATTCAGCGGATAGCATACGCAGCCGGACGCGAGATGAGGTGCACCGGAAATCAGTGTCAGGGGAGGTTATCCCTAGCCCTTACCCGACTCCGCGAGTAGTCGGCTTCTCGCGCAGTGGATCGCTCGCGCGCTCGTCACCAAGCCCCGGTGATCTTCGCCGACGAGCCGACCGGCGCCCTGGACACCACGCCCTTCTCGCCGACGGTCCAGAACCGGGTCAGTTGTTCGACGGCAACCACTCCTTCGACCCGGTCGCCGCCCCCATCCACGGCCGGAATCCCTCACGGGAAATGCAACGCAGGACGGACGGTCTACTCGCCGAGCACGGAGGTGTTCAAACGCCGGCGGTGCGTCCCGCGCAGCGCATGGTCTTGCCCTTCTTCACGAACGTGGAGTCGACGACGAGATAGAGCTTCCTCTTGGCCGGGACCTTCACGTCGACGACGATGTCGTAGGAGACGTCGTCGGAGGCGTGCACCTCATGGATCGTCTCCCCGAAGACCTTCCTGTCCTTGCCGCGCTGTTCGACCATCAGGCGAAGGTGTGCGGTCTTCAGGCGGATCGGCACCTCGGAGCCCCATCGGTAGATGATGTCGGAGACGCGGTGGTACCCACCGGACGTCCTGTACTTCATCTCGAAGTCCGCCTTCTGACCATCACTCATCGTGCAACTTGCCTTGACGTGATGCCCCGGAACAGCGGTGGCGTGCGCGGCGGAGGCCAGCAGGACGAGTGACAGGCCGGCCCCGGTGAGCATTGCCGCGGCCTTCCCGACGATGTGCGTCATTTAGCAATCCCCTCTTACGTGGCTCGTGTCTGTGGTTGAGCTTGAAGGCAGGGCGTTGAGGATGGGTTGAGGATCTGTTGGAGCGGGCTGAGATGGTCGGAGTGACACGGACCTCTGCTCCTGAGGCTGGTCCTGGACAATCCCCCAAACCCTGCCTGGAAAGACACCAAGACCTTCAGGACACTCCTAGTCGGGCAGGTGGGGCTCGGCGTCGGTCCAGCCCGACTCCAAGATCATGCTGTAGCCGAGGATCCTGCCGGGAACTTGCCAAGCCTGGCTGTCAGGGCCGGGTTTCTGAAGGGTGTCCCTGATGCCCAGAACCTTGCCGGTCCGCTGGTCGAAGAGGAGGTCCCGTTGAATCGTCCCCCGGCCGTCGCGACTCTCGAACGAGGTCGCGAGGGCGACCCCGGTGCGGCCGAGCGGGTCCGTAGCGGCGCCGAGTCGGCGTACGCCGGGGTAGTCGGTGAGCAGGCGCATGAGGCCGGCTCGCACTTTGGGAGGGACGGGAGTGTTGCTAAGAGTGAAGAAGACCTTGTTGAGTACGTCAGATGCGCGGTCGCAGCGCTTGCGCGCCGCGTTGAGGCCCTGGCGGCGGAGTTGCTCGGCCACTTCCGGCGTGAGCCTGACTCTGCCCTCGCACAGCACGTCGCGCAGTCTCTCGGGTTCGGTCGGGAGGTTTTGGAGCTGCGCGTAAGTGAACGAGCCGATGCCTGGAATGTTGAAGGCGCCGCCGTCGTAGGTGTTCTGGTCCTTCTCCCAGTCGTCCGGCTTGGTGCTGATCGTCCGGGTCACCCCCGACGAGCGTACCCGCCAGTTTCGAGGTGAGCCCGCCTCCCGCCAGGACTTGACGTCGGCATCGGTCTGGGGCCGGCCGGCGAAGTCGCGGCCGTAAAAGGCCTGGCCGTCGCCGCGGGTGCGTCCCGTCCACTCGAAGGTCTCGCTGCGCTCCTCCACGACGTACCCGCCCGTCTGACTGAGCGCGAGCAGCGGCAGGCTGGTCCGCTGGTGAGTGAACCAGTAGCGACCTTGCGGCTGCCGTTCGGCCTGGGAGGCGGCGGCCAGCATCATGCCGCGCGGCGAGAGCGTTCGAGGGCTGGGATCCACGCCCCTTTTTGCTCCACCGGGCTTTCCCGGGCCTGCGGGGTCGTCGGCGATGAGCGTCATGCCCGCCACCACAGACGCGATCATGGCGGCGGCCACCAGGCCGAGCGGCAGGCGCCAAGCGCGGCGAGGGTGGGAGCGTACAGTGTCGGCCTGGCTCAGCATCTGGGTCCGGGCCTGGGCCATGGTCTGGTGGTCGGGTGCGGGCGGGTCCTCGTCGTACAGTCCTCGTACGAGATCCAGATCGTTCATCGATGCATCTCTTCCTCGTCCAGCAGGGGATTCGTCCCGCCCAGCGCCTTGCGTAGCTTTTTGCGAGCCCGGTTCAGCCGTGAGGACACCGTGCCGAAGGGCACGTCCAGAGCCTGCGCCACCTCCTCGTAGCTCAGCCCCGACAGCACCACCAGTAACAGCACGTCACGCTGATCGGCGGGCAAAGCGGCAACGGCTCTGGCCAGCGTTCCTTTGATGCCTTCAGCACTCACTTTCGCGGTCACCTCGTCCTCATGACCGCCGGTGGACTCCGTTACCGGGCGCAGCCGGTCCACGGCGCGTAAGAGGCGTACCTCGTCGCGCCGGTGGCGACTCATGACGTTGGTCGCGATGCCGTAGAGCCACGGTCGTGCGCTGCTGTGGTTCAGGTCGTAGCGTCGACGCTGGCGGAAGGCGAGGGCGAACGTCTCGGCGCAGACGGCGTCGCGGCGGTGAGCGCAGAGGCTGCCCGCCTGCAGCAGGCCGCGAACCTCGTCACCGCCCGGATCGCGGTGATGGGCACGTGAGCGGCCGCCTCGAACGGTGCTACCGCCTCCTGGTGCGTCTGTATCCCAGCGACTATCGAGACAAGCGCAGCGAAGAGCTCATCGACACACTCATGCCGGCGTCCGGCCGGTTCCCCGTGCGCGAGATGTGGGCTCTGGTGGCCGGCGCGTTCGCCGCGCACGCGTTACGAGCCCGGGCGACCCGCGTGCCATGGTGGGCGGACGGTCTGCACCTGGGCGTATTCGTGCTGACGGTCGCCCAGCTGGCCAAGGCGGTGAACCCGCTGCACCAGAGGCCGATGTGGTGCGTAGAGGCGATCATCTTGCTGGTCTTGATCGCGCGAGGCAGGGGACGGCTGGCGCTGCCCCTGTCCCTGGTCGTGTTCGGCGTGCTGCCCTACGGGTTGACTCCATGGATCCGCCCCGGCGTGATCATCGCCGGGCTGGCCGTCCTGGCGGTTTGGCCGGGCAAGGGCCTGGCCAAACGGTCCTGGGCCTGGCTGCTGGTTCCCGCCTTCTGGTGGTGGCTGGCGCCCGTAGGCTCCTTCAGCCTGTACTCCGGACTGCCGTGGGTACCGGTCAGGTTGGGAGTCGAGGCGCTCCTGCTGGTCTGGGCGGTGTGGGCGACGATGGCGGCGCGGGACGCCCGCTGGGCGCTGGCAAGCGCGATCTACGTCTGGACCAGCCTTGCTCTCTTCCAGTTCGGTGGCGGGGACCTGACCTGGCACAGCACTCGCGACTTCCTTTACTGGGGCGGCTCATCACTGCTCGTGCTCGTTTCCGTCGGCATGGCCCGTCGCAGCAAACGGGTGATCTGAGCGCATCCAGCACCCGCGAGTCTCGCTTCAACCGGTGGGCGGCTTGGCCCCTCTTCCCAGCGGCGCCCACTGCGCGGCGGCGCTGGGCTGGATCGGCTTCGGCGGTGATGCGGGCGGTTGTCTCCTCGCCCAGGCGCACATAGCCGCCGATGTCGAAGGTGAGGATTTCGTCGGCGCGTGCGCGGGGTCGTTGAGGAGCGTCTCCAGCCGGGTCTGGAGGTGCCGTCGGCTCGGCTCGGTCAGATGCGCTCCAGGACGACCACGGGGATCTGCCTGCGGCTCTTGGCCTCGTAGGTCCGATAGACCGGCGCGAGCTCGGTCATCATGCGCCAGAGCCGCTCCCGCTCCGGCCCCTCGGCGGTACGCGCGCAGGCGGTGAACCGCTCGCCGAGGATCTGCACGCCGACCTCCGGGTTGGCCACCACGTTGCGGTACCACTCCGGATGCGTGTGGGTAATGGCCGAGCCGGACGCCACCAGCACGTAGCGGCCGTCGTCCTCGCCGAAGAACAGTCCCGTGCGCAGCCACCGCCCCGACTTCCTGCCCTTGACGATGAGGACGAGGTTGGTCACCCCTCCTTCCAGGTAGCCGTCCCGGCCGTCCGTGGCCAGGTATCGGCGGACGTGCCCGGCGACCGAGCGGTCGGGGCTGTCGGCGACGTCGTCCCACATCAGCGGTCTCCCGCGGTGATGACCCCGGCGCCGACCGCGGGCTCTCGCTCGGCCGTGTCGGCGACAGGTCCGGCACCCGAGACGAGCACGCCGGCCGTGCCGTCAGCGGCGACCTGGACGGCACGACCTGCAGGTGCGCCGCCGCCTTTTACACCCTCCCGTGCGGTGCGCGAGGCCGCGCGCCACTGATCGGTCGAGGGCCGAGTAGTCATCACAGTGCCTTTCCATTGCACAGGCTCGAAATGCGCATGCCGCCGACGGCATCACTCGAAGTCATGGGTCTGCCTTTCCGTTCTTCTGTTCAGGGGCCGCCGCCCCGCACATGGGCCGGGCGGCGGCTGGAAGCGGGGCTTGCCTCAATGCGCGCTGCTGAGGCCCTGGGCGAACCCGCCGTCGACCGGGAATTCGGCGTTGGTGGTGAAGGTCGCGTCGGCGGCCAGGAAGAGCGCGGCCGCGGCGACCTCCTCGACGGTGCCGTTGCGCTTCAGCGGAGTGGTCTCGCTGCCCTGCCGCTCGAACTCGCGGCGTTCTTCCTCACTCAGCCCGGCGACGCCCATGGTCGGGGTCTTGATGTAGCCGGGGGCGACGGAGTTGACACGGATCTTGCGGGGCAGGAACTCGGCCGCGAGGACGTGGGAGATCGCGCGCACCGCTTCCTTGGAGCCTGAGTAGGCGCTCAGGCCGGGAAAGATCAGGTCGTTGGCGACGGTGGTGAAGACGATCGCCCCGCCGTCGTTGATCAGCGGTGACAGGCTCTGCACGGTGAAGAAGGCGCCCTTGGCGTTGACGGCGAAGTGCCGGTCCCAGGAGTCCTCGGTGACCTCCTCGAGCGTCTGCACCTCGGCGATGCCATGGTTGACGAAGAGGTAGTCGATGCGGCCGAGCCTGTCCTGCACGGTGGCGGCGAGGGCGCGGATGTCGGCCATGCTCGCCGCGTCGGAGCGTACGACGTGCGCGGCTTCGGGCTTCAGCTCGGTGCGTACCTGCTCGATCTTCGCCTCGTTGCGGCCGGTGAGGACGACCTCGGCCCCGCCGTCCAGGAGCGCCTTGACGATGGCCAGGCCCATTCCGTGGGTACCGCCGGTGACGACGGCCTTCTTGCCTGCGAACTTGCTCATCAGTGACTCCCTGGTCAGACAGCATGTGGTGCGCCGGTTCCGACCGGCGCACCACAGAGAGTGCAGGCTTGGACTCGCGGTCTTCTGTCGGTCTGCTTGCGGGGCGCTGACACCTCAGGCAAGCACCACGTGGCCGTACGGTGAGTCCATGCGTTTCGGGGTGTTGGGTCCGCTTGCGGTCTGGTCGGCGGACGGTGAGCTCGTGGTGGTGCCGGAGTCGAAGGTGCGCTCACTGCTCGCGGCTTTGCTGACGTCCCGGGGGCAGGTGGTCTCCGCCGACCGGCTCGTGGACGAACTGTGGGGCGACACGGCGCCGGCGAACCCCACGGGTGCCCTGCAGACCCTGGTGTCGCGGCTGCGGCGGGTGCTCGTCCGGTCCGGAGGGCAGGGGCTGGTAATGCATCGGGCCCTCGGCTACGTCCTCGACGTGGCGGACGAGGCGGTGGACGCAGGCCGGTTCACCGTGCTCACCACACGGGCCCGGGCCGCCGCCGATCCCCGCGAGCGTGCCGGCCTTCTCACCGAGGCGCTGGCGTTGTGGCGCGGCCCCGCCTTCGCCGACTTCATCGATGAGGATTTCGCGCGGGCGGCCATCACGCGCTTGGAGGAGCAGCGCCTGCTGGCCCTCGAGGAGCAGGCCGAGGCCCGCCTCGAGCTGGGCGAGCACGCACTTCTCGCCGGCGAGCTCGGCGACTTGGCGGACCGCCACCCGCTCCGGGAGCGGCTGCGCGCGGCCCACATGCGAGCCCTGTACGGTGCGGGCCGGGCGAGCGAGGCCCTGGACAGCTATCAGGAGCTACGCCGCCGCCTGGAGGAGGACCTGGGCCTTGAGCCGGGTCCTGAACTGGCCGCTCTGCAACGGGAGATCCTGCGGCAGGCCCCGGCTCTGCGGGCCGTCCCGGCGCCCGCCTCCGCCCCGCGCCGCCAGACCAACCTGCCCGCCCCGGCCACCGGCCTGATCGGGCGGTCGGAGTCCTTGGAGCAGGTCCGCGCTCTGATCGCGGCGGGCCGCCTGGTGACGTTGACGGGGCCCGGTGGGGTCGGCAAGACACGCCTGGCGGTGGAGGTGGCGTCCGGCGTGACCGGTTCCTACGCGGACGGTGTCTGGCTGGTGGAGCTGGCCGCGCAGGCATTCTCCACCGAGTCCGGCGCGGCGACCACGGGCGATGAACTGGCCGAGGTGGTGGCTGCCACGCTGGGAGTCCGGGAAGACGCCAGTCCCGGCCCGCTGCCAGGCAGGCGGCCGCGCACACTGCTCGACCGCCTGTCCGACGCGCTCCGCACCCAGCGCCTGCTGCTGGTCCTGGACAACTGCGAGCACGTCATCGAGGCCGCCGCGAGCCTGGCACAGGCGCTGCTGCGGGACGCCCCGGGAGTACGGATTCTCGCCACCAGCCAGGAACCGCTGAGCATCTCGGGCGAGCAGGTGTGGCCGGTGCCCCCGCTTGAGCTGCCCCCGCTTGATCCGCCCGCTGACTCGGCCGACCAGGCGGTGGTGCGCGCGTCGAGCGCGGTGCAGTTGTTCCTCGAACGGGCTGTCGCCGCCTCGCCCGGCTTCGTCCTCACCGACGACAACGCCCGGGCGGTCGCCTCCATCTGCCGCCGGCTCGACGGGATTCCGCTGGCTCTGGAGCTGGCGTCGACCAGGGTACGGGTCCTGGGTGTGCGTGAGCTGGCCAGACGTCTGGACGACCGGTTCCGGCTGCTCACCGGCGGCCATCGGGGTGCCCCGGCGCGGCAGCAGACCCTGCGCGCGATGATCGACTGGAGCTGGGAACTGCTCACCGCGGCCGAGCAGGCGGTGCTGCGCAGGCTCGCCGTCCACTCCGACGGCTGCACCCTGGAGGCCGCCGAGGCCGTCTGCGCCGGTGCCGGTGTGAAGCCCGCCGAGGTCCTGGACCTGCTGACCCGGCTGGTCGACCGTTCTCTCGTGCTGGTCGCCCACGAGGCCGACGGTACCCGGTACCGGCTGCTCGAGTCCGTCTCGGCGTACCTGCTGGAGCGGCTGCGGGAAACCGAGTACGAGCGGGTGCGGCGCGCCCACGCGCACTACTACGTGGAGCTCGTTGAGCAAGCCGACTCCTTTCTGCGCGGCGCCGAACAGCAGCACTGGCTGCGGCGCCTGGACGCCGAGACCGCCAACATCCGCAGCACGCTCGACAGCGCCGCCGCCGACGGCGAGGGTCGCCTGATGCGCCGGCTTGTCCACGCGCTGGCCTGGTACTGGTTCCTGCGCGGCCGCCTCACCGAGGCCAAGCGCTACCTCACCCTGGCCCTCGCCCTGCCGCAGGATCCTCCCGGATATGGTGAGGGCGCGGCGGCCGGCCGGGTGCCGCACCGGTCGGGGACCGTGGCCTGGCAAACGGGGATGAGCCTGCTGTCCGGCGCCCCGGACGGACCGGCGCGCCACAGCAGGGCCGTCCTCGAAGTGTACGAGGGCATCCGCGACCCGTACGAGCGGACCAGGGCGGGCTGGCTGCTCGGCTTCGCGGTCACCCGGTTCGGGGACTTCTCGGTAGGCGAGGACCTGCTGAACCGGGTGCTGACCGAGTCCCGTGCGCTCGGCGACCGCTGGGCACTCGCCGCGGGGCTCAGCACCCGGGGCATGCAGACGTACGTGTGCGGCGATCTGAAGGCTTCCCGGCGCGATGGCGAGGAGAGCCTCGAGCTCTTCCACGAGGCCGGTGACCGATGGGGGCAGCTGCAGGCCACGGCCGTGCTCGGGCGGCTCGCGGAGATCGAGGGCGACTATCCGCAGGCCGCCCACCTGCACCGAGAAGGGCTGCGGATGGCCGAAGACCTGGGGCTGTGGACCGACGCCTCGATGCGCTGCTCCGAGCTCGGCAGGATCGCCCTGTTGACCGGCGACTACGCCAGGGCCGAGGAGCTCCACGAGCAGGGCCGACGTCTTGCCGTCGAGCAGGGGGACCAGCCGGCCGAGGAGTTCGCCGAGATCGGGCTCGCCCTGGGGGCACGCCGACAGGGTCAGCTCGACCGGGCGGAGTCGTATCTGCGCCGCTGGCTGGAGTGGAATCGGCAGTTCGACGCAGAGTACGGGTCGGCGCTGATCCTGGCCGAGCTCGGCTTCCTCGCGGAGCTGCGCGGGAACGCGGAGACGGCACTGGCGCTGCACCTGGAAGGGCTGGCCGCGGCCCGGGGCACCGGCGATCCACGGGCGATCGCCCTGGCCTTGGAGGGACTCGCCGGGGCGCGGGCCCTCGCCGGACACCCCGTGCGGGCCGCGCACCTGCTCGGCGCGGCGTCCGCGGCCCGCGCGTCCGCGGGCGCTCCGCTGCCGGCGGCCGAGCGGGGAGACGTGAACCGGATCACCGCGGCACTGCGGGCGGCACTGGGAGAAGCAGGCTTCGCAGCCGCATTCGAACAGGGCACCGCCCTGGCCCCGGACACCGACGAGGAGTTGCTCGACGCGTGACGGGGACGCCGGGACACGTACCCGGAGTCCCCCTTGCACGGACGACGCTCCCGCTCCGCCTGCCGCCGTTCCGATCCTCGGTACTCCTACAGCAGACGACCTGCGGGTCGAGCCGGCGCACTCAGTCCCGCGGCGCGGGAGATGGGGAGAGCAACCGGCGCAAATCCGCCTCCGTGAGCGGACGTGCCCGCTGGATGGCCTCCCGTAGCGTCTTCTTGGGGACCGCGTCTGTGGCGCCGATGCGGAGATACAACGCGCCGTGCTGCATCACGTACTCCTGGAGGCCGCACGGGCAGCCTTCTTCCGCCTTCGGTCTGCGCCCACTGCGGTACCACAGTCCGGGCCGCTCAACCGTGCACTCGAGGTTGTCGGCGGCCCGGAAGTTGACCACGAGTATTTGCTCACTGCAGTATTTGGTGGCGAATTCGCCGTGTTCGGCGCTCAGGGTGATGGTGCGAGCCCACTGGGCTTCTCCAGGTCGCCGGTCTTCGGGCGTGAACCAGGCGGTCCTGCCGTCGTGCTCCAGCCGATAGCCGGGCATCGACGTGCTGAACGCCAGTCCCAGCCAGAGGCTGGTCTTGTCCTGCAACGCCTGTTCGTGCGCTTGCTCCCGTAACCTCTCCGCCCGCACATCAGACAGATACGAGCCGCCCGCGACGAGCGTCACGGCGATTGCCAGCCCGCTCAGTGTGAACCATCGGCCGGCGAGGATCGCGGCGCACAACGCGAAACCCGCACCGCCCGCAGCCAGTGTCGGCCACTGATCGAAGTTCAGGCCCAGTCCGAGTCTGCCGTTCATCACCACGCCGTACACCGACGTGGCCAGCCCGCCGGCGAGGACCAGCCATGCCCAGGCCAGCCGTCCCTTGGCGGTCGAGGTGAGCCCGGACGCCTGCTTCGAGGCCGCGGCGATGGCGTACAGCAGCGCCACCGAACCCAGCACGATCAGCACTGTGATGACAAGCCCGAGCAGCAGGCCTCCCATCAGGGCTGCGGCGAGACCGCCGTAGAAGATCACAGGTGCGATGACCATCCCTGCCGCCCAGGTCAGCGCCATCTGTACCGCGACATACCTGTCCATTGCCACCGCCGTCCAGTTGGGATCTCCTCACCTGGTTTGTGTGACGCCCCTCGGCGTACGGACGATCGAGGCGGTGATCGAGATGTGATGTCCCTGCCGAAGAACTGTTCTCAGGCGATCAGGCCGAGCAGCACCCAAGGAGCATGGTGGCGTTGGCCCCGGCCACCGCGAGGTGCCGCAGCAGGGCGAGGTCCACCAGCGGGGCGGCACACCGGCGTTCGCGGCGCACCCACGCGGCGAGCAGCACGGCTGCGTCGACCGGCAGGGCAGTCGCGAACGCCGGGTCCTCGGTCCACAGGGTGGTCTGGCTGATCGTCAGCGACAACGTGACGAGGCCGGCGCCGAGAAGCGCGGCCCCGGGCACATCGACCGCCGCCGACCTGCCCGGTGGCGGCTGCGGGTGAGGAACATTGGTACCGGATCGTGCGCTAAGCGTTTGTCCTGGTGAGCACCCGCTACTTATACGACCGCGACCTGCAGCGAGAGATCGAGGAAGGGCTGAACGTGGTCGAGGCGTGGAAGCGCGCCAACTCGGTGATCTGCTACGGCCGCCGTGCAGTGATCAGCAGGCCGGACCGTTCGGTGAGCAGGGCTGGGTCGTGGGTGCAGATCAGGTGCAGGCGCAGTCCCCAGAAGTAGCGGGAGTGCGAACGGCAGTAGCCGTCCAGCTGCGGAGCCTTCCCACCGCGGCGATCGAGGCGTTCTTGCTGCGCGGCGGGCGCAGGTACACCGGACACATCCGGCGCAGGTGACGGTCGGACTCGCCGCAGCCGAGAAGGCGGCGAACGTCAACTGGTCGATGACCGACGAAGCGCGGTCGGCCAGCAGCTTCGCCGCGGCGACATCGGCGACCAGGTGGGCAGGTACCACCATCCAAACGAGCCGCAAACCCTGGCGCGAGCGTCTTGCACAGCTCACTGGGGACCATGCGCCCCATTGTGCCGCGTGGTCCCTCCGTGGCGAATCCGTACTCCCTCCGTGGCGGCCCAGCGATCCGCACGGATGCTCCGGACCGTCACGGCAGGCCAAACTCGAGGCAGCGCACGGACAACGAGAGGCAACCATGATCGAACACGCCACCTACGTGGCCGAAGCGGCGCCTGGCCCAGCCGATCACCTCGGCCCTGGCCGCCGCCGACAGCACCCCGCCGGTCGGCCACCGGTGCGACGGCGTCAGGACCAGCGCGTCGGCGTCGGCCCGGTCCAGGGCGTCGACCTGAACGCCGTCCGGACCCACCGGGATGCCGACCACGTCCAGTCCCGCGACCCCGGCCGGCACCCGGGCATCGTCGCCGGACGACGGGCCCTCCAGGGCGAGCCGCCTGGCGCCACGCCGCGCGCTTACTTCGCGGACGCGCACATGCGCCGCCATCGCCGACCACGATCGGGGTCTTGTGACATCGGCGGCATCATCCCAGAAATCTGGGATTCAACCCGGCTGGACGATCTCGCATGCCGGGCGCGTATCAGTATTCGCCCGGGCAGGCCGGGCCGCGCAAAGGGAGCCCTACGCCATGATCACCATTGATAGCACCCTCGCCGCCGGCGCCTGGGTCGGCGATCCCGTTCATTCCGACATCTCCTTCAAGGTCCGCCACATGGGTGTCGGCAAGGTCAGGGGGAAGTTCGAGCTCGCCTCGGCGGCGCTGAGCGTCGGCGAGGGCGGCGGCCAGGTGAGAGCCCTCATCGACCCCGCCTCGGTGCGCACCGGCAACGAACAGCGCGACCAGCACATCCGATCGGCCGATTTCCTGGACGTGGAGAAGCACCCGCAGATCGAGTTCACCTCGACCGAGGTGCGCGGCTTCGACGGCGAGACCTTCATCCTGGTGGGCGAGTTGACCCTGCACGGTGTCACCAGGACCGTCGAGCTGGAGGCCGAGTTCCTCGGAGTCGTCGACGACCCGTCCGGCGCGAAACGGACCGGGTTCTCGGCGACCACCACCATCAGCCGTGCCGCGTTCGGCGTCGACATCCAGCTCGGCTTCGGCGCCGGCAACGTCGTGGTCGCCGACACCATCGAGATCGCCATCGAGATCGAGTTCACGACCACCGGACCGGACCCGCGATGACTGTCGTGGCAGCCCGTGGGACGTACTGAAAGGACCGCAGACATGAGTAAGACCGTGCTGTACATGTCGATGTCGGTGGACGGGTTCATCGCCGGGCCGAACGCGGCGCCGGGCAACGGGCTCGGCGACAAAGGGCATCGGCTGCATGAGTGGTTCCTGCCGGATGCCGACGCCGATCATAGAAGCGAACTCGACCACCTGGCGGGCGCGAACCGTCAGGTCATGGACGAGGTCATGGCCGCCGGGGCGGTCGTCGTCGGCCGGCGAACGTTCGAACTCGCCGACGGCTGGGGCGGCGACCACCACGACGGCGTGCCGATCTTCGTCCTGAGCCGCCGGCAGCCCGATCCCAAGCTGCAATGGCCCGGGGTCACTTATGTGAGCGACATAACGGCCGCCATGAACATGGCCAAGGACGTGGCCGGCGACATGGATGTACTGGTACACGGAGCCCGTACCGCTCAGCTGGCGCTTGCCGCCGGCGTCCTCGACGAGCTGCAGATCCACCTGGTCCCGGTCCTGATCGGACAGGGTGAACCGCTTTTTGAGGACATGTCGCCCGACCACATCGAGCTCGAACTGCTCCGTGCCGCCGACGGGCCGGGCGTGACGCACCTGCGCTACCGCGTCAGAAAGGGGGATTGAGGCGATGGCGCTCATCCGGCTGTACATGACCATGTCCCTGGACGGTTACGTCACCGGGCCGCAGGACAGCCCGGACACCCCGATGGGAATCGGCGGATTCCGGCTTTTCGACTGGCTCGACCGGCGCAATGCCCCGGGACCCAGCAGCCAGGTGTACACCGAGGCGCTGGCCACCCGCGCCCTTATCGCCGGCCGCCGCACCTACGAGCACGCCGACCGCTGGCAGGGCGACCATCACGACGGCGTCCCCATCTTCGTCCTGACCCACGACGTCCCGGACGACCCGCCGCCGGGCAGCGTCCGCTACGTCACCGACGTCAGCGAGTGCGCCGCACAGGCCCGCGCGGCGGCCGGGGACGGCGACGTGATGGTGCACGGTGCCGGGGCAGCGCAGGCGCTGCTTCGGGCGGGGCAGCTCGACGAGCTCGAACTGCACCTCGTACCGGTTCTGCTCGGGCAGGGGCGCCGGCTGTTCGACGATCT
Organism: Nonomuraea sp. JJY05; assembly: GCF_043496855.1. NCBI lineage: Bacteria > Bacillati > Actinomycetota > Actinomycetes > Streptosporangiales > Streptosporangiaceae > Nonomuraea > Nonomuraea sp. JJY05. The sequence continues at coordinate 52,357 of NZ_JBIEIS010000047.1, forward strand.
GCCGGCCGAGCACATCGAGCTCGACCTGGTCCGCCGGTTGGCCACGCCGCAGGTGGAGGACCTCACGCAGCGTGTCATGCACCTGCGCTACCGCATCCGCCGCCCGTGACCCGCGAGTACCGCCTACGCGGTACTCGCTGGAGGCTGACCAGCAACTATCCCGCCCATATCCCACTTCTGCCCTGAACCGCGCCTCGAAGGAACCCGCGTGGTAGCCGGGCCTGGCGTACCGTCGGGCTCATGACGGCCCCCCGTCGTCGCTGTTGCCCTCGGCTACCACGACAAGACCACCATTCGGCTCCTCAACGAAGGTGGCGGCGCATGGAACCGCTACGCCGCCGGGCAACACGGACGGTCACCATCGAGCTCCACGGAGCCGACAGCTCGCGACAGTTGAACAGGCGAGAGACCAGTACCTCGGAAGGTGCGCCGTCCGCCGTATCAGGGTGTCTCGCGCCGAAGGACTTCCTGCGGCAAGTCGGCGATCGCGCCCCCCAGGAGTGGTCCGTTCAGCAGGTCGGCGGTGAACGTCACGTCGGTGAGGCGGGCCGCCATCGCGAACATCCGCGCGAGGCCGTGTTCGGACAGGTCGTCGTACTGCTGGCCCCACTCCTCGTCCGAGCTCGCTTCCAGGGGCAGGCCGAACTCGCGCATGAGGCCCGCGAGCCGGTCCGTGTCGGACGCCCTGGCCCGGCGGATCTTCCGCGGCCAACGCGGTCACCTGTACCAGCGCTACCACGAAGGCCTGGAAGACCAGCTCGGCGCACTCGGCCTGGTCCTCAACGCCTTGGTGCCGTTCAACACCCCCTACATGGACGCCGCCGTGGCGCGGCTGCGAGCACAGGGCTTCGACGTGCGCGATGAAGACATCGTCCGTCTTTCGCCCTTCATTCACGCGCACGCGAACATGCTGGGCCGCTACTCCTTCGCCCTGCCTGAGCTGCCCGGAGGCCTGCGGCCCTTGGGAGGCCCCGGCGAGGTTCATGGCGATGAGATCAACGGCTGACAGGCCTGCCACCTCGCAATTCAGCCACGGATCGGCTGCGAGGACTCGACGGTGACGTCGCATACAGCGTGTCTCCCGGCCCAGGTCAATGGGAGCGTCCGGGACCGGAGGTAGTGCTGGGACTACCGGCGTTTCTCGCCTCAGCGCCCATGTGCCAAGATCCCCGCGCCGGTTGGATTGAGGCATGACATCGACAGATATGGTCCAGTTGTGGTCGGTGAGCAGGGTGTACGGCTCCGGCGACCAGGCGGTGGCAGCGCTGGACGCCGTGACCACGGGATTTGCGCCGGGCACCTTCACCGCGGTGATGGGCCCGTCCGGCTCGGGCAAGTCCAGCTTGCTGCACTGCGCCGCCGGGCTGGACCGGCCCAGCGACGGCAAAGTCGTCATCGACGGCACTGACCTCGGCACGCTGACGGAGAACGAGCTGACGCTGCTGCGCCGCGCGCGGGTCGGGTTCGTCTTTCAGTCCTTCAACCTGGTCTCCGCCCTGACCGCGGAGCAGAACGTCGCCCTCCCACTCCGCCTGGCGGGGCGCCGCCCCGGCGTGGAGCAGGTGCGTGCGGCGCTGGCCGAGGTCGGGCTGGCCGAGCGGGCCAGGCACCGGCCCAGTGAGCTGTCCGGCGGCCAGCAGCAGCGCGTGGCGATCGCCCGCGCGCTCGTCACCAAGCCCGCGGTGATCTTCGCCGACGAGCCGACCGGCGCTCTGGACACCACGACCTCGCGATCCGTACTGAAGCTGCTGCGCGGGATCGTAGATCGCCAGAATCAGACCGTGATCATGGTGACGCACGATCCGGTCGCGGCCGCGTACGCCCACCGAGTGCTGTTCCTGGCCGACGGCCGGGTGGTGGACGAGCTCACCGGAGCCCTCGGGCCGGAGACGATCGCAGCCCGGATGGCGAGCCTGGAGGCAGCGGCATGCTGAAACGGGCCAAGCAGCATGTCGCAGCGCCGCGCACAGCGTGGCAGGTCCAGGGCGCGACAGGCCGCCGGGGGCGCGGTGGCGGTTCACTCGCCCTGGCCTGGGATCTGGCGCGCGGCCGTTGGGGCAGCCTGGTCGGCTCCTTCCTCGCGCTCGGCCTGGCGGTCGGCATCCTGTCCATGACGGGACTGGTCTTCACCTCCGCCCAACCTCAGGTTCCCGCCCGGTACGCAGGGGCGGCCGTCCTGGTCAAGACACCCTCCACCGGCGGAGAGGTCAACGGCTTGTTCTACCCGGACAAGCCCTGGTCGCCCGAGCAGGCCCGGTCCCTGGCCGAGCGGCTCGGCCGGATCCCGCAGGTGGCGGCGGCCGTGCCCGACCGGGCCTTGTACGCCCAGGCGGTCATCGGCGGCAAACCCGCAGCGGGTGACACCCAGGGATACCTGTGGCCCAGCGCCGCGCTCGCACCGTACCGGCTGGCCGCGGGCCGGCCCCCGGCCGGCCCCGGTGAGGTCGTCGTGAGCCGCGCGCTCGGGCTGGCACCCGGCCGGCAGGTGACCGTACTCACCGCCGACGGACCGGCGTCCTACTCGGTGTCCGGCACGGTCGCGGGCCCCGGCTACTACTTCGCCCAGGCACGGACCGGCGGGGTGCGAGTCATCGGGCTGGTGGCCGAAGCCGGTGCAGACGTCGCGGCGATCAAGCGTGCGGCCCGAGCCGTCGTCGGCGCCAAAGGACTGGTCCTGAGCGGTGAGGCCAGATCGGCGACCGAACCTGTGGCAGACGTTCAGACACGGTGGTTCGGATACCAGGTCCTCAGCGGCATGGCGATCCTGGTGGCGTTCACGGCTGTGTTCATCGTGGCCTCCACCTTCGCGTTCGGCGTCGCACAGCGGCGCAGGGAGCTGGGGCTGCTACGGATGGTGGGCGCGACCCCACGCCAGATGCGCGCCCTGATGCACGGCGAGGCGCTGGTGATCGGCGTGGCAGCCGCCGCGGTCGGGGTCGCTGTCGGTACGGCGTGCGCTCCCGGCTTCGGCCAGACCCTCGTCGATCTGGGATTCCAACCGCGGAGTTTTACCGTGGAGATCCGGCTGTGGCCGATGCTCGCATGCTTCGCCGCCGGGCTGGCGGTGGCCCAGCTCGGCGTATGGGCGGCTTCGCGCCGGGCCGCGAAGATGGCGCCGCTGGAGGCGTTGCGCGAGGCCGCGGTGGACGAACGCCCGATGACGGCCGGCCGGTGGGTGTTCGGAGCACTGTTCACCATCGCGGGGGCGGTGCTCGGTGTCTTCATCGCCGGTGAGTCCGACAGTGTGATCCAGTACTCCTTCTACGCGGCGGGATTGCTGATCGTCGGGCTCTCGCTGCTCGCACCCGCGGTCATCCCGCCGCTCGTGCGCGCCGTGTCGTGGCCGGTCCGCAGCGGAGCGATCGGCATGCTGGTGCGCCAAGGCGCACTGACCGCTGTGCGGCGCACCGCCTCGACAGCGGCGCCGGTGCTGGTCACGGTCGGTTTCGCGGTGCTGGTCACCGGGATGGTGGAAACCAACGTCGGGGCCAACGGGCTGCGCCGTGCCGCCGCCGTCCAGGCGCAGTGGGTGCTCGCGCCGCAGGACACACCGGGCCTCACCGACGCCGCGGTCTCGGCCGCGGGAGGCTCCTCCACGCTGCCGACCACCGTCTACACAGGCGACAGACCCTTCAGCGCGATCGGCGTGGCAGGCCGGACCAAGGCGGACGTGATCGCCGGAAACCTGCAGGACCTACCAGGCGGCCAGACGATGGCCGTGGCCGAGTGGGCCGCTCGCGAGCGCGGCTGGCGCGTCGGCACTGCCGCGCCGGTGGTGTTCGAGGACGGGCGAAGCTTGCGGCTCACCGTGGTCGCGGTGCTCAAGAAGGCCCCGGCCGACATCCTGCTGACCCGCCAGACTGTACGCGACCACGATCCATCAGCACTGACCGAGCCCGTCTACCTCGCCACTCCCACTGCCGTCCCGGCGGACACCGCAGCCGTCATCGAGAAGGTCACCGACCGGATGGCGAGCATCGAGGAACATGAAGACGAACTGGTCTGGGTCTTCGTGCTCATCCTGGTCGGGCTGTCGGTGGGCTACAGCGCCATCTCCATCGCCAACACGCTGCTGATGGCCACCGCCAACCGGATCACCGATCTGCGCACGCTGCGGCTGTCGGGCGCGACCACCGGCCAGGTGCTGCGGACCGTCGCCCTCGAGTCGACCCTGGTGGTCGCGATCGGCGCGCTGCTCGGCATCGCGGTGGCCGTGACGGCGCTGGTCGGCATCACCACAGGACTGACCAACATGATCGGCATGACCGTCAGCATGATCCTTCCCTGGTCGATCATCGGCGCGGTCATCGGCATCTGCCTCCTGCTCGCCGTCGCCGCCTCGGTCATCCCAGCCAGAACCGCGCTACAGCCACCCCGCCCGTAGCGACATGGCAGCTCGGGTCACGCATGGCCTGGCCGTCAGAGATCACAAAGGTTGAGAGTACAGAGCGGCACCGCTTTGATGATCTTGCGTTGGTTGACGGTGTACGGCCTGGACACGACTCCTGGCCGTTGTCTCCACCCCGGGCTTCACCGCTTGCGTGCGGCGGGGTCGCGCCCAGCCTGCCAGCAGGCGAGGCAGCAGCCGGGCGGTGCCGGTACGCCACCCGATCACGTCGACCGGGCCCCCTTTACGCCCTACCCGGGCTCGCTGGTTCGGCACGATGCAGCGACCGGGTGCGGTCGGCCTCGACCGGGCGGCGCTTGAGCCGACGCAACGGGTCCTCTGCGATCCAGCCCTGGTCCCGCCACCACCCACTCGCCGAAGCCGGCGCGTTCAGGCGGGCGTTGACGGTGGCCGCCGAGCGCGATCCCCACTGCTCGATGAACCGGGCGGCGACCCGGTCTGCCGCCACCTCCCCTTCCAGAGCGGTCACCGGCGTAAAGGGCCGAACCTCGCGACCAGGGCGCGCAGCGCAGTGGCGTAGGACCGGGCAGTGTTGAGGTTGGACATCCCGGCGAGGAACCGCTCGACCGCGTCCTTGAACACCGGCGCCTGCCGTTCGGCTCCGATCCTTTGGACGACCCCCACGACCGCCGCAGCGCTCTATCGCAGATGATCGCCAAGTATCTGCGGTCAACCGCGCTCGACGGTGGTCGCGGTCTCAGCCGCCAGTGCTGTCCGAGCTACCTGGGTCACAGCCGATCCCGTCCGCGCCGGGCATGGGGTACTGGCCGGCGTGATCCGTCGGACCGTAGTACGGCAGATGGCGGCCCCGGGCCCGACGCCTGGGCACGGGAGCCTTGCGGAACAGCAGTGACCACGCCGAACGGACGGCGATCGCCGCAACCGCGAGCAGCATCAGGGCGGCTACCGCTGTCGAGACGGTCATCGGCCCCCTCCTCACCCTCTATTGATCAGGTTAGCCAACCGCGAGGGCCGTGCCGGTGGAGGTTCAGGTCCACCGGCGACAAGAAGCCATCCATCTCCGGCGACGTCTTGCGCATGCTCCACGGGCACGACGACGCCCTGGCACCGGCCAAGGGCTTGCGGCAGCTCGGCGAGATGCCCGCCCTCCCCGACGGCGGCGTGGACGAGGAGGGGGTGTAGACCTCAGTGCCGCAGATGCACCGGGCGTACCCGGCATGGGTTCTCTACTCAGCGTGCTCGACTGCGGCTTTCGGGAGTGCGAGCATCACGAGTGCCGTGATCAGGTAGAGCGCGGCGGAGACGATCAGGACGATGCTGAGCGCGTGACTGTAGTCGGGCAGCACCGGTGCTCCGGTGGCTGAACCGGTGACGGCGGTGAAGAAGATCGTGCCGAGGACGGCGATGCCGACGGCGCCGCCGATCTGGTTGACGGTGGAGAGCACTCCGCCGGCGGCGCCTGCGTTGCGTCCGGGGACGCCTGCGAGGACGACGTTGACGAGAATGGGTGCGGCGAGACCGAGCCCGAGGCCACCGATGAAGAGCGCGAGGGCGAGGAGCCAGTACCCGGGATCGTTGCCGTCCTTGACCATGGACCACAGGACGAGGTGGGATGCCGCGATGATGAGCGAGCCGGTGATCAGGAGCGTTCTGCCCGCCTTGGCGGCGAGAGCGACGCCGAGGCCGGAGGTGATGATCGAGCCGAGCGCGTACGGGAGGATCACCAGGCCGGTCTCCCATGCGGTTCGGCCGGTTCCGTTCTGGAGGTAGATCGAGAGGGTGAGAAAGTACGACCCGATGCCGCCGAAGAAGAGCACCGAAGCGCTCAGGCCGACTGCGAAGGCGCGGATCCTCAGCAGAGCCGGGTCGAAGACAGGTTCGTTTCCGCGTCCGGTGAGGCGGCGCTCGTAGGCGAGGAAGATCGCCAGCACGATGATTCCGGCTGCGAGGAGGGCGTAGCTGGCCCAGGTCCATCCCCATGTCTCGGTCTGGATGATCGGCAGCAGCAGGAGAAGGATGCCCGTGGCCGCGAGGAGCGCGCCTGGGAGGTCCAGTGGCCCGGTCGAGGCAGAGCGGGACTGCGGCAGTACCTTCGCGCCGATGATGAGCGCCAGCATCGAGACGGGCACGTTGATCCAGAAGATCGTACGCCAGCCCAGGTCGAACAGGTTGGCATCGACGAGCAGTCCGCCCAGCAGCGGACCGGCGACCGAGGCGAGGCCCTGGACCGCTCCGTAGACGCCGAACGCCTTGGCGCGCTCGCCCGGAGCGAACGATGCCCGGACGATCCCGAACACCTGCGGGACCATGATCCCGCCGGTCAGTCCCTGCCCGGCCCGCATGCCGATGAGCATCCCCGGATCGACGGCCAGCGCGCACAGCGCCGAGGTGACCATGAACCCGGCCAGCCCGATCATGAACAGCCGCTTGCGGCCGTACTGGTCACCGAGCCGTCCACCGGTGATCAGGCCCGCGCCCAGGGCGAGGGTGTACGCGGCGATCGTCCACTGGATCTGGGCGTCGCCGGCACCCAGGTCTTGGGCTATCGCCGGGGCCGCGACGGTGACGATCGTCGCGTCGAGAAGGTCCATGAAGGAACCGAAGAGCACCACCAACAGCGCCATGGTCGCGCCGGCGCCGGCGATGAGTGTCGGAGATGCCTCAGCGGTGCGGGTGCCCTCTCGAGGGCTCGGTGAATCGGTCATGTCGGCCACCATCGTCGGCATAGTTGCCATCGAGTGACCGCTATCGGTGAGAACATCGGAGAATCATGGCTGCTACCTCCGCGCGGACGCTCAAGCTGCTGTCGATCTTCGGGATCGGTACGACCCTGACCGCCGAGGAACTCGCCGCCCGACTCGGAGCGTCGGTGAGAACCGTGCGTCGCGATATCGATACGCTCCGGGACCTCGGGTACGAGATCGAGGCCATCCGCGGAGCGGGTGGAGGATATCGGCTCGGTCGCGCCACCCGCCTGCCGCCGGTCGTATTCGACGAAGACCAGGCCGTCGCCACGGCCGTCGCGCTCCAGACCGTACCGACGATCCTCTCCGGCATCCACGAGAACGCGGCCCGTGCTCTCGCCACGCTGCACCAGGCGATGCCCGCGCGCAGCCGCCTGCACGCCGAAGCGTTCACCGTCTCCTCGGCCCGCAACTACTGGGAGTTCCCCGCGCCACCGATCGACGCCGAGATCGTCCGCGCCGTTGGCAGCGCGATCAACCGGCAGCACCTCGTTCGCGTGGACTACACCGGCGACGGCGAGCCCGTCACGCTCACGCTGGAACCGCACGACCTCGTGGTCTGGGCCGCACGCTGGTACCTGGTCGCCTTCGACCCGGATGCGGACCGATGGCGCGCGATGCGCGTGGACCGCATCAAACCACACCTGCCCACGCACACCCCCTTCGACCGCCGTGGCATCCCGCACGGCGATCCCGTCGCCTTCGTCATGACCGCACACGACCGCGGAGACGCCGCCGCCGAATGGCCATGCCGCGGCTCAGCCATCGTCGCCCTGCCCGCCTCCACCGTCGCCCGGTTCGCCCCCGGCGGATCGACAGTCGGGTACGACACCGAAACCACGTGCCGGCTCACGCTCGGCGCATGGTCATGGCCAGGACTGGCAGGACTGCTCCTCACCTTCGACGCCGACATCACAGACATCGAACCGGCCGAACTCCGGCAAGCCCTGCACTCGCTGCGGGCCCGAATCAGCAAGGGCCTCGGACCCGACCGACCTCACCGGTGACCTGCGCATCTGGCGTGGGACCGGTGCCGGGGGCGGAGCGCCTGATTGTCGCGACCGGCTTTGCCGGCCGGGGTTCCAAGAGGTACACCGCCCCAGTGCCTGAGAGACGTCGCGGCGGCGAACCGCTGGTCATGACGGGACCGGGTGACGGCATGCCGACCGTACGTCGACGACGAGCGCCGCTGGTTTGACCTTGACGCTGCGTCAACTTCTAGCATCGGGGGCCATGTCGATCACTGTTCTTGACACCTACTCCGCCATGCGGCGGATCCTGCAGGCCCCGGTCGCGGACCGCGTTGACCTGCTGCGTTCGATGCTGGAGCCCACCAGGGGCATGTACCGCTACTACCCCGGCGAGGTCAACCTGGTGGCCATGCACCTCGAAGCGTCCGGGTTCCCCGTCGACCGCGACGAGGAGCGTTGCCTCGACGCGCTCGAAACCCTGGCGGCGGCCGGAGCCTGGGAGCGGATGCGACGCGCTCTCGACGACGCTCTCACCGTACTGCTGGAGGCGACGCCGGGGCTGGAGGTCCCGGACATCGCCGTGCTGTTCGTGCTCGGCGATCCGGGTGACGAGCACTTCATGGGTCCCTGCCAAGGAGTGACCGGGTTCGGCGGCATCTCGGGCCACATCGTGATCACGCTCTGGCCCTTCCCCGAGAACGTGGAGCGGCTGGAGGCCACCGCCGTGCACGAACTCCACCACAACCTGCGGTTCGGCCCGGGCGGGGTTGTGTGGGACCCGATGACCGTCACGGTCGGCGATCACATCGTCTCCGAGGGCCTGGCGGACGCCTTCGCCCGGCAGCTCTACGGCGACGAGCTCGGCCCCACCCGCATCGGCGTGCCGCACCTGCACGACGACGAGATCTTCGGCAAGGTACTCACCGGGCTCGACGTGACAGGCATGCACAACTTCACCGCCTGGGTGCACGGCGACCCCAGCGCCGAGCGCTTCGGCCTCACCCCGGTGGGACTGCCGATGGGCGCCGGGTACGCCGCGGGCAACCGGCTGGTCGACACCTACCTGGCGGCGACCGGGCAGACGGCGGCGCAGGCCCTGCACTCCGAAAGCTCGGAGATCATCGCAACCACGCTCCGCCGCGGGTAACACTGGAACGATGGAGTGGACGATCCAGGAACTCGCGACGAGGGCCGGCATCACCAGCCGCACGCTGCGTCACTACGACCGCTTCGGGCTCCTGGCCCCGTCCCGGGTCGGCGCGAACGGCTACCGCTACTACGACCACACCGCGGTCGCCCGGCTCCAGCGGATCCTGCTCATGCGCCGGCTCGGCATGGGCTTGCCGGCCATCGCCGAGGTCCTGGCCGACGAGGTGGACACGTGTGACGGTCTCCGCGCCCACATCGCGGCACTGGAAGAGGAACGGGACCGCATCGAACGGCAGATCCGGTCCGTGCGTCACACGCTCGAGGCGCTGCAGGCGGGGGCGGAACCGCGGATGGACGTCATGTTGGCGGGGTTCAACGACCGCTACAAGGACGAGGTGGTCTCCCGCTGGGGCGAGCGCGCGTACCAAGTGAGCAACGACTGGTGGCACGGCAAGACCCTTGACCAGCAGCGGGCCTGGAAGCAGGCCACCGAGGACCTCGTCGCCGCATGGGTCGTCGCAGCGAAGGCCGGGGTTTCTCCGACATCGGAACACGCTCAGTCACTGGCTGCCCGGCACGTCCAGTGGCTGAGCCGGATCCCGGGCACCCCCACGGCCGAGGGCGACCGGGAGCGCTCGATCGAGATGGTGAAAGGCCTGGGGGACATGTACGTCGACGACCCCCGCTTCGCCGGCATGTACGACGACGCCGCGGGAGCGACGTTCGTCCGCGACGCACTGCGAGCGTACGCGCGGACCCGGATGTAGCTCGTGTGGTTCGGCACTGCTGTCGTGGATCTCACGCCCGATCAGGCCCTATCGGCGGTAGAACTGCCCGAACGCGGAGATTCGCACTTTCCGTCGCGGTGGTCGTAGTCGGTGCCGGGCAGGTCGAAGGAGCGCGCCGGGTCACCTGGATCACGAGGGGCCTTCGGTGGGGAGCTGGACACGGCGGAAGATCCGCCACAGGACCAGGTCGTAGAGGCTCTTGGCGGTCCCGGCGATCAGGAACGGCCAGGCCAGACCGAGGGGCTGCAGCAGCCCGGCCAGCGCCGGACCGGCCGGGCGCGTCAGGTAGCGGGCGGTGTTGGTGACGGCGGCTGTGGTGGTGCGCTCGGTGGGCGGGACCATGGCCATGACGTAGGCCTGGCGGGTGGGCACGTCCATCGAGGACAGGCAGGCGCGGGCCAGCAGCAGGCCCGCCGCCACTGGGAACCCCGGGGCGAAGGCGACGCCGACGAGCAGCAGGTTGCTCGGCAGGTGGGTGAAGACCATGGTGTTCAGCAGCCCGATCCTGGCCGCGATGACCGGCGCGAGCAGGAAGGAGGCGGTCTGCAGGACGGCACAGCCCGCGAACAGCAGCCCGATGCTCGCCGGCTCAGCTTGGTAGCGGACGCCCAGCCAGTAGGCCAGGTAGGCCTGCACCACGAACCCCCCGGCCAGGCTGTCCACGGCGAACAGCGCCGCCAGCCGGACCACGAGCGGGCGGGGCCGGACCGGCGCGGAGACCTGAATCGAGGTCACCTCGAGCGAGGCGGGCAGCCACAGGGCCAGCAACGCGCCGGTCACGCCCACGGCCAGCAGCACCCCACCGAGCAGCGGCCGCGAGGGCGGGAGTGCGCCCAGCAGCGCGCCGACCGACCCGGCGATGGCGGCGACGGCGTTGTAGAGGCCAAAGCCGCGCACGGCCACGCCACTGCCATCCAGCATGACCTGTTCCACGGTGGTGAACGGACCGGACTCGACCACCTCGACCGACAGCGCGCCGGACAGGGCGACCAGGCTCAGCAGCCACACCGGAGCCCCGACCGCGATCATCGACCCGCACAGGGCCAGGGCAAGGTACAACACGGCGTAGGAGCGGCGACGGCCGAACCGGTCGCCCCAGCGGGCCAGGGCGATGCTGGCCAGCGCGCCCCCGGCCATCACGGCGGCCAGCACGAGACCGACCCCCGCGGCCTGCAACCCCTCGGCCCGCAGCAGCGTGGCGAGCTGGACGGCGGCCAGGCCGTACGCCAGACCGCGTAAGGCCTGCGCCGCGAAGATCAACCGCGCGGCACTCACGCGAGCTCCCTGCGGAGCAGCGACCGTCCGCCAAGGTCAACAGACCGCACCAGGCCCGGCGGGTTGACGGTGTCGAACCTGGGCGCGGGCGGACCGTCTTTGAGCGCCAGGGCTTCGTCCGGTGACTCAGCAAGAACGATCTTTCCCGCTCCCTGGACAGAGGCCCGGACGGCTCCGGTGAATGCACGCATGACGTTGCTTACGACCGCCACGGACGGGACTTCGACCAGATCAGCGATACCAAGGAAACGAGCGTCCATCCCGGTCATGATCGCACATGCCCGCCCCAAGCACCCGCTCACCCTCGAGGAGATCGACCTCCCCACGGCGTCCTTGAGCGGTGTTACGAGCGCGTACACATTTACGCAGCTCCGAACGGTGCACCCGAGGCGGCCCGGCGCCTGGCCGGGCGTCGAGCGCGAATGCGCCTCACGAAGAAAGGGGGCCGGGGAGTTTCGGCCTTGGATGCCGAGTGGACCTGCCGCTGTCTTGACGTGCGGCGGGTAGCGGCCGACCGGTCGCCGGGAAGGATGCCGGCACTCCCTACGGCCGCCCGGTCGGCGGGTACCGGCCGCCGCGGCACCCTGCTGGCGTCGGCATCCGGCACTATGAGGTGGTGGCGGATCTGCTGTGGGAGGAGGTCAAGGACCTCTTCGATACCGAGATGAACGGCGTGCTGCCGGACGTATGCGTCCCGGACACCTCGACCGAGGACTGGCAGGCGGTCTTCGATCTCGTACGCTCGAAGGGCTGGCGGCACGAATACTCGGTCGACGGGATCCCCCTCCGGCTGCCGGCCGCCGAACTGGTGCTGAGCCTACGTGATGAGGCGAGTCCTCGCCTGAAGGTCTGGCCGCACCCTGAGGTCCTGGTGATCTTCCGTCCGTACGCGGAGGAGAGCGTCGACTTCGATGTCGACCTCCGCGAACTGCAGGGCCAAGAGCGCTTGGACGTGCTGTGCGCTTTCCTGCGGGCGATCGGCGGCCGTCTCGGCAAACCTGTGGTGATGACTCCGGAAGGAGGACCGGAGCACCCTGTGCTCGGCTTCGACGTTACGACCGGCCGTGTGGTGCTGATGGCCGAGCTGCGATGATTGCGCTCCATCCCGGCCCGCCCACCGTTCCGCATCTCTTCCCCTCACGAAACCGGTGGCGGTCATCGTCGATCTGATCCGGCAGGAATGAGCGTTCAACGAGGTGTCAGGTGGCGCACCAGCCAGGTGACAGCGGCTTGGGGCCGCAGGCTACGATGCCGCGCAAGAGATGACGCCGCTCTGCAGCGGTGAGAGGAAACTCCGGCCCCAGCCCCGCCTTGGGGGGAGGCGCGCAGCTTCAGGCCGCGCGGAATGTCGTCGCCAGGCGGGACCGCTCAGAGATGAGGGCCGAGGCGCTTGGCGATCCTGTCGGTCTCATCGAGGTCGAGACGAGGGACCTCGCCCGAGCGCGTGCCGCCGTCGGGCAGAGTGCCGGCGACATGGAAGTGAACGTGGGGGACGGTCTGGTGCGCGGGCGCCCCGTTGTTCTGCCAGACGGCGATGCCCCCGGGGTCGGCTTGGTCGCCATCGTTCGACGTCCGGGTCGCCGACGTCGGCCTGCCTGCGGCTGCTCGGTGGTGTGATGCGCCAACAGGACGGCCGCTATCAGCCGGCGGTCGTAGGGATGGCGCGGCCCGACCCTCTCGCCGAACGGTAGGCGACGGCGACGTTGTTGCACGAGATCAGGGTGTCGGAGTGGTCGGGCCGCCCATCATCTGCGTCGTCGGAGGGTCGGTCGGTGGCCGGAGCCGTTCGCAGGTGTGGCTTCGTACGGCTCGATCAGTAGTAGCCGTGGATGGTGATGGAGTTGAAGGTGCGCTTCTCGCCGTTGGGCTTGGCCAGCACGATGCGGCCGAACAGGTCGTCGATGTAGCCGTCGAAGAATCCGTCGTCCTCGTTGAGCTGGCTCCAGGTCGCCACCATGTCGAACTCGGCCGAGAGACCGTTGTCCCCTGCGGCACTCCAGGTGACCGGCACTGAAACGAGGCTGTTGTCGAAGGCGGGGTCCTCGCCGATGACCTTGGCGGAGAACTCGTCGCCGGGATGATCGATGATGGCCTGGGCCTCCTCGCGGCTCATGGCCACGTCGATGCCGAGGTGGACGTTGATGTCCCCGCCAAGTTGTATCCGGTCGAGGCTGAAGCACATGACGAAGCCGCTGCCGCTGTTGCACACGTTCACGGGATTCGGCTCGGCCGAGGCGGGGTTCGTCAGGAAGGCGGCGGTGGTGGCGACGGCGGACAAGACAATCAGTAGCCTGCGGATCGGGGAACGGTTGACGGTGTTCATGGGATGGCTCCTTCAGCCGGGGCGGCCCGGAGTTGCTGATGGTTCTTCCCTTTCTGCGTTCCATCGCGTTCCACGCCGTTCTCCCTCAAGAGCCGGTCCAGGGAGGGGCACCATGAGGGTGTCGCCTTCGCGGAGGTAGTCCAGCGCTGTAGGCGACAAGGGTGTGAGGGTGGCTGTTCTGCATATGTTGTCCGGGCCGAAGGTGAGGTGCTCGGCTGCGACATGGAGCGCCTCCTGCAGCGTCGAAGGCGGGGCCGCGATGCTCAGGTACAGATCGGCGAAGCCGACGACCACGGTGCCCACCGGTCCTCCCGGCTGCGTAGGACGGCGGCGATCTCACCAGTGTCGTCGGTGTAGTTCAGCGGCGGCCAGGGCCTCCGCACCCCGGCCGGCTGCCTGTGGCCGGCAAGAAGTCGGCAAGACCGCCGAGCCGCCCGAGCTCGCCGCCTGCCACGCGTTCCTGACCGAAGGCGACACCCTGGTCGTGCCCGGCCTGGACCCGCTACGGCCGCTCTCATCCCCATGGTCGGCGAACTCCGCAAGAGAGATCGGCTTCGCCTCTCGTTCCAGTCCGTGGACGTGCCCGAGTGCTCGTCTGCGACGAGCTCGTGCGAGATGAGGTCGGAGACCGGCCCATGGGTGTCGTAGGCAGGGTGTCCAGGGCCTTTGACGCCTCGGGAGTGGCTGTGATGGTCGTAACCAGAGGGGCAAGTTGGTCTTTGGTGGATGTTGCTTGGGAGGCGGCGAGGCCGGCCGCCCGCTTCCTCTCACCAAGGACGTCTGCCATGACCTGGCTCCTTACCGAGTCGGGAAGAGGACCCGGCAGGGACGTTGCGCACGCCAACCCGCTGATCGTTTCCGGTCACAGCGCCAGGTGACGCTTCCCTCACGACGGGCTGTTTCGCGAGTGGTCGGTCATGGGCGCCGTGACCAGCCGGCTGAACGTCAATGTCGCCCATGCCGAGCCTCAACCTCGGCCCCGGTACGGCAGGCCACGAGCTGACTGGGCCAGGCCGGGATGTAGGCGACCTCGCCCTGCTGCCAGTCCAGGAGCTGACCGACGAATTCGTGGAACTGCGCGGCCCGCAGAATACGAGCGGGCAGCGGGCCGGCCAGGCTGACCTCCTCGTGCACCTGCTTGGCGACGCCGAATCCGGCGGTGACCTTGTCCATGCCGATGATGGAGGCGATGACGATCCGGCCGACTCCTGCCTTCTGACCGGCCTCGTGCAGGTTGCGGGTCGCCGTACGGAAGAACTCCGTCGCCGCCTCCTGTTCGGAGGCGTGCCACGACGCGACGTCAATGATGACCTCGACCCCTGAGGTCATGAGGTGCCGTGGTGGTCGACGAGGCGGGTGAGCAGGTCGATCAGATTCTGCCGGTCGGCCGCGGGCAGCGGGGAGAGGAACTCGTCCTGGGCGGCGGCGATCAGCCGGTCGAGGTGGGTGAGTTGGCTTCGGCCTGCCTCGGTGATGGTGATGATGTTGCGTCGGCGGTCTTCCGGGTCGGGTGCGCGGTCGAGGAGTTGCCGCTCGGCGAGGTCGTTGACGGTCGCCACCATGTCGCTGCGGTCGATGCCGGTGCGGCGGCCGAGGGCGGCCTGGCTGGCCGGGCCGTACTCCTCCAGCGCGGCGAGCAGGGAGTAGTGGTAGCGCCGAATGCCGGCTTGGGCGAGCGCTTGATCCACGATCCGGTTGGCGGTCTGTGCTGCCTGGTTGGTCAATCTGCTCGGCAGCGTGCGCAGCCGCTGCGGCGGCGGCCCCTCTGGGGTGTTCACGGAGACAATCTAGCAACTTGTTGGCCGCACCCACGATTCCATGTAATGTTGGTTGCACCAACGTTGGTCCGTCCAACATTTATAGGGGTGATCTCTCATGATCAGAGTGGCCCGCCAGCTACCGAAGCCCTTTGAGAAGACGCACAACTGACATCCTGGAAGGCGAATAACTGACATGCCGGCTACGAACTCCGCCACTGACGCGCTCCAGACCCCCGTGGGAGTCTGGACCGGTCTGATGCACCATGACGACCAGGCCGACCCCTTCACCCTTTCATTCGCACCCGACGGCACGATTGCGCTGCGCACCCCCCACAGCGTGGGCACCGGGGTCTGGAACGCGGATCGGCCCGGCCGGTTCTCCTACGAGCTCACCGAGCTTTCCACTCCGGCCGCAGCCCGGTCGGGCCATGTGCAGATCAAGGTCGAGGCTCACCTCGATGGGACTGTTTACCGCGGGACCGGCACCATCGGGGCAGGCACCCCCGACGGCACCATCTCGGCCACGTTCACCGGCGACCGCCTCGACGGCGGGCAGGCCACCTGGCACGACGTGGTGAGCCTGGGCGCGTCGATCCGGGGGCGCACGCTCTACCCCGGTGACGAGGGCTTTGAGGAGGCCTGCTCCGGCTGGTTGCTGACGGTCGACCACCGGCCCGCGGCGGTCGTGGTCGCCGCCGCCGACGACGTGGCCGCCGCCGTCCGGTTCGCGGCGCAGGCAGGACTCCCTGTCGCGGTGCAGTCGACCGGGCACGGCAAGTCGGTGCCCGCGGATGGAGCCGTGTTCATCGCCACCGGGGAGCTGCGCGAGCTGTCGGTGGACCCGCGTGCCGGCACCGCGAGGCTCGGAGCCGGGCTGCGGTGGGGTGAGGTGCTCACCGCGGCGGCCGAGCACGGCCTCGCGCCGCTGTGCGGCTCCTCCGGCCAGGTCGGGGTGATGGGCTACCTGACCGGCGGCGGGCTCCCGCTGGCCGGCCGTACGTACGGCTTCGCCGCCGGCTACGTCCGATCGCTCGACATCGTCACCGCCGATGGCCTGCTCCGCACCGTCTCGCCCGCCCAGGAGCCCGACCTGTTCTGGGCGGTACGGGGTGGCAAGAGCAACTTCGGTGTCGTGGTCGCGGCCGAGATCGAGCTGCTGCCGCTGCGCACCGTCTACGGTGGTGAGCTCTACTACCCGGTCCGAGACGCCGGGCACGCCGCCCGGGTGCTCGGCTCCTACCTGGCCTGGGTCAAGGAGCAGCCGGAGGAGATGTCGTCCTCTGTGACGCTGCTGCGCTTCCCTGACGTGCCGCAACTGCCCGAGGAGTTCCGCGGCCGCTCGTTCGTACAGGTCCGGGTGGTCTACATGGGGGAGGAGGAGCAGGGCGCGCGGCTGGTGGAGCCGTTGCGTGCGCTCGGCCCGGAGAAGGACACCTGCGCCACCAGGCCGTACACGGAGATCACCGAGATCTACCAGGACCCCAAGAACCCGGTCATGGCCCACCTGCGCAGCGCCTTGTTGCACGAACTGGACGACGAGGCCGTGGAGGAGCTGGTCTCGTTCATCGACCCGTCGAGGTCCGGTGGGCCGTTCCCCGGCCTTGAGCTACGGCATCTGGGTGGGGCGCTGAACCGGGCGCCCGGCCGCCCGCACGCGGTCAGCACCCAGGGCGCGGCCTTCCACCTGTGGTTGCGGATGCCGGCTCCGGCCGAGCAGGCCGACGTGGTGCGCAAGGCCGCCGACGAGGCGCTGGAGCGGCTACGGCGGTGGGACACCGGCGCCATGCTTCCGGGGTTCCTGTTCGACCACGACTCGGCTCCCGAACGGGTGAAGCGGGCCTACGCCGAGGCGGACTACCTGCGGCTGGCCGCGTTGAAGGCGAAGTACGACCCGAACCAACTCTTCCGTGTCAACCACAACATCCCGCCGTTCACCGGATCCTGAGCGGTGGCGGTGATCGAGCCCGCCGAACCCGCCGTGCCGCCGGCCGTGCAGGACCTTCTCCCCCGCACGGCCTGCGCGGCTGTCTGGGCCACTACCTCGATCACGTCGCCGCGGTGAGCGGCGCGGCGATGGCCTCCAGGCCCTTGCGCTCGGCCTTGACCCCGAACAGCAGCTCCACCAGCCCCGCCGCGATCATCACGATGCCGCCGATGGAGAACGCGAGCGCCGTGTCCCCGGGCACCCCGGTCTCGACGAGGGAGGCGAAGACGAGCGGCCCCGCGATGCCACCGGCGGCGGTGCCGATCGCGAAGAAGAACGCGATGGCCAGGGCCCTGGTCTCCATGGGGAAGATCTCGCTGACGGTCAGGTACGCGGAGCTGGCCCCGGCCGAGGCCACGAAGAGCACCACGGACCAGCACGCGGTCAGCGTGACGGCGGTCAGCATGCCCTGGTTGAACAGCCAGGCCGTGCCCAGCAGGAGCAGCCCTGACCCGATGTACGTGGCCGAGATCATCGGGACCCTGCCCACGGTGTCGAAGAGGCGGCCGAGCAGGAGCGGGCCGAGGAAGTTCCCGACCGCGATGACGGCGAAGTAGTAGCCGGCATGCGTGTCGATCTTGAAGAAGGTGGCCAGGATCTGCGCGTACCCGAAGGTGATGGCGTTGTAGAGGAACGCCTGCCCGATGAAGAGCGACAGGCCGAGGATCGTACGTTTGGGGTAGAGCGCCACCATCGTGTGGGCGATGCGGATGAAACCGATGGACTTGCGCTGGTGCACGGTCATCGACTCCGTCGGCTCCGGCAGGTCGACGCCGATCTGCCGCTCGATGCCGCCGACGATCTCCTCGGCCTCCTTCTCCTTGCCGTGGATGAACAGCCAGCGCGGGCTCTCCGGCACGTGCCGCCGTACCAGCAGGATCGCCAGGCCCAGCACCACGCCCAGGCCGAACGCCACGCGCCAGCCGATGTTCACCGGCAGGTCGCTCAGCAGCGGCACGGTCAGCAGCGCGCCGCCGGCGGCACCGAGCCAGTAGCTGCCGTTGATGATGATGTCGATGCGCCCCCGGTGCTCACTTGGGATGAGCTCGTCGATGGCGGAGTTGATGGCCGCGTACTCGCCGCCGATCCCGAACCCCGTCATGAACCTGAACAGGAAGAACCACCACGCATGGAAGGAGAACGCGGTCATCAGGGTCGCCGCCAGATAGACGACCAGCGTGATGAGGAAGAGCTTCTTCCTGCCGAACCTGTCGGTCAGCCAGCCGAAGAACAGCGCACCCGTGCAGGCGCCCGCGACATAAAGCGCGGCGGCCAGGCCCGCGACCTGCGCCTGAGTGATCTCCAGGCCGCTTCCTGGCTTGGCGAGCTGCCCTGAGAGGTTGCCTACGATGGTGACCTCCAGCCCGTCGAGTATCCAGACGGTGCCGAGTCCTACGACGATCATCCAGTGCCAGCGGGACCAGGGGAGCCGATCAAGGCGCGCGGGCACTTTGGTGGTTATGGTGCCGGTTTCCACGTCGCTCATAAGCTTTTGTGGCTACCCGCGTTCTTGCCACGTAGGCTTCCCGGCCGGCGTTCTCGATCAACGCTGTCGCTGCGCTGCCGACGGTGATCGAGCGCTGGGCAGAGGCCGATGAGGTCGGTGGTGCGGTTCAACCGCGCAGTGGCGGTCGGGGAGGCCGGCCCGGCGGCATGCCGGAGCTCAACCACCTCACTCGAGAGACTGCACGTGCTGCGTCAGTGGGTGCGGCAGGGAACCCTCATCGGCAGGTCTACGCACTACGATTCTTGATCGTGTCGATGAGGCTGAACCTCGCGAAGATCGAGGCCGCGCTGCTGGAGTCCGTACGGGCCGAGCCCGCCCTGATCGGCACCATCCTCGTGAACGACGGCCAGTCGCACGCCGGCTTCTCCCGGGAAACCGACATGTTCGCAGCTGACTATCGGATCATCACCGTCATCGCGGAGAGCAGGGCCGAGGCAGAGCATGCCACACGAAGTGGCGGCGGTGCTATCCATGGCTGGCCACGGCGACCGGCGAGGACGGCGGGAACGACATCGAGGGGTACGAGTTCGGCTACGGCCCGGCGTTCGTGCTCGATGCCGTCCAGGTGACGGCGGTCGCCGAAGGCCTGGCGGGGGAGGGGTGGGGGTCCGGAGCGTGCGCCGGAAGCGGTCCAGAGCGGATCGTCGGCCGCCTCGGCGCCCCCGCTGCCCTCGGCGCGGCCGAGCAGCGACCGGAACGTGGTCCAAACGATGTTGCCGCCGGACATCCGTACCGTTGCGGGACGCCTCGGCCACGCAGGCGGGGGAACGACTATGTTGCGGGTCCACACCGCATGGGTGCAGGAATCAGACCGAAGCTGCTCGCAAGTCGGCTACCCCGATGAATGCGTTGAGTTCGGCGATGCCCTGGCCGGCTTTGTCCAGGCCCGCAAGCTGCGGCTGATCAGGTTCTGCGCGAGATGACCATGATGTATTCGCAGGGAGCGTTCGTTCGGTTGGCGAAGCCGTGGTCCGCGTCGGCCTGGAAGAACAGGGAGTCGCCTGTGTTCAGGGTCTCGCTGATCCCGCCGATCGCGACGGTGAGGGTGCCTTCGAGCACCACGAGCTGTTTCTCCGTACCCGGCGGATACGCGGGCAGCAGCCCGGTAGAGACCTGCGCGGGGAGGTAGTGGACGACCATCTCGGCTCCTCCCGCGCCCGGGGCCGCTGACACCATGTGCCGCTCGAAGCCGGTTTCCGGGTCACGGAAAACGGGGCGATCGTTCTTGCGCATGACAATGGCCACACCGGACGCGGCAGCGGCTGGCGCACCGATCAGGTCCGAGAGCGACGCGTCGAGCGCGTGGGCGATCCTGGACGCGACGCCGATCGTCGGGCTCTTCTCACCGCGTTCGACCTTGGACAGCATCGCCCGGCTGACCGACGACTGTGTGGACAGCTGCTCCAGCGTCAGGCCCGCCTCCTCGCGGCGTCGCCGCACGTTACCGCCGAACGCGCCGGCCAGGTCGTCACCGTACTGTGCTTCGGCCGCGTTTCCGTCTTGCTCGACCACCGTGCTCCTCGATCGATGGATACCTCGCTGGCCACAGTGTAGAGTTTCTTCTAAAGAAGATATTGTCTTCTATCGAAGACGGGCGGTGTGCGCCCGACACGACGGAGGTTCCATGCGTTTGATCTCGAGTGGCCGGCACCATGCCACGTTCGAATTCGGCGATCTGCAGGTGATCTCGTTGCGAGACGGGTACATCGACATGCCGCCGACGCGGCTCCGCGACGAGGACGGGCACGCGCTCGATGAGCTGCCGGCCGCCGTCCCGCTGGCCGGCGACAACTTGCGGCTGTCGGTCAACGCCTTCTTCGTCACCGACGGCACGCGGTCGGTTCTCATCGACACCGGCGCTTCCAACGCCTGGCACGATCCCACCATGGGATTGATCTACGACGCGCTCGACGAGGCGGGGATCGACCGCGCGCAGGTCACCGATGTGGCCATCACCCACAGGCACGAAGACCACGTGAGCGGCCTGATCGCGCCGGACGGTTCAGAGGCGTTCGCCGGACTCGAGCGCGTGTGGATCGGCGCGGGCGACGCCTCGGTGTTCACGGGGCGGCTCGAGCCGATCCGCGACCGGGTCGTACCCGTGTCGGAGAAGGTCGCGATCAACGACTGGACCACCGCGATCCCGACACCGGGCCACACGCCCGGTCACACCGTCTACGACGTCAGGAGCGGCACCGGCCACCTTCTCGTCTGGGGCGACACCGTTCACGTTCCCACGCTCCAATTCGATCAGCCGAACGTGTCCTGGGAGCTCGACGGCAACCAGTCCCAGGCCCGCGCCGCGCGAGCGGTCCTCCTCGAACAGCTGACCCAACCACACCACTTCGTAGCCGGGGCCCACCTCGACTCACCCGGCATCGCCCGCGTAACCCCCTCCGGCGACGGTTATGCGCTGGAATACCTCGCACCACCGATCGGCTGATCGAGCCTGTCGGCTCCGGGCCGCGCTCGCGACCTCGAGCCTGTCGGCTCCGGGCCGCGCTCGCGACCTCGAGCCTGTCGGCTCCGGGCCGCGCTCGCGACCTCGAGCCTGTCGGCTCCGGGCCGCGCTCGCGACGGCGGCCAAGGAGGGCAAGCTCGTCTGGCCCCGCCGGTCGCCCACGAACTCGGACGGCCGCCTCCACACCAGCCGTATGCGCGACGGCCTCCAGCCCATCCCGGTCGAGGAATACCGCGGCATCGAGCAGCCGTGGATCCACGGGCGCCGCCCGGCGACCTCATCGAACGTGACGGTTGGCGGAAACTTCCGAGAACACGTCTTCCCGGAAGCACACTCCGGTCGCGACTTCCGAGAATCCGGTCCCGACCAGGTCACAACCCCCGCCGGCAACTTCCGAGAACACGGACTCCGTCGAGCCGGGACGGCGGGACGCCCGCCCCCCGCTACCCGCCGCCTACGAGTTACTACACCGCCTTGCTGGAACAAGTGCCGCCGGCGGCCGACACCCGCCGCACCTACGCCTCCCGGGTGCGGATGTATCTGGCGTGGCCGACCGAGCGACCGACCACCGGCGGCGACCCTCATCGACGCCCGTGCCCGGGACTGGGCGGTGCGCGACTACTGTCGCCACCTGTTGCGTGAGGCCGACCTCAAACGCTCGGTGCGTTTCGTCAACAACACCCTGGCCCCGCTCGACGACTTCCACCTGCGGCGCGGCCTGGGCAAGGCCGCCAGCGCCCCGCGAGGACATCCCCAAGACCGCGGCGATGGACGCCAACGCGTAGATCCGCCGGCTGCGCGCCGTCGAGGACTGGCCCCGCCCGTGTGATGGCGCGCTAGCCCCACTCCCGTTCCATGCCGGGCTGCGCACCGGCGACGCCGTCGCCCTGGACGTGCTCGACGTGCGTATCTCCCCCCGCAAGGGGATGCTGATCGTGTACGGCAAGGTGCGCGAGGTGCCCATCCACCCCAGCTACGCCACCCACTGCTCGCCTGGCTGGACGTACGCCTGACTTGCGCCGGGCGCCGCCGTCCAGCGAGCCTGGTTCTCAACCGCCAAGGCAGTGATCTGCTGAGCTGAGCTCAGGGCCGCTGCCGGAACGGGG
The DNA here is from genome assembly GCF_043496855.1 of Nonomuraea sp. JJY05. Taxonomy (NCBI): domain Bacteria; kingdom Bacillati; phylum Actinomycetota; class Actinomycetes; order Streptosporangiales; family Streptosporangiaceae; genus Nonomuraea; species Nonomuraea sp. JJY05. The sequence continues at coordinate 74,794 of NZ_JBIEIS010000047.1, forward strand.
CGAGCGTGGCGCGCACGAGGTCGGCGGCGCCCCAGTCCGGGTCGAACTGGGCGATCACGGCCAGGTGCTGCCGTAGCTGGAGGATCGGCATGCGTTCGCGCCAGTCGCGGTCGAGCCCGGTCAGCTCGGCGTACAGCTCGAAGAACCCATGCGCCTCGGGCGGCGGCGCAGTCGTCCACAGGTGGGCCAGGTCGACCTCGGCCCACGTGTAGGACACGGCCGGGTCGATCAGCGCGGGCCGCCCGTCGGGGGCGGCCATGACGTTCAGCGCCCACAGGTCGCCGTGCGTCAGGCACGCGGGCCTGACCGGCAGCAGTTCGGGCAGCCGGTCGCACAGTCGCTCCAGCGCCGCCCGGTCCGCGGCGTCGAGCGCCTCCTGGACGCGACGCTCGTCGAGCCAGCGCAGCAGACGGTGCTGGGCGAAGAACTCGAACCCGTCGTCATCCCAGGTGTTGACCTGCCGGCGACGGCCCAGCCAGTTGTCCCGGTGCCATCCGAACCGGGGGTGCCGCGTGGTGGTGTGAAGGTGGGCCAGCGCATGCGCGAGCTGCTCCCAGAAGGCCTCGGTGCCCGGCCGGGGCTGCAGTACGGACAGCACGAGCAGGTCGCGGTCCGCGACGATGATCTCGGGTGTGGGGACGCCGCCCGTCTCGCGCAGCACGGTGAGCCCTTCGGCCTCCGCGGCGAAGGCGTCGTCCGACAGCGGCTCATCGAACGCCTTGACGAACACCGACGTGCCGTCACCGCGGCGCGCGAGCCCCGCGGTCGCGGCCAGGCCTCCAGTGGCTGGTTCGACCGCGACGACGTCGGTCAGGCCGGCCGCGTGCAGGCGTTCGAGCAGGAAGGCCGTCGCGTCTGTCACAGGTGTGCTCCTCTTTGCTGGTCAGGCATCATGGCAATCAGGGTCGAGCCCACGGCGGCTCACCCATTGGGCCTGGCTGGACGCACACCCTCGACGCCGCCCTGTCGACCGCCCATTCGCGCGACCTCTTTGGTCGAGCTCCGCGGGCCGCCAAACGCGACCGTTGTTCGTATGCTGCTCAACCCCGGGTAGCAGCCCTTAGGGCCGCAGGTCGTTGGAGAGGTTGATCCGAATCTCCGTGTTGCGGTATCCGGCGCGTCCGAACGCGGCCGCCATCGGCGCGTTGCCCATGTCGGTGGTGGCGGTGATGCGCGACTCTCCGTTGGCCGCGTGGATGCGGGTGATCTCGGCGAGTATCTCGTCCACGTAGCCGCGCCCCCGGAACTCCGGGACCACCCCGAGATACCCGACATTCACGTTGTACGGCGTCGCCGAGGGGATCGCCATGCCCGCCACCTCGCCCTCGTGCGTATAGGCGATCCGCCACCACTCCCGCTTGCCCGGCGCCCTGAGATAGAAGTCCATCTCTTCGCGCGCGGTCGCTTCCACGCCCTTGGCCGCCAGGTTCGCCCGGGTCTGGGCGTCCAGGCTGCGCTCGGCGATTCTCGTGAATACCGTCAGGAACTCATCGTCGGACGCCTCGGCGAACCGCAGCACGCCGGTCACCGGGGGCACCCCGTCGGCGGGTGCCCACTCGAACTGCAGCCGCTCCACTTCCCGGGTGAGGCCCGCCGCGTGTGCTGCCGCCCGCCGCCATTCCACGGCCATCGAGGCGGCCGGATCGTCGCGCCAGCCGCCCGCCGCCTTGATCGCGTACTGCACCGGCTGCGGAAACCCGGCCAGCGCAGCCCTGATCAGCTCGGCGGCGATGGCGGTGCGCTCACCCACCGTGGGATCCACGTCGAGGCAGTCGAGCGCGACCGGGTGCGCGCTGTCCCTCGGCCCCCACCACAGCGCCCGTGCCACGATCCGGTCGTCAACCTCGGCGATCCACGTCCATTCCGGCCGGTACATGTTCTCGGCCAGATCCGCGAGGTAACGGTCGGCGGGGATCCAGCCGACAGGTTCGGTCACGCTCCACGCGGTCACGCGCTCGAGGTCGGCGGGGACGGTAGGGCGGTAGGAGATCACCTGCATAAACTACATTCCTTTTGTCGTCATTTGGGCCAAACGTCCGGTCATTCCTTGAAGCCCGGTGCCGCCCCGCTCAGGGGCGGCACCCAGGCCCTGGCAGGGCGATCATGTCGCCGTGTGCGCGAGGATCGCCGTCGCCAGTTCCTCGTGCACCTCCACCGGCAGCGTGTGCCCCATCCCCTCCACCATCATCAGCCGCGCCCCTGGGATCCGCTCCGCGATGAGCGCGCTGTGACCCGGTTTGGCGGGCTCGCAGGTGCCCTCGATGGCCAGGGTCGGCGCCTTGATCCGGTCCAGGACGCCCACCGGCTCGAAGTCCGGGTTCGCCGCTGCGGCCCGGCGGTGATTGGCCACGGCGGACAGATCGCGGGCCCGGTCGTAGATGTGTTCTTGCAGCAGGCGGGCGGCGTCCTCGTCGAAGGGCAGCCCCGTCCCGTGCAGGACGCGCTGCTCGGCAATCATGAGGTCGATCTGCTCGCGTCGGCCGGCGGGCGGCGGATTCGTGATCAGCGCACGGAAGAACTCGACGAACTCCGGCGCCGGCGGCGGCAGGCTGCCTTCGGGCTGCGGCTCGCCCATCAACGCCCGCATGATCACCGCGCCCTCACCGCCGCCGAGCGGCGAAGAACCGATGACGGTGAGTGTGCGCACCCGCTCCGGCCGCTCCACCGCGATCAGCTGGCCGAGCAGCCCGCCCGCCGAATGGCAGACGAGATGAGCGCTGTCCAGGCCATGCGCGTCCATCACCCGCAGTACGTCGTTCTTGATGTCGTCCCATGTATAAGGCTCCTTGTCGAAGTCGATGGTGTCCGAGCGGCCGGTGTCGCGGTGGTCGTATCGGATCACGCGCCGGCCACCGGCCGTCAGCCTGCCGACGAACGCGCCCGGCCACAGGACGCCCTGCGACATCGAACCCATGATCAGCAGGATCGGCGCGTCCGTAGCGGCGCCGAACTCTTCGCTCCAGATGTTGTTCTCAGGCATGTTCAGAGCATGTCCTGTCCCGCTACCGGTGCCTTCCGTAGAACTACCAGGGACGCCAGTTCAGTACGGGTACCGACGCCTACCTGCGGACTGGGCCGGCGCGGTGGTGGCCGGCACCAGGTCCGCGTGCTCGGCTGGCCGCCGTACTGCTGTGCGCCCGGCCGCGCCGCGTACGTCCAGCCCGGGCCGAGGAAGAGCCGGGCGGCGATCTCCTTGCTGAACAGGTCGTCGGCGAGCAGCCCGGGATCTCCTTGCTGGACAGGTCGTCGGCGAGCAGCCCGGGATCTCCTTGCTGGACAGGCTATCGGCGACCTGTCCAGGGATCTCCTTGCTGGACGGGCCGTCGGCGACCAGGCCGGCGATCCGCAGCTCCTGCGGGGTCAGCGTGTCGAGCACCGACCCTCGTGGCGCCTGCGAGCTCTCTCCCGCCGCGCGCAACTCGCCATGCGCCCGCCGCGCCTACGGCGGGCCTGGTGCAACTGGTCATGTTTTTTGAATTTTATTTTCTGGAAAATCAAAAATGGTAGGCTGTCCGCCGTGACTCCGGATGCCAGTGTGGTAACGCCTTGTAAGCACTGTGGGGCGCCGATCGAGCAGCGGCGGGGGAGAGGGCGGCCCAAGGCGTACTGCCCTGAGAAGGACTGCCAGGCGGCGGCCAAGCGGGAGCGGGAGTTGCGGCGGGCCACGCCGGGGCTGGAGGGGGCGCTGGCCAGGGCCGAGCAGTTGTACGACCGGATGGAGAGCGGGCTCGCCGCCGCCATCGAGCCGCTGGCGCGGGCCCTGGCCGAGGAGCTGAGTCCGGCGGGGGTCGAGGCGAAGGTGAGTGCGGTGCAGGCCGAGGCGCACACGCGCGTCGCTATCGCGCGCACCGAGCGGGAGCAGGCGTTCGAGCAGGTACGGCTGGCGCGCGAGGCCACCGAGCACGCCCGCAGGCAGACGGCCGAGATGCGGGTACGGCTCGAAGAGGCGGAGGCCGAGCGCGAGACGGCACTGGGTGATGCCGAGCGGGCGCGGGAGCAGGCGCTGGCCGCGTTGCGGGAGGCCGCGAGCACCGAACGGCAGGCGCTGCAGACGGCCGAGGAGGCGAAGCGACGCGCGAGGACGGCCGAGCGGCGGGCCGAGGAGGCGCTGCACCGGGGCGAGCTGACGGAGCAGGCCAGGGACCAGGCCGTTCATGAATTGGTCGAGCGGGCGGAGCTGGCCGAGCGGCGTGCAGATGAAGCCCTGGAGCAGGCTGAGCAACGCACGGCCGAGGCGCGGGCGCAGGTCGTACAGGCCCAGGAGGAGGCCGACCAGGCACGGGGGGAACGCGACCGGGCCCGGGACGAGACGGCGGCGGCCGTGCGGGAGCGTGAGCAGGCCGAACGGAAGATGATCGAGGCGCAGGTCCGCGCGGAGGCGGCGGCGCAGGAGCGGGATCGGGCGGTGGAGCGGGCCGTCACTGCCGAACGGGCGGCGGCGGAGGCCGAGCGGGACCGGGCGGTGGCGCTGAAGGAGGCATCGCAGGCGGCGGCCGAGGTGGAGCGGCTGGAGGGGAAGGTGGCGGAGGCGTCCGCGTCGCTGACCCGGGAGCGGAAGCTGGCCTCCCGAGAGAAGTCCCGGGCTGACGCCGCGGCGAAGGAGCGGGACGGGTTGCTGGCGGAGCTGAGACTGGAGCGGATCCGGCTGGAGGATCTGCGGGCCGAGCTGGAGGCGGTACGGGCGGAGGCGGCGCAGCTGCGGGAACGGGCGGTGGCCGCGGAGCTTCGCTCGTCCCAGGGGAGGTCTGGCGAGCTGCCCGTGGACGACGTGCCGGTAAGAAGCGTGTCATGAGCCCCGAACGAGCAACGTCGGAGTGACGACCAGGCAGCATGACCGCGACGACAGCCGGGCGCCGATGGACGGAGCCCCGCCGACCCGTGGGCACAGATGCGGCCTCGGGAACATCGGTACAGCGGTTAACGCCAAGCCGTTGATCATGGCGGCTGGCACAGGTGACAGGCCCGGCGGCGGGGTTCGGCGGAAGATCCCTACTGATCAGGCGGCTGAGTGCGGGGCGCTCGCGGTCGAGGTATGCGCGGCGTCCTTCGCCGGAGCGCCGGTCCGGGATGAGCTGGTGCTCGCGCCCCTCGGTGGTGACGTAGTGGCAGCGCCTGAGGCCGAAGGCCGTCACCGCCACATCGATGGTGCCGCCCTGGACGGGGAAGACGGCGGGCATCCTGGACTCGGCGTGATGCCTGCCGTCGAGGTACAGGTGGGCTTTCCCCTTTCCGTCTTCGGAGAAGAACCGCCGCACATGGTTGACATCGACGGCGTACGCCAACTGCCGGCCGTCATCGGTGTGCAGCGGAAGGTGGAACAAAGCCCGGGTAAGCGGCTGCCACCAGCGGAAAGGCTTGAGTAGACGTCCGTTTCCCTGCTGAACCCGCTGGATGGCCCGGCGTCTCCGCCGCTCGTCGAGCATGTCAGGCTCCGGTCATCGTTCTTCGCTCACGCTCACGTTTGCGCGCGGGGCGTTGGCGGCGTCAGCTCCGGCTGCGTCGTCATCCTGTGTGTCTGTCTCCTGTTCGAGGATGACGTTCACGCGCTGCATGACTCGTATCTGAGCGGGGTTGTAGAACTCCACCACCGCGTGTGCCATCGTGTTCCCGGCCAGCTCCGGTCCCAGTGGCGAATCCTCCACCAGGTCGTTCAGCCACGGGTGCTTCTCCCGCGACCTGCGGATCACCGGTGCCATGCGCGCGGCGAGCCGCTCGATCGCGGCCTCGTCGGCGTCCGGGGGAAGGGCCTCGAGCTCGTCCTGGATGTCGTTGTCCTCGGCGATGACCTCGCGGAACTTCTCCATGCCCTCGTCGCTGAAGACCGCCGAATAGACCATGAGCAAGGACTGGTGCGTGTCGGAGAGTTTTCTGGAGAGGGGAGCGAACGCGGGAGGCACGTGCATCGGTGCGCGATGGCGCAGGATGACGGCCAGCTCCGCGCGTACCCGGTTGAGCCGTTCGACCGTCGCCGCCAGCTCGGCGTCCAGCAGCCGGATCGCCTCGTCCGGCTCCTCGTCGGCCCGCTCCATCGCCGCGATCTGCGACAGCGTCACCCCCAGATCGCGCAACCGCTTGATCTGCAGCAGCCGGATCAGATGCGAGACCTTGTACTGCTTGTAGCCGTTGGCCGTACGTTCGGGCTCATCCAGCAACCCGATCTCGTGGTAATGCCGAATGGCCTTCACCGTCACGTCCGTGAGGCCGGCAAGTTGACGGGTGCTCCACGCCATTCTCCACCTCCCTCGTCGTCTGTGGCCGCAGGGCGCCTCTCGCGTCGTTGACCGCCAGTTCACACCATGCCCCTGGGGCACAGTCAAAATGGCGCTCGGACGGCGCAGGGCTGCCCGAACCGCTTCGCGGCCGGATTCGGGACGCTCCTTGACCGTGCCCCAAGGGCACGCTGTTAGCTCGCTGTCGCGCGCCCTGAGTGTGACTGGGAGCCCGCGAAACCTCCAGCTGATCATCACTTCGACAATGAGGACACCCATGTCATATCGAAAGACCCCGGCCGTCGTCCTGGGCGCCGCGGCGCTGACGCTGCTGCTCGGCGCGTGCGCGGGTCAGCCCGCCGCCCCCGGCACCGGCCAGGCCGGACAACAGCCCGCCGCCCCCGGCACCGGCCAGGCCGGACAACAGCCCGCCGCCCCCGGCACCGGCCAGGCCGGACAACAGCCCGCCACCCCCGGCACCGGCCAGGCCGGACAACAGCCCGCCTCTCCCGGCACCGGCCTGGACCGCTTCTACGGGCAGAAACTGGCGTTCAAGCCCTGCGAACCGCAGCTGCCCCCGGGCGCGCCGGCCGTCAAGGCCGAGTGCGCGCGGCTCAAGGTGCCGCTCGACTACCGCGTTCCGAAGGGCAGCCAGGCGGAGATCGCGCTGCTGAGGGTGCCCGCGCGCGGGAAGAACCCGATCGGGTCGCTCGTCCTGAACCCCGGCGGCCCCGGCTTCCCCGGCACCGACCACGCGGCTTTGACCGCCGCCGTATGGGCGAAGTCGCCCATCACCGAGCGCTTCGACCTGGTCGGGTTCGACCCGCGCGGCGTCGGCGCCTCCACGCCGGCGCTCGACTGCTACACCGACGCCGAGCGGGACCGCGGGGCCAAGCTCTCCTCGATCCCCGCCGGCCTGGACGATTGGACCCGGCAGGAGACCCGCCGGCTCTACCAGCAGTGCGCCAAGCGCTCGGGCGGCACGCGGCTGCTCGCGCATGTCGGCACCCGCGACGTCGCCCGGGACCTGGACGTGCTGCGCCAGGCCCTGGGCGATGACAAGCTCTCCTACGCCGGTACCAGCTACGGCACCCGGCTGGGCGCCGTGTACGCGGAGATGTTCCCCAAGAAGGTCCGCGCGCTGGTACTCGACGGGGCGATGGACCCCCTCGCCGGCACCCGCGAGCGGCGCCTCCAGCAGGCCACCGGGATGCAGGCCGCGTTCGAGCGCCTGGCCGCCTCATGCGCCGCCGAGCAGAAGCAGGCCTGCCCGCTCGGCACGGACCCGAAGCGCGCCACCAAGGTCTTCCACAAGCTCGTCCGGCCGCTGATCGACAGGCCCGCGCGGACGTCCGACCTGCGCGGGCTGACCTTCGAGCAGGCGATCGAGGGGGTGACGGCCGCGCTGTACAACCGGGCGATGTGGCCCGCCGCGATCGCGGGCTTCACCGAGGTGAAGGCCGGCAAGGGCGACACCCTGCTGAAGCTGCGTGACGGCTACCACGGGCGGAGCGCCGGCGGCGTCTACCCGGACTCGCTCGAGGCCACCCTGGCGATCAACTGCCTGGACGAGGAACGCCACACCCCGGCGCAGGAGACCGCGCTGAACCGGGCCTGGTTCAAGGCGGCGCCGTTCACTGACCACGGCCGTCCGGTCAAGGAGGCGCGCGACGGCTGCGAGCAGTGGCCCGTCAAGCCGACCCTCGGCTACCCGTACGCCACCGGCGTCAAGGGCCTGCCCGACACCCTGACGGTCTCCGTCACGGGCGACGCCATCACGCCGCACGAGGGCGGCGTCAACCTGGCCAGGGAGCTGGGGGGCAGCCTGCTTGCCGTCGAGGGCGAGCAGCACGGCGCCCTCCTGGCCGGCAACGCCTGCGTCAACGACACCGTGGCCGCCTACCTCATCGACCTCAAGTCCCCGGCCGAAGGGGCCCGCTGCAAGCGCTGAGCGGCCCGGTGATCGGGGGCGTACTCATCGCCCCAGATCCTCAGCTCAGGCGGGCCCGCGGCGCTTCCAGGGCGGGATCGGGGCCATGCGCTACGTCAAACCCGGTGCTGAAGCCATCGCCAAGGTCACCGAGGTCCTGGCACCGCGTCGCCGTACCCATTGATCAGCAATTTCTCCGAGCGGGAGACTGCCCCTTTCTCTCGTACTTGGTCTGGCCCCCAGTAGCCGGGGATGCCGCCGTTGTGGCCGACCACGCGCACGCCGTTGCGCAGCTCGTCGCTGAAGCCGTAGGCGTACTTGCTGTCCTTGTTCAGGCCTTGCACCTTGCCCTCCATGGCGGTCCGGGTGAGCTTGGCATTGAGCAGCCGGTGTCGGCTCGCCCTCCTCGGCGAGATCCTCATCGACCAGACCGGCCCGCTCCACATCCGTACCAGTACCACCGGGCCGACCCGCTGTAATCCCTTCGGCCACGGGCTCTCCTACACCGAGTTCGCCTACAGTGACCTGAGGATCTCCGCGGACAACGTCGTCTCGATGACGCTGACCAACACCGGCGCCAGGCCGGGATCGGAGGTGGTGCAGCTCTACGTGCGGACGTTGAACGCGCGCTACGAAGCGCCCCGGCTCCGGCTCGCCGACTTCCGCAAAGTCCGGCTGGCTCCCGGAGCGACCCGGGAACTCACCTTCCGATTGGCAGCCGAGCACCTGGCTCGCTGGGACGTGACCAGCGTCTCCTTCGCCGTCGACCCCGGCGACTACGAGGTGCTGGTGGGCCGTTCCGCCGGCGAGCTCGTTCTCGGGGCGACCATCACCGCGGGCGGACCCGTCCCCGGACCGCGCACCGTCGTCGACCGGCGGACCTCGGCTGTGGACTTCGACGACTACACGGGCATCACCCTGGTGGACGCCAGCCGTTCCACCGGAGATGCGATCGCCCCCAGTGGCCGGCCCGCGACCGTGCTCTTCCGCTCCGCAGGCCTGTCCGGCGCGGCCCGGGTCGAGGCCGAGGTCGCCGGTGAGGGGCGCCTGGCCTTCACGGCGGGCGATCGGCTGCTCGCCGAGATCGCGGTGCCCGACACCGGGGGCGCTACGGGTGGACGACCGTCGCCCCGGATCTGGACTCGGCACCTGACGGCGTTCACGACCTTCGGATCGGCCTGCACGGGGACGTCAGGCTCGCCGCGTTCCGCTTCTGCTCCTGAGCTTCGCCTCCGTCGTATGACCGGCTCGTCACTACGATCAGCTTCAGAACGGACCTGAGGATGGCGATGGCGAAGCGTGTGACGATCAACGATGTGGCCCAGGCTGCAGGGGTTTCCCGGCAGACCGTGACCCGTGCGATCAACGGAATGGGAGAGATCAACGAGCAGACGAAACAGCGTGTCCTGGAGGCGTGCGAGCGCCTCGGCTACCGGCCGAGCCGGTTCGCCCGCAATCTCGTCGCCAGGAAGAAGACCCGCGCGATCGGCTATCTGGTCGCCTCGTTCCGCAATCCGTACTACACCGAGATCGCCGGGGACCTGCTCAACGCAGCCGCGGCTCGGGGCTGGCACGTGGTGATGGCCTCGACGGAGACGGAGGAGGAGTCGGCCGCCATGGAGATGCTGGCGGAGCAGGTGGATCTGTTCATGGGCCACTTCTTCCTGCCGGACGACGACCTCGCGCGGGTCAGCGGTGGCGTTCCGCTGATCATGGTGGACCGCCTGATGGACAGGCCAGGGATGCACTCGGTGGAGATCGATCTGCGCGAGGGCGTACGGCAGGCGATCGAGGCGCTGCGCGCCAAGGGCGCGCGGCACGTCGGGATGATCGATTCCGCCTTCTCGCTGCGAGACTCGCCGACCTATTCCCCCTCGCCCCGGCGGGTGTGGTTCGAGGAGCTCGCCGGCGCCGAGTCAGCACGAATGATCACGATCGGCGAGGAATCGATGGCCGGGGGAGGTGAGGCATTCACCCAGCTCGTGGCCGCCCATCCGGAGCTGGATGCCGTGCTCGTCTTCAACGACCTCATGGCCATCGGCGCCGTGCAGGCCTCGCACGCGCTGGGCGTCGCCGTCCCCGGGCGGGTCAGGATCTGCGGGATAGACGGGCTGAGCCTGGGCGAGGCGGTGCACCCGCGCCTGACGACGCTGTCGATGGGGCGTGAGGCCGTGGTGAGCGCCGCGCTGGACATCGCCGACGAGCTCACCGCGGCCGACTTCGCCCCGCTCCAGCCCATGCGGCGCGTTGTCATGCCGCACCTGATCTGGCGCGAATCGGCCTGACGAAGTGCCCATTGACACGGAGACGCCCCGCTCTTTAACGTGACGTTTCTAACAGAAGTCGTGAACGTTCACGGTGCTCCGTGAACGTTCACGCCCCCTTCTCTCGGAGAGCCGCCATCGTGCCTTCCCCCTCCAAGTCCCTGATCAACCGGTCATGGAAGTTCACTTACGGTGACCCGTCCGGCGCCACCGAGCCCGGTTACGACGACAGCGACTGGTGCGACGTTGGGCTGCCGCACTCCTTCGGCCAGCCGTACTTCTTGGAATCCGGCTTCTACGTGGGGCGCGGCGTCTACCGGCGGGACTTCGTCGTCGAGCACCCCGACAAGCATGTCGCCCTGGAGTTCCAGGGCGTGTTCCAAGACGCCGAGGTCTACGTCAACGGCCGGCACGTAGGCCGGCACCTCGGCGGTTACACCGCTTTCGTGATGAACGTCTCCGCGGCGATCCGGCCCGGGGTCAACCAGCTCACCGTGCGGGTGAGCAACGAATGGAACCCGCGCCTGGCGCCGCGGGCGGGCGAGCACGTCTTCAACGGCGGGATCTATCGCGACGTGTCGCTGATCGTCGGTGAGAAGGCCCGCTTCGCCTGGTACGGCACGGCGGTCACGACAGACGGCAACCGCGTCGAGATCGCCACCGAGCTGGTCAACGACGGGGACGTGCCCTTCGACGGGCAGCTGGAGTCCGTGGTGAGCCTGGAAGGTGGCGAGCTGATAGCTGTTAGCGCTCACATCCGGCTGGAGGCAGGCGAGACCAGAACCCACCGGACGCAGCTCGTCCTCGACGAAGTCCGGCGGTGGCACCCCGACACCCCGGTCCTCTACCGGCTCGACCAGCGGCTGAGCAACGGCGAGCAGGCCAGCACGACCTTCGGCTTCAGGACCGTCGAGTTCACCACGGACGGCGGCTTCTTCCTCAACGGCGAGCACTACCTCATCAACGGCGCCAACGTCCACCAGGACCACGCCGGCTGGAGTGACGCGGTGAGCCACGCCGGCATCCGGCGGGACGTCGCGATGATCAAGGAGTGCGGCATGAACTTCATCCGCGGCTCCCACTATCCCCACCACGAGCGGTTCGCCGCCGAATGCGACCGGCAGGGCCTGCTGTTCTGGTCGGAGCTGCACTTCTGGGGCGTGGGCGGCCACGACGCGGAGGGCTACTGGAACGCCAGCGCCTACCCGCCGCATGAGGAGGACCAGGCCGAATTCGAGGAGAGCTGCCTGCGCGCGCTGGCGGAGATGATCCGCGTCAACCGCAACCATCCCAGCATCATCGTCTGGAGCGTCAGCAACGAGCCCTTCTTCACAGACGCGCAGGTGATGCCCGAGGCCAAGAAGCTCATCACCCGCCTGGTGGACCTGGCTCACCAGCTCGACCCGACCAGGCCCGCCGCGGTCGGCGGCGCGCAGCGAGGCGGCTTCGACGAGCTCGGCGACCTGGCCGGCTACAACGGCGACGGCGCGGCACTCTTCCACCAGCCGCCCTGGCCCAGCCTGGTCACCGAGTACGGCAGCGCCATCGAGAACCGGCCCGGCGTCTACGGCCCGCGCTACACCGACGGCGTCGAGATCGAGCACCCCTGGAGGGCCGGGATCGCGCTGTGGTGCGCCTTCCACCATGGCAGCATCATCACCGACATGAGCCGGATGGGCTTCATCGACTACTTCCGTGTGCCGCTGCGCTCCTACTACTGGTATCGCAAGAAGCTACGCGGCATCGAGCCGCCCGCCTGGCCGATCGAGGGCACCGCGCGAGCCGTACGGCTGACCGCGGACACCGAGACGATCGCGACGGACGGCACCGACGACGCCCACCTCCTGGTCGAACTCGTTGACGAGAGCGGCGCCGTCGTCGCCGACGAGCGCCCGGTGACCATCGAGGTCCTGGAAGGTGGGGGCCTCTTTCCGACCGGTACCTCCATCGAACTGCCCGTCGTGGACGGGATCGGGGCGATCGAGTTCCGCTCCCACTATGCCGGGGTCAACGTCCTGCGCGCGAGCGCCGAGGGTCTGGAGCCCGCCACCCTCACGATCCTGGCGACCGGTGGCCCCGAGTGGACCGGTCAGCCGCGCAAACTGCCCTCTGGGCCGCCGAGCCTGCGCTACCGGCCCGGCAGCGAGCGGCTGCTGTCAGCCGACCGGCCGGTGTTCAGCAGCGGATCACCCGCTCATAACGTCACCGACTACAGCACCGAGCACGGCTGGAGCGGCGAGTGGGTCCGCGTCGACCTGGAGGGTGCGTGGCGGCTGCGGCGGATCGAGGCCCGGTTCGGTGATGGGGCCGACCTACCCTTCGTCATCGAGATCGACGACGGCGCCCAGGTGGCGGCCGGTCTGACCGGAGCCGGCACGGCTCGCGCGGAGCTGGACGGTCTGGTCGCCCACGAGGTGTGGGTGCGCTTCCCCGCCGCGCCGGCGGAACTGATCGAGGTGAGGGTATATGGCCACTAGCACGCGCCTGCGCCGCGTTCGGCGGAACTGGCAGCTCTACCTGCTCGTCGCGGTGCCGGTGGCCTATTTCGCGATCTTCAAGTACATCCCGATGGCCAACGCGGTCATCGCCTTCAAGGACTACAGCGTCCTGGACGGCATCTGGGGGAGCGAGTGGGCCGGCTTCAAGCACTTCCGCGCCTTCTTCGACAACCCGGTCTTCTGGACGCTGGTCAGCAACACCTTCATCCTGTCGGCCTACTTCCTCCTCGCTAGCTTCCCGATCCCGATCATCCTGGCACTGGCGCTCAACGAGATCCGGCGCGGATTCTTCCAGCGGACCGTGCAGATGGTCACCTACGCGCCGTACTTCATCTCGACGGTCGTGGTCGTCTCCATGACGATCCTCGTCCTGTCGCCCAGCATCGGGCTGGTCAACGACGCGCTTGGGCTGTTCGGCATCCCCGCGGTCGACTTCCTCGGCAACCCCGACTACTTCCGGCACATCTACGTGTGGAGCGACATCTGGCAGACCGCCGGATACTCCGCCGTCGTCTACATGGCCGCGCTGGCCGGCGTCGATCCCGGGCTGTACGAGGCCGCCCGGGTGGACGGGGCCACCCGCCTGCAGAAAATCATCCACGTCGACCTGCCGGGCATCATGCCGACCGCGGCCATCATCCTGATCCTCGGCGTCGGCAACATCATGGCCGTCGGCTTCGAGAAGGCGTTCCTTCTGCAGAACCCGCTGAACCTGAGCCAGTCGGAGATCATCGCCACCTATACCTACAAGGTCGGCCTGCTCAACGCCGACTTCAGCCAGGCCACCGCGGTCGGACTGTTCAACTCCGCCGTCAACCTCGTCCTGCTCATCGTCGTGAACAGGGTCGCCAAGCGCGTCACCGGATCGGGGCTCTGGTAACCATGATCAGGCAATCGCGGACGGACCGGCTGTTCATGGTCGGCGTCTACGTGCTGCTCGCCACCTTCCTGGCGGTCGTGCTGCTGCCGCTGCTCTACATCGTGGCCAGCTCCCTCAGCGATCCGAACGCGGTCAGCTCCGGCCGGGTCACCTTCTGGCCGGTGGACTTCACCCTGCGCGGCTTCGAGGTGGCGCTGTCGGATCCGCAGATCCTCGTCGGCTTCGGCAACTCGCTCTTCTACACGGCCGTGGGGACGTTCGTCAGCGTCAGCCTCACTCTCATGCTGGCCTACCCGCTGTCGCGCACGGATTTCGTCGGAGGCGCGATCCTCACCCGGCTGATCGTCTTCACGATGCTGTTCGGCGGCGGCCTCATCCCCACCTACCTGGTCGTCAAGTCTCTCGGCATGATCGACACGCGGTGGGCGCTGATCGTGCCGAACGCGATCGCCGTCTGGCAGGTGATCATCGCGCGCACCTACCTGCGCCACTCCATCCCTCGCGAGCTGTTCGAGGCCGCTGAGATCGACGGCGCGAGCCACTTCAGGGTCCTCTGGTCGATCGTGCTGCCGCTGGCCAAGCCCATGATCGCGGTGATCGCCCTGGTCTACGCGATCAGCAACTGGAACTCCTACTTCGACGCTCTGCTCTATCTCAAGAGCCACGACCTCTATCCGCTGCAGCTCGTGCTGCGCAACATCCTCATCCTCAACACCCAGAGCAACGGCATGGACGTCGCCACCGCCATGGAGCGCCAGCAACTCGCCGATCTGCTCAAATACTCGCTCATCGTGATCTCGACCGTTCCCGTGCTCCTCATCTACCCCTTTGTCGCCCGGCACTTCACCAAGGGCCTCATGATCGGCTCCGTCAAGGGCTGACACACCCCCCACCTACAGACATCGAGGTATCACCGTGTCCGTCAGAGTCGTCGCAGCACTCACCGCCGGTTTCCTGGCCCTGGCCGCCTGCTCCGCCGAGGAGCCCAAGCAGGAGCAGAAGGCCGGCACCATCAGGATCTTCGCCCAGCAGAACGCCGACCAGCACCTGAGCAACAGCCCGTTCACCAAGCGCGTGCAGCAGAAGCTCGGGGTGAGCCTCACCTTCGAGACCACCACCTGGGACAGCGCCGCGGCCAAGGAGAAGCGCCAGATCTCGCTGGCCAGCGGCGATCTCCCCGACGTCTACATGCTCATCCCGTGGGTCGACGCGTTCTCCCCGGCCGAGCTGATCCGCATGGGCAAGCAGGGCGTGCTCGTGCCGCTCAACGACCTGATCGACAAGTACGCCCCCAACGTCAAGAAGGCGCTGGAGTCGACGCCCGACTTCAAGCGGCTGGCGACCGCGCCCGACGGGAAGATCTACGGCATGCCGCAGTGGAACGACTGCTTCCACTGCTCCTATCCCTCCAAGTTCTGGATGAACTCGGCCTGGCTGAAGAAGCTCGGACTCAAGCAGCCCACCACCCCCGACGAGCTGCGCGAGGTGCTGAAGGCGTTCAAGGCCAAGGATCCCAACGGCAACGGCAAGGCCGATGAGATCCCGCTGAGCGCGAGCACCGCCAACCCGCTCCTGCCGTACCTCATGAACGCCTTCGTCTACGACCCGCAGGCCACCGGCGCGTACGGCTCCACGCTGGCGGTCAACGCCGGCAAGGTGCAACTGCAGGCCGTGCAGCCCGGCTGGCGCGAGGGCCTGCGCTACATCGCGGGGCTGTACAAGGACGGCCTGATCGACCAGGCGGCCTTCACCCAGAACGGGGACGCGATGAAGGCCAAGGGCGACAAGGCCGGGGCGAGCGTCGTCGGCGCGGCGACGGTACACCACCCGGCCCAGCTGGTCACCCTGGGCCAGAAGGACGGCCGCGACAAGGACTACGACGCCGTGGCCCCGCTGACCGGCCCGTCCGGCGCGCAGTATGCCACCTACATCCTGCCCAGCCTGCCCGGCGCCTCCTTCGTCATCACCTCCAAGGCGAGCGAGGCGACCCAGATCGCCGCGATCAAGCTGCTGGACTACCTGTTCACCGACGAGGGACACGTCCTGGGCCAGGTCGGCGAGGAGGGCAAGGACTGGGCGAAGGCGGGCCCCGGCGATGTCGCGCTCGACGAGAGCCTCAAGCCGTCGTTCAAGACGCTGACGCAGCCCGAGGACGCGCCGAAGAGGGAGGGCGCCTGGGGGCCGATGGCGGAGTACGACAACACCAAGGAGTTCCGCAACGCCCAGGTGGCATCGACCGACATCTACGACCAGGCGGGCTACGAGCGCCGCCTCTTCAAGGCCGCCGAGCTGTACGCGGGCAAGGAGCCCAAGGACCAGATCTTCCCGATCTGGCACACCAAGATCGCGCCGGAGGAGGCAGGCGAGCTGGCCACCCTGCAGACCAACATCGACAACTACGTCAACCAGTCCAGCCTGCAGTTCGTCGCGGGGCAGAAGAACATCGACGACGACTCCGCCTGGCAGGCTTACCTCGACGGGCTCAACGGCCTGGGCCTGACCCGCTACCTCCAGATCCAGCAGAAGGCATACGACGCGCTGTGACGACACGACATCTCCTCCGGCTGCACGCACCCGCCGCCCACTTTCACGACGGCTTCCCGCTCGGCAACGGCCGGCTCGGCGCGATGGCGTACGGCAGGCCGGAGGTGGAGCGTTTCGACCTCAATCTCGACACCTTCTGGTCGGGCGGCCCCCTGCCGCCCGAGCAGGGCCCCTCGCCCGCCGCTCTGCTGCCGGAACTGCGTGCGGCGATCGCCGCGAGCGACTTCGAGCGCGCGGACCGGCTCGGCCGCCGCATGCAGTCCAGCGGCTGGACCCAGGCCTACCAGCCGCTGGGGTTCATCGAATGGCGCCACACCTCCGGCGGGGAGCCCTCCGGCTACCGCCGCGAGCTCGATCTCGCCCGGGCGGTGACCACCGTCAGCCACGACGGCGGGCAGCTGATCAGCTTCGTCTCCGCTCCCGCCAGCGTGCTGGTCGCCTCGGCTCGCGGACCGCTCGAACTGCCCGCATTCACCTCACCACACCCGGTCGAGGTGATCCGTGACGGTGAATGGCTCACGATCACCGGCCGGGCGCCCGCGAACGTGCTGCCCGATTACGTCGACCGGGAGCCCGCCGTCGTCTACGGCGCCGACGCACCCGACCGCGACGGCACGGTGGCCGCCGGCATGGGCTTCGCCGTCGTCATCGCCGTCCAGAGCACCGGATCCGGCGAGGTGCGGATGGTCGCCGCGGCCGCCGACGGTTTCCGCGGCCATGCCGTACGGCCCAGCGCCGACACCGCCGAGCTGGCCCGGCAGGCGCGCCGGCAGGTCGAGGCCGCACTGTCCAGGAGCACGGCGGAGTTGCTCGCTGAGCACGAGGCCGACCACCGCGGCTACTTCGACCGGGTCGACCTGTCGCTGCCCGACGAGCGCGCCGAGCTCTACTACCACTTCGGCCGCTACCTGCTGATCTCCAGTTCCCGTCCCGGCACCCAGCCCGCCAACCTGCAGGGCATCTGGAACGCCGACGTGCGGCCCGGCTGGAGCAGCAACTACACCACCAACATCAACCTCCCGATGAACTACTGGCCCGCCGAGCCCGCCGGCCTGCCAGAGCTGCACCAACCGCTGTTCGAGCTGATCGGCGGCCTGCTCGATACCGGCCAGGACGCGGCCCGGCACTACTACGGCGCCGCCGGAGCCACCACTCACCACAACACCGACCTGTGGCGCTTCAGCGCCCCGGTCAACGGCGATCCGCAGTGGGCCAACTGGTCCTCCGGCCTGCTCTGGCTCACCGCCCACCTCTGGGACCACCTCGAGTACGGCGGAGCACCCGAGCTGCTCCTGCCCGCTCTGCGCAGCGCCACCTCCTTCGCTCTGGACTTGCTGGTTCCTGACGCCCACGGCAAGCTGGTGATGAGCCCGTCGACCTCGCCGGAACACCATTTCCTCACCGAGGCAGGCAATCCGGCGGCCATCTCGGCGGGCGCGGCCATGGACCAGGAGCTCGTCCGCGAGGTCCTGACCCGTTACTGCTCGCTGGCCGACGACGAGCTCGCCGTACGCGCGGGGAAGGCGCTGCCACAGCTGCGTCCGGTTGCGATCGACGGCGAACTGCTCGAGTGGTATGACCGGCGGCCCTCCCAGGAGCCCGGCCACCGCCACCTGTCCCACCTCTACGGCCTCTACCCCGGCACCCGGATCACCGAGTCGGGGACGCCGGACGACTTCGAGGCGGTACGGCAGGCGCTGGCCACCCGGCTGCACCACGGCAGTGGACACACCGGCTGGAGCCAGGCGTGGATCCTGTGCCTGGCCGCCCGGCTGCGCGACCCGGAACTGGCCGAGCGCTCGATCGCGATCCTGCTCGACGAGCTGGGCTCCGTCTCGCTGCTGGACCTGCATCCCCACGGCGGCCGGCCGTCGGGCTACATCTTCCAGATCGACGGCAACTTCGGCGCTGTCGCGGGGATGACCGAGTTGCTCGTGCAGAGCCACGAAGGCGCGGTCAGCCTGCTGAAGACGCTGCCGGGGAGCTGGGACACGGGGTCGGTGCGCGGCATCCGCTGCCGCGGTGGGCACACCGCCTCCGTGGCCTGGTCCGCGGGCATGCTCACGTCGGCGGCGATCACCGCCGGGTCGGACGGACGGCTCGTCGTCGAGGTACCCGGCGACACTCCGCCGCTGACCGTCACTTGCGGCGAGCGAGCGGTCCCGGCCCGGGAGGTCTCCGGCGCGCTCGCGGGGCGCCGGCGCATGACCTGGGACGCGACCGCGCTCACCCGCTACACGCTCGTCCCCGAGGGTTCCCTGTGAACGCGCGCGATCGCGATGCCGGCGGCATACGCCGCCGTGCTCGC
>NZ_JBIEIS010000048.1:0-93339 GCF_043496855.1 Nonomuraea sp. JJY05
ATACAACGCGACGGCGTCCGCCTTGAACTCCGGCGGGTACGACTTCATCGCCACGTGGAACTCCTTGTCTCCGGATCTCCATCATCCGGTACTCAAGGTGTCCACACATCGGGGGCAAGGGCCGTGAGCGCAGGACGGGCTGTCCGCTCTGGTCGTTGTGCCAGATGGCGGTGGTCAGCGTGAGGATCCGCTGCATGACGCGGACGACGACGCCAGCGGGTGTGCGGCCGTGGTGCTGTTCGAGGTTGAGCTGCCCCTTGAACTTGAAGGTCTCGTTGACCGACTCGACGACCTGCCGCACCCAGCCCTGGCCGGTCGGTACTCAGCCTGCCCGAAGCTCCGCTGCCACGGCGCGTTCCCGCAGTTCGGCGGCCTCGGCGCGGGCCGCTTCACCACATCGAGACCTGGCCCCAGCACGTTCGCCAACGGCTGGGCGATCAAGCGGCCAGTTCGACGTCGGTGAAGTCGACCTCTTTCAGCAGGGGATCGAACGGATCCGGCCGGTGACGTAGTTCGTCGATGGCGTACGCGCCGAAGCGGCTGATGTGGGCGCGCAGGTAGGGGGCGATCTGGCCGAGCTGGTCGGCGGTGATCTGCCAGCCTTCGGCGAACAGCTGCCGCGCGACGTCGGAGATGTCCAGGGCGTTGTGGAAGACGACCAGGTTGGCCAGCAGGGTGTTGAATTTGATCAGTTTCTCCTGCTCTTCGGGGTCGTTGTCGGCCAGCACACCGCCGAAGCCGAGCCACTTGGCGAAGCCGTTGTAGGACTCGACCTTGTTGGTCGCCGCGGTGACCCGCGCTCGCAGCGCCGGGTCGGCCAGATACCGGAGCAGGGCGACGGTGCGTACGCTGCGGCCGACCTCGCGGAAGGCCTTGTAGATGCGGTTCTTGCGGGAGTTGGACCGCAGCCGCCGCATCAGTGTGACCGAGCTGAGGCGGCCCTCGCTGATGGAGATCGCCACCTGCATCAGGTCGATCCAGTGCTTCTCGATCAGCTTCCAGTCGATGACGCCTCGGCCGCTCTCGCCGAACAGCTGATCGATGTGCGGGTAGACGATCTTCTCTGAGGCGCGGAAGAAGATCAGGTCCTTGAAGTTGCGGATGCGCGGCATCAGGTCGAACCCGAACAAGGTCGCCAGGGCGAAGACCGGGAAGTTCTGGCCCTGGGTGTCGGCGTGCACCGTAGAGGGCTGGATGTAGGTGTCCACCTGGGTGCCGTCGGCGGCCACCGTGCTGCCATCCCCCCAGGCCTTGACCACGTCCAGCTCGGCGAAGGCATTGATCACATCCGCGATCGCGGCGTTCAGCTTCTTCAGAGTGACGTGCCGGTTGCGGACCATGGACAGCTCGCGGGCGGTGACCCCGGCGATGTGCTTGGCCGCCTCGTACGGGCTGATGTTGATGCCGCCGGTGAACACCGCCGGCGAGTACCGCCCCAGCTTGTCCTTGATCTTGGGGTCGGAGCCGGAAGCGGGGCCGAAGTGGCGATACCAGGTGAGCCAGTGGGCGGTGCGCGCGACGATCGACAGCAGCGAGCGTTCGGGCATGCGCCGCTCGATCTCGGCCGCCAGCCGCTCGGCCTCCGCATCGCTGCCCTTGCCGCGGCGGCGCTTGAGGGTGGGCACACCACCCTCGTCGATGACCAGGTCGGCGTTGTCGAGGTAGCCGGCGTCCAGGTGCGCGGCCGCGCTCAGATGGGCGTCCTTGAGGTGAGCGACGAAACCGGCGGGGGTGTCGGGCAGCCCGACCTTCTCGCAGAAGGCGGCCAGTTTCGGCTGGCATTCTTCCCAGGGCAGGTGGGCGCCCCAGTCGGCGTACTCGTTCGAGCCGAGCACGGCCACGTCGCCGGTGCGCAGTTCCTCGGCCAGGTAGCAGAACACCATCGCCTCGAAGTGCCGGCGCGCCACCATGCCGGGCCGTCTGCGGTCGGTCACCGCGCGCCGCCAGTTGCCCGAGGCGAACGCGATGCCCGACTCCGGGACGTCCTCCTCCACCGCCGGGGGCAGCGGGATGAAGTCGCGCCGCTTGGGTGAGTGCTCGCGGGCGTGCGCCAGCGCGGCCAGCACCGAATCGTCGCTGGAGGTGGCCTTCAGCCGCAGCTTGCCCGCCAGCTCGAACAGCGCCGGCCGGTCCTTCTTGAAGAACCGGTACACCAGCAGTTCGTGCGCGTCGCCGTGGAAGGCGGCCACCTCCTCGATGTCGGCCAGCTGCGCGGCGAACCCGCCGGCCTGCTCCACCGCGGCCCGTACGGTCTGCACCACGAGCGCCGACAGCATCTCGCCCAGCGCCTGGACCTGCCCGGCGTTACCGGCGCACGAGGTCAGCGCCTCCATGGCCCGCGCCACCGCCTCGCGTCCGGCGGCCGAGGTCTCGCTGCCAGGGTCGAGACGTTCCAGCACCTGACGGTAGGTGCCAATCAGCCGCTCGCTGCCCGCACGCTGCCGGGCGCGGATCTCCTCCAACTCCGCCCTGGCCCGCTTGACGTGGGCCACCATCCGCTTGCACAACATCTTGGCCAGGTCATCGCGCGCCCGCATCCGGGCGGTGTGCGTCAGGCACGCCAGCAACGCCACCTGCTTGACCGCGTCATAGCGCGACAAGGTGTCGGCGTCCTGAGCGTCGGCCTCACCCGCGAAATCCGCGATCTTCGACGGCGCGATGCCCTCCAGCCACGCGTCGGTGTCGCCCAGCGCGTCCACCCGATCCAGCCATTTCACCTGCTCGCGGAATCGCGACCAGGTGGCCCGCTGGGCGGGCTTCTTGAGCCGGTTGAACGTCGATTTGCCGTCCGGCCCGACAACGAGCAAACCCTCCATCCGGGCCTGGCCCGCCTCACTCATCCGCCGCAGGATCGTGGCGAAGATGGCGGCGTTCACCTCGGCGCGGATGCTGGTGGCCAGGGCCTCCAGCGTCGTGTACCCGAGCAGTTCCAGCCGGAGCCGGAGCAACTCCTCGATCTCTACGTTGATCAGGTCCGCCGGGTTGTTCTTGGCCTGGGCCGCCTTCCGGATCGCCACCGCGGCAATCGCCCGGACCCGGCCCGCGTCGTACTTCACGCCCTGACGCTGGCGCACCAGCTTGCGATGCGCCTTCGCGCTCGGAGACGACCCGTGGTCTGGCCAGACGTCGTCGGCCAACTCCAGGCAGCGCCGGACGTGGTCGATCACCACCTCGGGGATTTCGTCCGAGGACGGGAAACGCGCCATCTTCTGAAAGCACTTCAACGCCAGCACCAGCGCGAAGCACGACTCGGGGCTGCCGGTGCGCTGTTCGGCCCAGGCCCCTCCTCCGGCAGCGGCGTGAAGAACACGTGCAGCACCCGCGCCGACGTCAGCCGCTTGAACTGCGGGTAGGCGGTCCGCTCGATCCACGTCATCCCAGGGCCGTCCCTCGCCTCGATCCCGGCATCCAGGACGCCGAAACCGTAGCTGTGATCAACCCTGCCGAACGACCGTGTTCATCAAACCTCAACCAAACCCAAGCGGAGCGTCACATCATCCGACAAACAAACCCTCTGAGCAGCGCCTCAACGCTCCACTATCCCTTTCTCCCGTACTTGGTCTGCCCCCCGAGGAGACTCTCGTCAAGAAGACGAGGGTCGTTCAGGTGTTGCGAGCGATGCCTGGTTATGGTCCGGCGCAGGTCGCCGCGCGTTGATGGCGATCTGCGGGGTCGAGGTGAAGTGCCGGATCGGCGGCCTGGAGCAGGCGCAGCGCGAGCGGCTGCTCACCGCGCTTGCGCGGTAGTTGCGGATCCTGCGTCCGGGTCGTCCTGATGAGTGGGTTGCAGGACCAGGTCCTGCAGCCGCTGTCGGAGCTCGGCTTGCTCGGGCGTGAGCCGTCTACTCCTCAACCAAGTTCAACTTCTTGGCCCCTGGTCGCAAGATCGTCAGGAAACCCTCTTATGGATCGGAACTGCGGTGCAGGGGGCCGCGCGACGGTCCGTGAGCGTCGCTATGCGGAGGCTCTCAGGGGCTCCAGGGCGGCTAGGACGAGGTCGAGGCCGAAGATGAACTCCTCCGCCGGGTCGTAGCCGGCAGCGACGAGCGCCGCGGCGGACTCGTTGAGGAAGGGGAACTCGTCAGGAGGAAGCTGGGGCAGGAAGACGTCCTCGGTCATGTCCGCGAACTCATCGGCGGTGTCGAACTGCAGGCTGGCTTCCTGCAGGGCGAAACCGTAGACATAGCTGTTGAGCAACCAATTGGCGTGCGTCGCCATCAAGACCGAGAAGCCAGCCCTCCGCAGGCAGGCGGTGACCGCCTCGCGGTGGCGGAGGTTCGCAGGCCCCGGCGATGTCCGCGACTCCATCAGGCCGATCGCCCACGGGTGGCGCGCGAGAACCTGTCGGGTGGATACCGCCTCCCGTCGCATCGCCGACTGCCAGTCGGTCTCTTCGGGCGGGAGCTCGATCTCCTCGAAAACGATGTCGATCATGGCGTCCAGCAACTCCTCCTTGCTCGCCACGTAGTAGTAGAGCGACATCGCGCCCGCGCCGAGCGCGCCAGCCAGCCGGCGCATGCTCAGCCCGTCGACCCCCTCGCGGTCGGCGAGCCGGACCGCCTCGACCACCACCCGCTGCTTGCTCAGCCCCGCGTCTGACGCGACCTGGCGTTGTTCCCTCGCAGACACGGTTCTCCTCGCTCTCGAACGGCTTGACAATCGTACAGCGTACTATCATAGTACAGCGTACGAAGTACAGCGTACGAAGAACGGTGCACGAGCCTGCGAGAGTCGCAGCTCGGACATGAGGAGGCTCCCGGTGGGAATCGAACAGCGATCGAATGCCGGAGCACGCCTGGTGCCGGGGTCTAGTCCGGCCGGGGCGGCGACGATGCGGGCCGCCGTCCAGCACCGCTACGGCCCGCCCTCAGTGCTCGAGTCGTCCGAGGTCGAGCGACCGCTGCCCGGTCGAGGCGATGTGCTCGTTCAGGTGGGCGCGGCCTCGGTACATCCTGGCGACTACTTCGTGATGACCGGTGTGCCGTACGTGGTGCGCCTGGCGTTCGGGCTCCGCCGGCCGCGTCACGGCATCCCTGGCAGGGATCTCGCCGGCGTGGTGGCAGCGGTCGGGAAGGATGTCACCGCTCTCCGCCCCGGCGACGAGGTGTTCGGCTGGAGCACCGCTGGAACGCTCGCGGAGTACGCCCGCGTCCCGGCGGACAACCTCGTGTCCGCGCCTGCCAACCTGTCGGTCGTGGACGCGGCAGCGGTGCCCACGTCGGCCATGACGGCGTTGCAGGCATTGCGCGACATCGCGAACGTTCGACCGGGCCAGACAGTGCTGGTCACGGGAGCGTCGGGCGGCGTGGGCTCCTTCGCCGTACAGATCGCCAAGGCGTTTGGCGCCGAGGTAACGGGTGTGTGCAGCACCCGCAACGTCGACTTGGTCCGGTCGCTCGGTGCCGACCATGTCGTTGACTACACGAGAACCGACTTCACCCGCACCGAGAAGCGCTACGACGTCATCCTCGACAACGTGGAAGCGAAGCCGCTGGCGGCTGTCCGCCGAGCGCTGACGCCCACCGGCACCCTCATCCCCAACAGCGGACGCGGCGGCCGCTGGCTCGGCCCCATCGGTCGGATCGTCAAGGCGCGCGTGCTGTCCGGGTTCACCCGTCAGCAGCTGAAGCCCTTCACGTCGGTCGCGAAACGCCAAGACCTGCTCACCCTGGCCGACCTGCTCACGACCGGGCAGATCTCGCCCGTCATCGACCGCACCTACCCCCTCGACGAAGCAGCCGACGCCCTCCGCTACGTCGCGGCCGGCCACACCCGAGGGAAGGTCGTCGTCACCGTCTGACGACCGGACCGACGAGAACGACCCAACCCGTGCGTACACACCCAAACCTGCCGCCACACCGGCGGACGGACCGCTCCTCTCGAAAGAAGAACCGATGACCATACGAACGAAAACCCCGAACCTGCTCGACAACCCGCCGATCCCCGTGCAGGCCAAGCTCGCCGCCGCATGGACCAGCTTCATGTTCCTCTACATCTACGTCGACTACTTCCACCTCCACAAGCCTGGCGTCATCGACAACCTCCGCGCCGGCGTCGTCTTTGAGTTCGACATCAGCCCGACGGTGTTGACCATGATGCTCGCGTCCGTGGCGATCCCGGCCCTGATGGTGATGCTCTCCATGACGCTGCCCGCCCAGGTGAACCGCGCCACGAACCTCGTCGTTGCATTGCTCTACATCCCCTACTCGGTGGTCAACGCGGTAGGGGAGTCCTGGGAGTGGGCCTTTTTCTACGGCCTCTCCATCGGAGTCGAGGTGCTGCTCCTGGCCTTCGTCCTGCGCTGCGCCTGGACATGGCCTCGAACCCCCGCCGTCCCAGCCGGTCCCGCGACGACCGACCTTCGACAGTAGGTATCCGTGTAAAGCCCTACGGCGTGAAGCCCGCCGCCGCGGACACCGCCGACGGTGACCAGCTCAGTCGCCGTATGCGCAGAGAACCTGCTCACGAACGGTCCGGTGTGCACATGCCGAAATGCTCAGAAGCCCACCGCCTGGGCGGTTTGGAATCGCGCTCAGCGATCATCAAATTTCCGCAATGGACATCGGAATAATTCACTGCCTGCGTGGCGCGGCCAACGACGCCACCATCGCCGCCGGCGCTCATGGCGGAGACTGGCCGAATGGATTTCACGCCCACAGGTTGGGTCGCTCGCTACGACGGCAGCGGCGCCAACGGACAGACTTGGCGAGCGGTTGAGTCCTGGAACACCAATGGCACGGCGATGGTCATCGACCCTGCCACGGCGAAGCTGACCCCGGCATCGGGCTTACCGGGCTTCGAGCGGCTGGAGGAAGCCAGCCGGGTCGTTGCGGCTTTCCCTGTGCACCCGGGCTGGGGTGCCGGTATGACCGACGGGTGGACCGACAACGTCACTACCGAGCTGGCCGCTCAGCGCTACTTTGCGGATGGTGATGCGAACCCGAGTGGGGCCCCCTCACTTGATCAGTCACTCGCGCAGGTCGGTTGCCAGTCAGCGACAGAAGCGGATCTCTTGCATTACACCGGCCTCTGGGGCGCGCGGCGATAGATCATGTGAGTCACACCGATTCCCTCGATAACCTCCACCTGCTCGAAGCCGATCGGTGCTGTGGCGTTGAGCCCGGCCAGCACAGGCGTGCCGCCGCCGAGTACCACTGGCACGACGTCCATCCGCAACTCGTCGAGCAGGCCGGCCCTCAACGCGTCGGCCACGGTGCCGCCGGGACCGACGCCGACGTCGCGATGCCCGGCCACCTCGCGAGCCCGCGCGATCGCGTTCTCCACGCCGTCACTGACGAACGTGAACGGCGTCGTAGCCGCCCAGTCGGATGGTGGTGGGCGATGGCTGACAACGAACACCGGTACGCCGCTCGGGTGTCGCCCGTCCCAGCCCGCGGTGAGGTCGAACAGGTTCCGGCCGACGACACAGGCTCCGAGCGTCTCCTGGAGTCCGCGCAGGTAGCGGGCCGTTGCCTCGGAGGTGCGGTAGGTCAGCCGGTCCGGATCGGCCGTTGGCGTGGCCACGGTGCCTGCCGTGCACCAGGCGAACAGCTTGTCGAAGCCTGACTGGCCGGGGCCGGAGATGTACCCGTCCAGCGAGACCGACGCCTGTGTGAAGACCTTTCCCATAGTTACCCCCAGAGCATCCGCGATCTTGACAAAGCCGGACACTAGCACATATAAAACCATCAGGTTATGGAACCGGAGGGTTATGGAAATGGTTGCAAGCGACAGGCTGGACGCGACGTTCGCGGCGCTCGCCGACCCCACCCGACGGGCCATCCTGGCCCGGCTCGCGGCCGGTGACGCCACGGTCACCGAGCTGGCCGCGCCGTTCGCGATGAGCCAGCCCGCCGTCTCCAAACACCTGCGCGTGCTCGAACGGGCAGGCCTGATCAGCCGCGGCCGCGACGCACAACGCCGGCCATGCCGGCTGGTGGCCGAGCCGCTCAAGACGGCCACAGACTGGCTGGCCGACTACCGCGACTACTGGGAATCGAGCTATCAGCGACTGGATGCCCTGCTGGACGACATGCAGGACGGCAAAACGTGACCTCCCCGCACCCCGGCCTCGGGCTGCACGTCGTCGCGTCCGGGGCCACCGACCTCGTCCTCACCCGGACCTTCGCCGCTCCCGCGCCGCTGGTCTTCGCCGCGCTCACCGAGCCGGAACTGCTCCGCCGCTGGCACGGCGCCCGCGGCTGGCAGCTCACCGTTTGCGAGGTCGACCTACGCCCAGGCGGTGTGTGGCGGTTCGTCTCAACAGGGCCGGGTGGCTCCGAGATGGAACTACACGGGCTGTTCCGTGAGGTCGTGCCGCCTGTACGCCTCACACAGACCGAGATCCACCGTGACTGGGCCGACGGCGCGGCACTGGTCACTACCGTTCTGGACGAGACAGACGGACACACCACCATGACCGTCACCGCGCAGTACTCCTCGCCCGAAATTCGCGACATGGTCGTGCGCAGTTCCATGCAACGCGGCGCCGGCGAAGGATACGACCGCCTCGCCGCTGTACTCGCCACACTGCCACCACAGCTCCCCAACGAAAGGCACCATCCATGACCGACGCACCCGCCCCAGTCACCGAGATCCCGACCGACCTCCGGGAAGTTCCCGAGGACTCCGGCAACCCGCCTGTACCACCTGGCACGCTGCTGCTGGAACTCGTGCCAGTGCCGGCCACCGACATCGAACGGGCCAAAGCCTTCTACCAAGACCAACTCGGGTTCCGCCTCGACGTCGACGTCAACCCGAAGCCCGGTATCCGCGTCGTCCAACTCACTCCGCCCGGTTCGGCATGCTCGATCACCCTCGCCGAAGGCCTACCCACACTCGACATGCCCCCAGGAACCCTTCGCGGTCTGCACCTCGTGGTAGCCGACATCGAGGCATCCCGCGCTCAACTCGTCGAGCGTGGCGTCGAGATCAGCGAGATCGAGGACTCCGGCGGCGTGCTCTACGCGTACTTCGCCGACCCGGACGGCAATACCTGGTGCCTCCAGCACATGCCCTGGCGCTAGTGGGGGGGTGTGGTTTGGCAGGTACGAGCATCCGAACGATAAGTCCCGTTAGCCAGAACAGCGTTGAGCGGCTTGCCGTGACTTTCCGTTCAAATGCGTCTCGCCGAAGGGTTTTCGCAGGTCATGACGGATGCAGTCGGGTGGCCTGACCGGCTGTGACACGGGCGGCGTACACGCGGTGCGCCTTGCGCTCGGTCGGGCCGGCCTCGGCAAGGGCGGCGCTCTGCTCCAGCGCGGCGCGATGGAGTGTGAGCGGGGCCGTGATGCGGACCGAGTAGCCGTGGCCGCGGCGGATGGTCTGCCCGGAGGCGAGGGCCTGGCGGACGGTTTCATCACCAGTGGTACGCAGGTGATCGGCGAGCAGTCCCGGTCGGTTCTGCCGCGTACCAGCGTGGTGGCGAGCGTGTGGCGCAGGACGTGCGCCGTGGTGGGATCGTCCAGTGCGGCCGTCTGGGCGATCTCTGCGATGATGCCGCCGGCGGCGTGGGCGGTCAGCCGTCCGCCTTTGGCGTTGAGGAACAGGGCGCGGTTGTCGTCGGCTTGGGGCCAGTTGGGGCGTTCATCGAGCCAGCGCTGCAGCTCGGTGCGGAGCTTGGGGTGGATGTCGACCTCGCGGAATTTGCCGCCCTTGCCGTACAGACGCAGCCGGCCCTTGCGGGCCGACATCTGGACGTCGCCGACGTCGAGCCGGACGACCTCACTGATGCGCGCGCCGGCGTAGTACGGGATCAGCGCGATGCACCGACCCCGGGGCGACAGATGCGCCTCCACGGCGCGCAGCCAGCGGATGCGGGCGCGCTCCTCCAGCGCGCGCGGCGCGCTTTTGGGCAGGTCTTCGCGGGCGACGTCGGCCTTGCCCAAGCCTCGGCGGACGTGGAAGTCGTCCAGTGCGGTGAGAGCGGAGTTGACGTAGACGCGGCTGCGCTTGGCGGGGCCGTCGCGCAGCAGCCACATCCGGTAGTCGCGCACCGCCCAGTCCCGCGCCTGCCGATCGGCGAGAGGATCGGCGGAATAGCTGGCGGCGTGATCGGCCAGCCAGGACAGGAACATGCGCACCCGGGAGCGGTAGGTGCGCCGGGTCTCATCCGACAGCGGCGCGCGCTCCAGCGCCGCGGCGTACTCGCCGAGCACGGTGCCGTAGACGGGCGGGAGCCGGGTGGGGCGAGCGCCCGGACGGCGCTTCGTAATCTCGGAAGCGGATTCGGGCTCCTGAGGCAACCCGGATGGCGCAATCTCGGAAGCTTTCACGCTGAGGCGTCTCGGTCGAGATCCAGCCGTCAGAACCAGAGACCGCAGTGGTGAGCGTTCTTCATGTTGATCGGTTGTACCGACTCCGGAGCGAGGTCGAGCGCGCGGTCGGCGGTGTCGAGACGGGGCCAGGTCGTGCTGCCCGCCCCGTCGGGGTCGCCGGTCCGGACGAACCGGGTCCAGTAGCCGACGATCCGAGCGGCCAGGCGCCGCTGGTCGGTGGTGAGACCTGAGCTATCGGGGAAGTCGAACAGGTAGAAGGTCTCGGCTCCGTGCGCGGTCGCGGGGCGGACGTGGGCAGGCAGGGGCTGTCCGCTGGGGGTGGGCGCGGACGGGTCGGCGAAGACGTAGGCGTAGGTGCGCGCTTTCCTGGCGTGCTGCGTGCGGTTCGTGCCACCGTCCATCCGGACGACCTGGCCTGGCACCTGTCCGCGGCCGGCCGTGCTCTCGATGCGCGAACCCCGACCGGCCCGCGGCCATCTCGTCGGACACAGCCGTCGCGACGGCAGGAACCGCTGGACGGCGGCCCGTTGGCCGCTGCGACGATCCTGCACCAGGCGATGCTGGAGATCCGCATGGTGCGCCACGCCCACCTTGCCGGTCAGATCCCGGTCCGGCCTCTGTGCCGGGCGTTCACCGGCGCGGGGGAGTCCATCCGCGCCGCAAGCGCGCATCGCCGGGCGAGCCGGCGTGAGGAGGCATTCCGTCAGCTGGTCGAAGACTGGGTACGGAAAGGAGGACCCGACCTGGCTCCCTGGTTCGCGGGCCGCCTGCGCGATCTCGACGGCAAGGTCCACGGGACGACCCGAGAGTGGGTCAACTCGTTGATGCCGCCGATGGGGCAGGGCTCCGAGCCGGCGGCAGGGCCGGTCTCCGATCTGCCTGCGGGATCAGAGCTGCGGCTGGCCAAATACGTGGCTGCGCACACCCGGTATGAACATCCACACGCCGGCTCGGCTCTGGTCCAGTTGGCCGTGCCGCCCCGTCCTCAGGCTGAGCGGGATGGAGTCTGGGACTTGTGTGGGTTGGAGCTCGAGAGTCCTCGTCTTTTCCAGGTGAGTGGCACCGCCTTCCATGGCGCCACCGATCCACGGTTGACAGGAGTCCCTGAGGCGGTTCGTTCCCTGAGCCTGAGCGGCGGCGGCCTCACCATGTCCGCCGACGAAGCCGAGATGCGGGAGAAGCGAGCCGGCCAAAGCCAGCGGGGGTAGGTGACTTACCTGTGGTCATGGGAGGAGGCGACGGCGTCCCTCCACGGTGCGCAAGCGCCGCCCACCCTCCGTCCCACCTTGCTTCGCCTATCGAAATTCGATAGATTCTCATCGTAACTCGATGGAGGATGGGTCATGGGAAAGCTGGCAGTGCGTGCGCTGCGCGCCGTGCTCGTGGTGTTGCTTGTCGGCACCGTGCTCGTACAGGCATTGATGGTCTGGGTATTGGTCAGCGGGAGCGACCCGGAGGACGGGTCGCTCCCGCTGACCGCGCTGCGCGTGATCACGATTCTGGGCATGGTGTCGGGCCAGGTCGCCCTGGTCAGCGTATGGCGGCTGGTGGCGATGGTGCGACGCGGAACCGTGTTCTCCCACGCCGCCTTCCGGTACGTGGACGCCGTGATCGGCGCGATCGTGGCGGCTGCCCTCCTGTGGTTCGCGGTCACGGCCCTCAATGCGCCGGGCCAGCGGGCCGACCCGGGTGTCACCGTCATCATGGGCGGGATCGGCGTGGCCATCCTGGGGGTCGCGCTCATCGTGCTCGTGCTGCGGATGCTGCTCGCCCAGGCCGTCGCGCGCGACGCCGAAGCGGCGCAGATGCAGGCCGAGTTGGACGAGGTGATCTGATGCCGATCGCCGTCGACATCGACGTGATGCTGGCCAGGCGGAAGATGTCCGTGGGCGAGCTCGCGGACCGCGTGGGGATCACGCCCGCCAACCTGGCGGTACTCAAGAACGGCCGCGCCAAGGCGGTGCGCTTCACGACGCTCGCTGCGCTCTGCGAGGTGCTCCAGTGCCAGCCGGGCGACCTGCTGCGCTGGGAGGCCGAGGACGCCGTGGACGTATGACGTGCCCCAGAGCGGGCGTGAAACGCCTGGCGCCGACCGCTCCTGCCGGAGCCGCCCTTCTCGCGCGGACCGGAAGACGCTACGCTGATCACGATGAATACCTCCTACCTCAGATTGGGGGCCCCGTTCACGCAAGGTGAGTGCTGATGCCGCACTCGACCCCGAACGAGGATCCCCGCCTTACCCTCTGGCTGCGCGTGCGCGAGTTCGCCGTGCCGCCCTCCATGATCGAGTCAGCGACCGCCCGCCGTACCACCGGAGACTGGGCAGCAGCGTGCGCGGCAGCACACGTGGACGTCGATCTCAACCTGCGCCACATAGCGCGCCTCCACGGCCACGAACTGGCCGCCCAGCTCCGGACCGACCTCCGCCACCTGGCACCCGACCTGCTGCGCTGGCACATGCCGAGGATCGCTCCCAACGGCCTGATACGTCCGGGCCTGACCCTCTCGCTGGCCCGGTACCACGAGGGGGACAACGCGGTTCACCTCGTGGCCAGGACTCCGCCGGCCTGGGCGGATGCCGGTCAGCGGTTCAGCCTGGCGCTCTGGGACGGTTCCCGGGCCGGACCGCATCCCCATCCGCACCCTCATCCGCATCGACGCTTCCGCCTCGACCTGCATCGCCACCTGTGGGATGCGCGCCGGGCCGGTGAGCTGCGTACCCGTTCCGAAACGGCGCCGCACGCACGGGGCTGGGCCGTCGATCGGTGGCCGGCCGAGGCCCGGTTGCTGCTGCGTGCCGAGGGGCGGGATGGGGGTACGGTCGCCGTCCGGGTCGGCGGGCGGCGTCAGGTGATCGTCGAGGTGGACGCGTCCCGGACCGGAAACGAAGGACCCGCGCCGCCGCCGGTCCTGCCTGATGCGGCGACCTGGGTGCTGCCCGACCTGGCGTTGCTGCGTGCCGGGCTGATCGAGGCCGACCGGCTGCACCCGCTCGTCGCAGCGGCGCTCGTACCCGGTCATTCGCCGGACGCCCGGCCAAGCGGCCCCGGTCATTCGCCGGACGCCCGGCCAAGCGGCCCCGGTCATTCGCCGGACGCCCGGCCAAGCGGCCCCGGTCATTCGCCGGGGCGCCGGCCAAGCGGTCCCGGTCATTCGCCGGACGCCCCGCCAAGCGGCCACCAGAGCGAGAACGGGCCGCGAACGGTCGAGTGCCGCGGCGCCCAGCACAGGATCGCGCTCGTGAACGGCGTGCTGGTCGCCCTGGATCACGATGCGACCGAGATCCGGCGCGAGAAGCTGCTGGCCGAGTTGACCGGCACCCCGTTGCCCTGTTTGCGGCTGATCGAGGAGGCCCACCGCTCCCCGGAGTGCCTTCTCGACGTCCGCGCGCGGCTGGAGCACGGCGACGCCGCCGGTGCTCAGGCCACCGTGGACGGTCTCCTCGGACCTGGTGCGCGGCTGCCCGAGGGCGCGCTGCGCGACGTGCTGGAGGAGGCGGCGCTGCGGCGGATCGACCACGGGCTGTTCCGCGCCGGGCTCGGGTCGGGGCCAGGACCGGTCGAGCGACCGGATCGCCGCTCCCCTAAGGGCCGGGCACGCCCGCGCCACGCCACATTCCGCTGACGCTTGACGCTTTCCTAGACCTCCAAGGTGATTCATCATGCTTTCTTCTGTTCACGCCGCGCGCCTTGAAGTCGCCGGCGATCTGCTGTCCCTGCTCCGCGACACCACCACGGAGCCACGTACCGACCCGCAGCTGGAGGCCCTGACCCTGGCCGTGGCGGCCGACCTGCCCGTCCTGCTGTGGGGGGAGCCGGGGATCGGCAAGACGGCGGCGCTGCAGCAACTCGCTGAGGCGCTCAACCTGCCGCTCACGACGGTGATCGCCAGCGTGCACGAGCCGTCCGACTTCTCCGGCCTGCCGGTGGTCGGCGACGACCCCGCCGTGCAGGGCGTCCCGATGGCGCCGCCGGATTGGGCCGTACGTCTGGTTCGCGCGGGCCGGGGGCTGCTCTTCCTGGACGAGCTGTCCACGGCACCGCCCGCCGTACAGGCCGCCCTGCTCCGCCTGGTTCTGGAACGGCGGGTCGGGGCCCTGCGGCTCCCGGCAGGTGTCCGGATCGTGGCGGCGGCCAACCCGCGTTCCTCTGCCGCTGATGGCTGGGAGCTGAGCCCGCCGCTCGCGAACCGGTTCGTCCACCTGCAATGGCGTCACGATCACGATGTCGTCGTACGCGGCCTCGGCGGGACCTGGCCGCGCGCGAGCCTGCCGTGGCTCGACCCGGAGCGGCTGTCCGAGGCGGTGACGTTCGCCCGGCGCGCGGTGTGCGGGCTCCTCACCGCCCGCCCCGATCTCGTGCACCGGCTGCCGAACAACGAGGCGCACCGGGGCGGCCCGTGGCCCTCGCCTCGCAGCTGGGAGATGGCGTTGTGCCTGACCGCCTTCGCCACCGCGGCCGACGCGTCCAAGGACGTTCTGTCCATGCTGGTCAGGGGCACGGTGGGAGACGGGCCTGGGCTGGAGCTGCTTGCCGCCATGGATCGGATGGACCTTCCCGACCCCGAGGCGCTGCTGGCCGACCCGGCGACGGCCGAGCTGCCCCAGCGGGGTGACCTGCGCCAGGCCGTACTTGACGGTGTGGTCGCGGCCGTGCGGAAGCGACCGGAGAAGGGCCGGTGGGACGCGGCATGGGCGCTGCTGGCGCGAGCGCTGGAGACCGGCGCCCCGGACCTGGTGGTCGTGCCCGCCTCCACGCTCGCCGCGCTGCGCCGCGCGGACTGGAAGGTGCCGGCCTCGATCGAGAGGCTCGCCGGGGTGGTCTCCTTGAGCAGGAAGGCGGATGAGGTCGCGGCGCGGGTGGTGGGCTGATGGACCTCGACAAGCTCTTCACCGCCCGGTTGTACGCCGCGCGGGCCCGTCCCTATCTGGCGACGGCGCTGTTCGCACTGCATCCGGTGGAGTCGCGGTTCGTGCCCACGATGGCCGTGGACCGGCACTGGCGGTGTTACGTCTCACCGGCGTTCGTCGCGCGGACCCCCGTCGAGGAGCTGGCGAGCGTGTGGGTGCACGAGGTCTCCCATCTGCTGCGCGACCATCACGGCCGCAGCGACCGGGTCGCCCGGGAGCGGGAGCTGACGGGGCGGGGAGAGCGGCTGCGGATGAACATCGCCGCCGACTTCGAGATCAACGACGACGTGTACGGTGACGGGCTGGCCTGGCCTGATGGCGCCGTCCAGCCGAAGATGCTGGGGCTGCGCGAAGGCGAGCTCATGGAGGACTATCTGCGCCAGTTCCGGCTCGGGCCGTACACGCAGGGTCTGGTCTGGCTGGACTGCGGCAGCGGCGCCGACGGGCTCGAGCGGGAGTGGGATCTCGGGCCGGAGGGCGCGAACGGGCTCAGCGACCACGAGCGGGAGGCGGTCCGGTTCCGGGTGGCACAGGGCATCAACGCCCATCCGGGGAACGCGCCGAAGGGATGGCGGAGGTGGGCGGAGGAGGCCTTCCACCCGCCGCAGCCATGGCGGGAGCTCCTCGGCACGGCCATCCGCTCGGCGGTGTCAGGACCCGGCGTGGGCGAGGACTACACCTACGGCAGGCCGCCGCGGCGCTCGGCCGGCCTGCCCGGCGTGATCCTGCCGAGCCTGCGGCGCAGGCCGCCGCGGATCAGCGTGGTCATCGACACCTCCGCGTCGGTCAGCGACGCCGAACTGGGGAGCGCGTTGCTGGAGGTCGCCGCGATCGTCCGCGCCGTGGGTGGGCGGCGCGACCTGGTCAGCGTGCTGTCCTGCGACGCGGCGGCCCGGGTCGCGCGACCGCTGTGCCGGGCCGAGGGGATGACGCTGGTGGGCGGTGGCGGCACGGACCTGCGTGCGGGCATCGCCAAGGCGCTGCGGGCGAGCCCGCGGCCGGACGTCATCGTGGTCCTGACCGACGGACAGACCCCGTGGCCGCAGGAACGGCCGGCGTCCCGCATCGTGGTGGGGCTGTTCTCAAGGACCAAGCGGTCGTACGAGAGCGATCCCGATTACGTGCCGGACACGCCGCCCTCATGGGCACGGGTGGTCGACATCGGTTAGGCAAGTTGGCCTCGGCGGTTCCGGTGCCATCGAGCTACGCGGGGCAGGATTGACCATGGACGGGCGGCCGATTCTCTCGGCAGCGCGTAACGGAAGTCCTGGTCATCTCGGCGATGACCAGGGCTTTTCGCTCGTAGATCATGTTTCGGCGTACGGCGGTTGCCGGGTGATGCCGGCTGATCGTCCCCGCCCTAACGGTCTCACCGGCCGTCGCCAGATCCCCAGGAACGTGCTCAGCCACGGATGAGAGGGCTCGGCCCTTCCTGAGGTCAGAAGGGGCCGCTCTCCGGATAGCCGGCCTTGATGACGGCCTTGCGGGTCTTCGCGTTCAGCTTCTTCTCGCTGATGACCTTGCCGGCCGCCGGCGCGGCGATCTTCACCTTGGCGCCCCAGCCCGAATACTTGGTATCGGTGTGGAAGGCCATCTGGTCATAGGCCGTGGTGTCGTCATCCGGGTAGGTCGTCGTGTCGACGACCGTGCGGGTGAGCAGGTTGTGTTTATCGAAGTACAGCTGGAACTCGACTTTGCCTTCCCCGGCGGACTTGTCGTGCCGGAACTCAGCGAGTGTGGCGGTGCCCTCGTATTGGCCGGTCGCTACTTCTGATGAGTTGTCCAGCATGAACTGCAGTTCTGCCGGAGTGACGCCCACGTTGAGGACGGTGTTTTCGCCCTCACTGGCCTTCGACTGGATCCAGGAAAGACCGGAAGGCAGCGCCTTGGCGATGCCGGCGTTGGTCACGTAGGCGTTTCTGCCCTCGGCGATGACCCGGTAGAGAGGGTTGGGCCGCTCTTTCTGGCGTGAGGACATGCGGACACGCAGGTCGGCGGCCGCCACGTTGCCTTTGCCGAAAGCCAGGGTGCCGACCGTGTGGGTGTTCACCTGCACCTGCATAGCCTGGTCGTCGGCGGTGAAATCGAGAGTGATGCCGCTTGTTTCGTTGATCTTTACGCCTTTGCCCGCGACCAGCTGGGCCTTCAGGGCTTTCACCGGGTTCAATGGAGCGGCCTGCACGGATGCGACGGATGCCGCCTGAGCAGGCACGGCCACCGCGCATACGGCTGCGGCCGTTGCCGCGAGACCTGCGAAGAAAAGTTTCATCAGCTTCCTTGCTTGGGGGATATAGCAGGGAAAAGAGTAAGATAGTGGTGTTGGCGAGATAAGGGATGTCTTATAACAATTGTGCGCAGGCCGGTGATCCCAGTGGGGATAGTCCTCGACGCTGGCAGGGGTGGCCATCTCCAGGAAGGCAAGCCCTGCCCTGCCCGGCACGCTGCGGCGCGACCCGTCGACTTCATATGGCCATCGCCGGCCGTCCTGTTGCTTTCCGTCCTTGGTAGCCATCACGGGCTGAAACAGCGCCGCCGGCGAATTCCGCCTGCCTGTGCCATCGCCTGACCTCGGCGGGTCTGCCCGGCCACTCCCATCACCGGCGGTCCCCGCGCCGCCCCAAAACATCAGGCATGTCGCCATGCCCCAATCCGAACGGACTGTTCCGTATGCCATCTATCTCAAACGGCTCATCGATCTCTCGACCGACATTCGTGCTTGTTCACGGCTCTGGCTCGAGTTCCTTCATGTGGGCTCCCATCCAGCGCGAACTGGCGTTGCTCGGTCACCGCAGCTTCGCCGTCGATCTCCCGGGACATGGCCTCGACGCGCAGTACCCGGTCGCCTACCAGGCCCCGCAGGACCTCGACGCGTGGGCGATCGAGCCGTCCACATTGCGCGGGGTCACTCTGCAGGACAACGTCGACATGGTTGCCGACGTGGTCCGCCGCCTGGCGGAACACGGGCCGGTGGTGCTGGTGGGCGCCAGCCTCGGAGGGACGACCATCACCGGGGTCGGCAACACGATCCCTGAACTGGTGAGCCGGCTCGTCTACATCTCCGCGTGGTCGTGTGTGCAACGGTCAAACCCGATCGAATACATGCAGGAGCCCGAGTTCGCCGCCAACCTGATGGCCCCGCTGGCCTCCCTCAACGTCGGAGACCCGTCTCAACTCGGTGCCGGCCGGGCCAACTACCGCACCGCCGACCCGGCACTGCTCGCCGCTCTCAAGGCGGCGACCATGGCGGATGTCAGCGACGAACAGTTCCGGGCCTTCCTCAACATCCTGCAGCCGGACGAATCGATTGCAGTGATGATGGCCGACGCTCGCGTGCGCGCCGATACCTGGGGCACGATCGCGCGCACCTACATTCGCCTCACCGAAGACCGGTCCCTTCCGGTGGCCATGCAGGACAGGCTGATCGCTGAAGCGAACGCCCTGACGCCTGACAATCCGTACGACATTCACACCCTGGACACGTCGCATGTGGGATTCGTGTTCAGGGCCGGAGAAGTGGCAGCCATCCTCGACAAGCTGACCATTTAGCGGCACGTCAGAACGGAGCAATCGTCCATTCGTAGCCCGGGCGCCGCTCGTGCCTGGTTGGGCCCGGACAACAGCAAAGAGGCCCTCCTGAACGTGGAGGGCCTCTTTTGCGCATGGCATCGGGCTGATCGACTGCTACGTGATCCGTGCCGCAGCGGGGTTGAATTAGTGTGACCATTATCGCGCCTGGTGGCGCGTGATCTTTCCACTGGGCATGGCCGCAGTCGTGCTCATCACAGGGAATCACTATGTGCTCGACATCGCCGGAAGCGCCGTGTTGCTGATCGTCTCCATCGCTGTCGTGTCAGCATGGGACCACCTGGCCGAGCGCCGACGCGCTCGGAATTGAGCGCCTGCGGACAGCCGCGCGGAAAAAAGGGGCACCCGCCCGTCAGGTCTCAGGACCCGCTGCACCAGCCCCGGTGCCCGGCGAGGGGCCGTTTGCATCGCCCACCGCGTCTGGGAGCCGCCATTCGGATCGCGTCGCTCTTTGGTCGCGAGTGTGGTGACGGTGTAGAGGTACTGGGCGGGTCGCGTGCAGATGGGCCCGCCGGCAGGGCATTGCTCCTAGCGTCCCAAAGTATGCGGACAGTGGATGTACTGGTCGTGGGTGCGGGACTGGCCGGCCTGCGTACGGCTCGCCTGCTCGCCTTGCGAGGCCTGGATGTGATGGTGGTCGACCGCCGCAGGTCGCTGTCGACGGGCATCCGTACGACTGGGATCTTCGTGCGGCGCACCCTTGATGACTTCGACCTGCCGGGCCAGCTGCTCGGGCCCGGGGTACGGGACGTCCTGTTGTATCCGCCGTCGCGGCGGGCGCCGATCCGGCTGACCAGCGAGCGGGACGAGTATCGCGTGGCTGACATGGCGGGCGTCTACGAGCATGCGCGCCGGGCGGCGGAGTCGGCCGGGGCGCGGGTTCTCCTGGGCGTACGGTATGTCGGCGCGTCGATGGGCTGGGCGCGGTTCCCCGGTGGTGGGGAGTCTGTGGCGGGGCGGTTCGTGGGTGCGGAGTCGGTGATGGTGCAGTTGGCGGGGGCGGAGCCGGTGGCGGTGCGGTTCGTTGTCGGCGCGGATGGCGCCCGGTCCCGGGTGGCGCGGGATCTCGGTCTTGATGTCAACAGGCGCTTCCTCGTCGGTGCCGAGCTCGTCCATCCGGTCGCGTCGGGGACGACCGCCCCGGCGTTCCACTGTGTGCTGGACCCTCGGGTCGCTCCGGGGTACCTGGGGTGGGTCATCGACGACGGCCGGCATGCGCATGTCGGCGTCGCGGGGTATCCGGGTGCGATGCGTACCGGCGTTCGCCACCTGCTGGACGCTTTTGCCGCGGACGCGCCAGGCCGAGCGGCGCCAGCCGGTCCGGTCGAGCGCAGAGGTGGTCCGATCCCCGTCGGCGGTGTGCTGCGACGGTTGGCGTGCCCCGTCGGGCTGCTCGTCGGAGACGCGGCGGGCGCGGTGTCGCCGCTGACGGCCGGTGGGCTGGATCCGTGCTTACGCATGTCCGAACTGGCCGCGGCGGTCGTCGCTGGGTACCTGCGTACTGGCGACCGGCGCGTGTTGAGCCTGTACGACGGGGGCGCGTTGCGGACCCGGTTCCGCGGCCGGCTGTTGTTGCGCCGCGTGTTCGCCGGTATCCGATCTCCCGCCGCGGCAGAGGCAGCGGTGGCCGTGCTGCGCGGTCGTGCCGGTCGTGCCTTGGCGGCGCGGATCCTGTTCGGTGACGGTTCGTTTCCGGCTGTCAATCCACAGCTTGTGGACGCTGCGATCGGCCATCGCTGACCCGAAGCCGTCGAAGCGGTGCCTGAGGGGTGGCCGCGCATGCAGCCACCTGGTCATTTCAGGGCGTTGAAGTGCGGGTAGATCTGGGACTTCCTGCCGAGCTTGAGCAGCGTCTCGGTCACGTGGCCCTTCAGATCGACGATCCCGATGCCGGACGCGGTGGAGATGAGCAGGTGCTTCTCGTCGTACCAGCCGAGGGTCGTGGGACGCGCGCCCGCGACGACGGGAAGTCTCGTCACGGCCTTGCCGGTCGCCGCGTCCCACACGCAGGCGGCCTTCTCCAGCGGCAGGCAGGCGGTGACGAACCGCTTGCCGGAGGGGGAGAAGACGCCGCGCCCGTCGCCGCCCGGCCTGCCGCGCACCTGGTATTCCCTGGCGGCCTTGCCCTGGAGGTCGTACAGGCGGACGGTCGTGCTGCCGAGCCTGCCGTGCCTGACCAGGAAGCGGGTGCCGTCCTGGTTCCACTCGAAACCGCCGACGGTGACCAGCGCCTTGTGGATCTTGATGAAGCGGGGCGTGAAGTCAGGCAGATCGAGGATCAGGACTCCTGCCGAGCGGTCGCCCTGACGGGCCAGACTGACGGTGAACAGCAGCTTCTTGCCGTCCGGCGACCACCGGGGCCAGCGCATCTGGGGATACTGGGTGCCCCCGTTCTCGGTGCTGGCGGGGGTGTATCCGGTGAGCTCGATCTCGATGTCCCGGCTCTTGCCGGTCTTCCGGTCGGTGATCCGCAGGCGGTTCTTGCCCGGTTCGCTTGGCGACTCAAGGTGCGCGACCGTCCAGCGTCCGTCGGGAGAGACCGCCAGCTCCCCGTAGTCGGTCTTGACGAACCGCCGCCGGTCCGGCTGCCATGCCCACAGGGTGAACGGGTTCCTCTGGGCCTGGAGGTCGGTGGTGGTGTAGGACGTGAACTGGACGGGGCGGCCGTTCAGGTCGGCGACGATCGCGGCCTGACCGTCTCCCGTCCGTGCCGTTACGCCAGGTAACGTGCCTTTCGTCGGCTGGGGTGGGGGCGCGGCAGCCGAGGCTGTGGCTGTGGTGCCGGCGGTGGTGGCGAGTACGAGCGCGCTCACCAGGCTGGACGTGAGACGGCCGAGCATGTGACCTCTCCTGGCTGTCGGGGAAAGGGGAACTTACCGCTGATCATGGTAGGTCCGCCCGGGGCCCGCAGTGGCGGCTTGCCGAGAATCGGTCGGTTTACGGGTGTTCAGGTGCCGCAGCGGGATGCGACCGCTGCTGGAGCAGAGCGAGGAGCTTTCCAGAGGGCGTCGGACTCCCCGCTGATCAACGGGCGATCTCGTCGATGAGGGCGGCCAGGCGGTGAGGCTGGGACAGGAACGGAGAGTGACCGCCGGGGAGCCGGCGGATCTCGGCAGCTTGGGCTGCCATCTGCTCCTGCAGCGAGGGAGGGATGGCCTTGTCCTGCTCCGTGATGATGT
Organism: Nonomuraea sp. JJY05; assembly: GCF_043496855.1. Lineage (NCBI taxonomy): Bacteria > Bacillati > Actinomycetota > Actinomycetes > Streptosporangiales > Streptosporangiaceae > Nonomuraea > Nonomuraea sp. JJY05. Next base: position 21,950 of record NZ_JBIEIS010000048.1, read on the forward strand.
AGGTGGACGGGATGTTCCGCCAGGCGGCCGCCTCGACCTTCTCCGCGAACGATCGGACGGTCTGGTCGACCAGCTTGCTCACCGCCTGCTCGGCCTCCGCATCGGGCAGGTCGCCGTAGAGCGAGGTACGCGGGTCGCCGACGAGCGGGAAGAGGCCGTCCGTGTCTTCGGGATCGGGGATGCCGTGGATGGTGTACATCGACTGTCCCTTGTCCGGCATGTAGGCGGCGAGGTAGATCAGCCGATCGACATTGCCCGCTCCGGAGGCGGCCTCGGTGACCGGGATGCCGCCGTAGGAGTGGCCGAGCAGCACGACGGGTCCCGCGATCGACGCCAGTTCCGCGGCCAGCACGGCGGCGTCGTCATGCATGCCCGCGGTGGGACGGTCGCCGGCGCTCGGGAGCGCCGGGGTGCGCGTGGCATGGCCGAGCGCGTGCAACTCGGTCTCGAGCTTCGCCCAACTGCTCGGCTGGTGCCAGGCGCCGTGGACGAGCATCACGGTGGTCATTGATGGCGCTCCAAGGTCTTCATGCGATATGTCCGGACATTTCTTGATGGCGGCGGTCAGCGGGCTGCTGTCGCCGTGAGGGCGTAGTCCCAGAGACGGTCCGCGGCGGCCGGGTCCACCGACCAGGCGGCGACGCCCACGGTCGCGCCCTGGCCGCCCGGCACCACCTCGGCCTCCTGGTTGTGCGAGGAGAAGAACCGGCCGGTCACGCCGTCCAGCAGCGGGGACGCGGCGAGCAGCACCGAGGTGGCGGCGCCCTGCTCCGGGGTCTTGTAGTAGTCCGGGGTCACCAGGTTGCCCTCGTCGTCCATCGCGCCCGCCGCGCGCATGGTGTCGTCGTCGAGGTGCCGCTGCAGGTTGGTGTGGATATAGCCGGGTTCGAACGCGTTCGCGGTAATTCCGTCGGCGGCCCAGCGCCGGGCGGCGCCGACCGCGAGCAGCACGTCGGCCGTCTTCGACTGCGCGTACGCGATCCACGGGTCGTACGGGCGGCGCTCGAAGTGCGGATCGTCGAAGTCGACCGGCGCCAGCAGCTGAGCACCCGAACTCACCATGACCACCCGCGCGGCGCCGGCCTGCCGCAGGTTCTCCCGCAGGCCGGTGATCAATGCGAAATGCCCGAGGAAGTTCGTGGCCAACTGCAGCTCCCAGCCGTTGGCGGCGACCTGGCGGGTGGGCAACGCCATGATCCCGGCGTTCGCCACGATCGCGTGCACCGGCCCGGTCCACTCGGACACGAACGCGCGTACCGAGCCGAGATCGCTCAGGTCCAAGGCCCGCTGGCCGCCGGCGGGGTTGCGGGTGGCGACGGTGACCTCGGCCCCCGCGCCCCGCAGCGCCCGTGCGGTCTCCAAGCCGATCCCGGAGGCTCCGCCGGTGACGATGATCCGCCGCCCGGTGAGGTCGACGCCGGCGAGGATCTCGGCGGCGGTGGTTCTGGCGTCGAACGGGGTGCCCATACGTGTCATGACCGCAACGGTAAGGACCGGGAGTTGGACTCGGAATGGTTCAGGGTCCAACATAGTTGAGTGAGCGTCCAGCAAGCTGATCCCCTCGAAGACGTCCTCGCCCTCGTCGGCACGACCAGCCGCCTGTCCGTCAGGCTGGTGGCGGGCGGTGAGTGGGCGCTGTCGTACGGGCCGCCGCCGGCGGTCAAGTTCGTCGCGGTGCGCCGCGGGCACTGCCTGCTCACCGTCGACGGCGTACCGGAGCCGATCGAGCTGGCCGAGGGCGACTGCTTCCTGCTCACCCAGCCACGCGCCTTCGCCATGGCCAGCGGTCCAGGGCTGCGGCCGGTCCCGGCCGGCCCCGTCTTCGCGGCGGCCACCGACGGCGTGGCCAGGGTGGGGACCGGCGAGGACGTGGTCTTCCTCGGCGGCCGGTTCGACTTCGGCGAGCGGGCCCGCGAACTGCTGCTCGACGTGCTGCCGCCGGTGATCCACGTGCCCGGCCGCACCGCCGAGGCCGCGACCGTGCGCTGGGCGCTCGAGCAGATCGACGCCGAGCTGCGCGACCGGTCGCTCGCCTCGACCCTGGTCACCGAGCATCTCGCCCTGGTCATGCTGATCCATCTGCTGCGCCTGCACCTGGCCGTCGCCGGGCCGGATGCGGTGTCCGGCTGGATGGCCGGGCTCACCGACCCGATCGTGGCCCCGGCGCTGCGGGCCATGCACGCCCGGCCGGCCCACGCCTGGACGGTGGCCGAGCTGGCCGAGGCCGCGGCGGTGTCCCGGTCGACGCTCGCGGCCCGCTTCAAGCGAACCGTCGGGCAGAGCCCGCTGGACTATCTGACCGGCTGGCGGATCGAGCTAGCCACCGACCGCCTGCGCCGCGGCGACGACACCGTGGCGATGATCGCCCGCAGGGTCGGCTACGGCTCGGAGAGCGCGCTGAGCAACGCGTTCAAGCGGGTCACCGGCGCGTCGCCGCGCGAGTACCGCCGCCGCACCAGCCCGGCAGGCGGGGGTCAGCTCGTACGCTGACCGGCCTGACGTGCTCGCCGTCTCTGACATGGTGTGAGCATGGAACCCACCCCACCCGATCGAGGCCCCGGACGCGTCATCATCCTCACCGGGGCCTCCAGCTCCGGGAAATCGACCCTGGCCAAGACGCTGCAGCGCTCACTCGATGAGCCGTTCCTGTATGTCTCTTCCGACCAGTTCGTGGCGAGCGGCATGCTCCCGGAGCGGCGTGATCACGAGGGTCCCTTCTCGTGGTGGCAGGAGATGCGGCCGCGCTTCTTCAAAGGCTTTCACCGGTGCCTGCCCGCCCTGGCGGGAGCGGGCAACGACCTGATCGTGGAGCACATCATCGAATTCCCGACCTGGCGCGAAGAGCTGTCACAGCTGTTGGCGGACTTCGACGCGTTCCTTGTCGGGGTGCATTGCGATCTTGCGGAGCTCGACCGGAGAGAACGCGAGCGCGGGGACCGTCGCATCGGGGAAGGGCGCGAGCACGTCGAGGTCGACGGCATCCACACGTTCGGTCCGTACGACTACGAAGTGGACACCAGCCAGGGCGTCTCGGCCGCACTCGTGGAGTCGGTGGCGACCGCCTGGCGGTCGAGGGGCACGCGGCGCGTGCTGACCTCGGGAGGGTACGCGTCTCACGAGATGGCCTGAGCCAGTGCGTTGCTCCCCTCCGGCGTCACCGGTTCGGTCAGGAAGACGGGTGCCTGGGCCATGAACCGCGGCTCGTCGCCTCGGTGTTCGTCGGCGGCGTGGACGGTGAGGGGATGGACCAGGTAGATGTCGCCCGGCCGGCCCGTCGCGTAGGCGAGCGGGCGGTGCGAACTGGCCGCGTCCACCAAGGGGCCGGCCTCGAACGGGTCCAGCACCCGCCCCGCCAACGTGGCGGCGGCGTCCCGGTGTGAACCGACCCGGATCCGGGTCGGCGCGTCGTCGGGGCCGACCTCCGACAGCAGGATCAGCAGCAGCAGCGTCTCCGGATGCCCGCCGCACAGATAACGGCCGTCCGGCTGGGCGATGCTGGCGTCGACGTGCCAGCCTCTGTCGTCGACGGGCGGGAGGTGCGGGAACCGGATCGGCACATTGCCGAGCGAACCACGCGGCACCCACCCACCGGCTCCGCAGAGCTCGTCGAGCGCCTCGGCGAGCCGTGGGCTGCGGACGATCTCCCCGAACGCGCCCTCACCCGTGAGGTCCGCGGTCCAGACCACCGCTTGCTTCCAGGTGGCCGGGTCCTGCGGTGAAAGGCCGGTCTGCCGCCACAGCAACGCCCTGGCGGCGTCGCCGACCTCGCGCGGAGAGGCCTCCTCCAGCTTGACGAATCCGTCGGAGACAAAGCGGTCAACGTCAATTACACCCATGTCTGGGAAGCTAACAGCCGTGTCCATCTATTTTTCGACAGATGGCACCTGCCCCACGATGTCCGCGATCAGCTGGGGCTGCTCGGCCTGGATGAAGTGCCCCGAGGCGACCTCCTCGTAGCGCCCGTCGGGCAGGCTGTCGGCGTAGCGGCGCTGGTGCTCGCGGACGGCGGCGTGCTGACGCTCCCGCCCTTTTTCCGCGCGGGTCACCGACAGCGCGATCGTCGGGCATTCCGGGAGCCGGGGCGGCCGGGCGCGGAGCTGCGGGATGGCGGCGGCCACCGCCTGTATCTCCTTGCGGGTCTGGGAGATCCCGGCGGGGGTGAAATCCTCGGCGAGCATGGTCCGGTACGTGTCGGAGGAGAACAGGCGCCGGACGTTGCCGCTGAACAGCCGTGCCAGGGCAGGGAAACCTGTTCGACAAGGCCGGCATCCCCAAGGAGCGCTACCGCTCCTGGACGGCGAAGGAGCTGGTGGACAGGGCGGGGAGACTGCCGCGCGAGTTCCCGCCCGGAGCCAGGTACGGCTACTCCAACACCAACTACATCGTGCTCGGCATGCTGATCGAGCGCGTCACCGGCAGGCCGTACGCGACGGAGATCAGGGAGCGGATCCTGCGGCCGCTCGGCATGGGGCACACCCGCGTGCCGGGCGCCTCGCCGGAGGTGCCCGGGCCGCACGCCCACGCGTATGTGCCGGTAACCAAGGGAGGCAGGGTCGTCCCGGTCGACGTCACACGGTTCAATCCCACGATGGCCGGCGCGGCCGGTGAGATCATCTCCACGACGGAGGACCTCAACCGGTTCTACCGCGCTCTGTTCCAGGGCAGGCTGCTTCCTTCCGCGCTGCTGAAGGATATGAAGGACCCCGGCATGACGAAGAAGGCGTACGGGCTGGGGCTGGAGATGGCGCCGTTGCCGTGCGGCACCGCGTTGGGGCGGGGCATGGCGGGGGTGCTGCGGGTTACCTCACGGTGGCGTTCAGCTCGGCTGACGGGTCGCGGCAGGTGGCTCTGTCGATCACTTCATACGCACGGGATCCCGAGAAGGCGGCCGTGACGCTGCTGACCTCCGCGCTGTGCCCGTGAGGCACGTTGCGAACAGTCGGCCCGCCGGGCGGCGGGCCGGTGGTTCACCGTACGGGGACGCCGAGCTCGCGGCCCTGGTAGAAGCCTTCGCGCTCCTCGAGGACGTAAGGACTCATGATCTCCCGGCGCCGGTTCTCGGCCTCGGAGCTCCGCCAGGAGTCGCACGCCTCCTTCGAGTCCCAGAACGACACCCCGGTGATCTCCTGCCCGTCCTCCGACCAGTACGCGTACGCGTGGCGCAGGCCCTCCGGGTACGGGTCCGGGCGCCATGCCCGTTCGAACTCCTCCAACGCTCCCGGCCTGATGCGGCGCGTCGTCACCCAGACGAAGTGCTCTCTCATCGCAGCCTCCTCGGTGGCTTTCCTTCCACCATAGGCGCCCGGGGAGGCGATATAAGGGAAAATATCATCGTAAAAGGCTGCGGTTTCCATACCGTGGCATGGGATTTGCTTGACGATCGCCTGTAAAGGGCGTCATCATTGATCCAAGCGATGACACGACGCCCAGATTCGAGGCCCGCAGAGATGCGGGCCTCAAATCTTTTCACAGATCAGTGGCGATGATTCTCTCGATGTTCCGCTCGGCGAGGGCCGTGATGGTGACGAACGGGTTGACGCTGGTGTTGCCCGGGATCAGCGCCCCGTCGATGACGTACAGCCCGGGGTAGGCGGTCAGGCGCCCGTAATTGTCGGTCGCCTTGTTGAGGACGGCGCCCCCGAGCGGGTGGTACGTCAGATGGTCGCCCCAGATCTTGTAGACGCCGAACAAATCGGTCCGGTAAATCGTCCCTTCCTTCGAGTTGATTTTGTCGAAAATGGTCTTCGCCATGTCGATGGCCGGTTGTTTCCAGGCCGTCTGCCAGTTCAGGTCCACCTTTCCCGTTGCGGCGTTCCAGCTGAACTGGGCCCGGTTCGGGTTCTTGGTGATGGAGAGGTAGAACGACGCGAAGGTCTCGATCCCGGTGGGCAGCGGGGCGATTTCCGCGAAGGCGCCGCCCGCGGCCCAGTTGTCGATGCCGCAGCACGGGATGGACGACTGGAGGGATCCGGTCGGGTCCCAGAGGTGGTTGGCGCGGCCGCACATGACGTTGCCGTTGTCGCCCCAGCCCTTGCCGATCTCGCCGTTCAGGTTGGGCAGCGCGCCGGTGGCCTTCAGCTTGACCAGTAACTTGCTGGTGCCCACGCTGCCGGCCGCGAAGAACACCCGGTCCGCGGTCACGGTCTTGGTGGCCGTGGTGTCGCCGTTCGTGTTGAGCTGCTCGATGGTCACCGTGTAGGCGCCGCCGGACGCGGGAACGACCGAGGTCACCCGGTGCAAGGGGGAGACGGTGACCCGGCCGGTGGCCGCGGCCCGGGCGAGGTACGTCTTCTGCAGGGACTTCTTGCCGTGGTTGTTGCCGTAGAGGATCTCGCCGGCCAGGGCCGACTTGGTGACCGTGCCGGCGGCCTCCTGCTTCATGTAGTCCCAGTCGTACACGTCCGGCACGAAGGTGAACGGGAAGCCGGAGCGCTGGGCGTGCTTGCGGCCCACGCGGGCGTACTGGTAGCAGTCGGTGGAGTCGAACCAGGCGGGGTCCACGGTGCCGACGCCGAGGCCGGCGTTCGCGCGGGGGTAGTAGGTGTCGTACATCTCGGCGGGGTTCACCGAGGGCAGGATGGCGGCGAAGTTCTCGCGCTTGGGGGTGACGGCCATGCCGCCGTTCACCAGCGAGCCGCCGCCGACGCCGCGGCCCTGGTAGACCGTGATGCCGCTGAACTCCTCGGCGTCCAGCACGCCGGTGTAGCGGGTGATGTCCCGGTCGATGGGGAAGCCGAGGAAGTAGTTGAGCGGGGCTTTCGTCCGGGTGCGGAGCCAGTAGGAGCGGTTGTCCGGCTGGAGCGTGTTGCAGAAGATCTTGCCGTCGGAGCCGGGGGTGTCCCAGGCCATGCCCATCTCGATCATGTGCACGTCGACGCCGGCCTGGGCGAGGCGCAGGGCGGCCACGGAGCCGCCGTACCCGGTGCCGATGACCAGGACGGGCACGCGGGCCCCGTCAGCGATCGGACCGGCAGCGGCGGCGGCCGGGCGGGCGAGGGCCGCCGCGCCCAGGAGGGACCCGGTTCCGATGAGGAAGCCGCGGCGGGAGAGGTCGGGGGTCGGGGACTTTCCGGTGCTGCGCATGCGGTCCCTCACTTCGTGGTTCTCATCTTCGGGGGGTTGGCGATGAGCCGCCGGTCAGCGTGCATGCGGTGTCGAGGCCCAGTACGTGGTTGAGGCGGCCGAACGCCAGCCACGAGCCGAGGCACATGCTCAGCTCCACGATCTCGAGCTGGCTGTAATGCGCCGTCATCCGGGCCCAGAACTCCTCGTCCAGGCCGTGGTGGTCCAGGGCGTACCGCTCGGCGTACTCGGCCGCCAGGCGGGTGCGCTCGTCGAACGCGTCGGTCGTGCGCCACTCCGTGACCGCGTCGGCGAACGTGTCCTCGACCTTCTGCCCGTCCCGTTCCGTACGCCAGTCGAGGCAGAAGGCGCACCCGTTGATCTGCGCGATCCGCAGCCGCGCGGCCTCGAACTCGCGCAGTCCGAGGGTCGTGTGAGTGTACACCGACATCGAGAACTTCGAGGCGGCGATCCCGATGCCGGGGACCATCTCGCCCCACACGTACGCGATCGGGTCCTGGCCTGCGGGGATGTCGATGTTCACGGTCGTTTTCCTCCGAGCTTGCCGGGTCGCAGCGGGACGTCGAGCGCGTCGTACAGTCCGGGCCCGGCGTCCGCGAGCCAGTCGATGGCGCCCACGAGCCGGGCGACCGCGGTGGCGTTCCCTCCGGCGGACAGGTTGCCGCCCTCGTCCGTGGCCTCGACCGTGACCTCGATGCGCGGCCGGCCCTCGATGATCACGCGGTGCGCGCCCACGCCGTTCGGAGGTGTCGGCCAGTCGGGCGCGCAGGACGGGTGGATGCGAGTGACGTGCTCGACGACGATGCGGGGCTCGCCCTCGACGATGCCCTGCACCTCGAACCGGACCGCGCCCTGCGTCCCGGCCTCGAACTCGCCCACCGTGGCGTCGAGCGCGCGCCGGTCCCGGGTCTCGCGGATCTCGTCGAGCTCGACGCCGAGCGCCCTGGCCATCAGCCGTACCTGGCCGCCCCACACCATGGTCGGGACGGTCGGCGCGATCATCGGCGGCTCGTAGTCCATCGGCTGGCCCATGCCGACCAGGTACCGGACGGAGTCGGGCTGGTCGTACGTGGAGTAGTCGAAGATCTCCTGGCAGCGGATCGCGTCGATGGTGGAGCCAAGCCCGCTGATCAGCAACGGCAGCACGTCGTTGCCCCAGCCGGGGTCGATCCCCGACACGAACAGCGAGCCGCCGCCCTCGCCGATGGCGGCCAGCACCGGCTCGCGCAGCTCGGGCGGGGCGTTGCGCTGGTCGTAGAGCGCGTAGAGGGAGGGGGTGACGACGACGGCCCCGGCTCGGATCGCCCTGGTCACGTCGGCGAGGGCCTCCTCAGGACGGAGGTCGCCGGAGGCCGCGTAGACCACCGCGCGTGGGCTCGCGCCCAGCACCCCGTCGACGTCGTCGGTGGCGGCGACCCCGAGCTCGTGACCGAGCCCGCCGAGGTCGCCGGCGTCCTTGCCGACCTTGTCCGGATCGTGGACGAGTACGGCTGTGAGCTTCAGCCCCGGATGGGCCTCGACCGCACGGATGGCCGCGCGGCCGACGTTGCCCGTGCCCCAGACAACCGTGGACATCATGGGCGGAGCGTAGCAAGCGCTTGGTTAGTCGTACAGAGGTCAGCCTCGTACGGCGCACAGCAGCCGGTTGTTCCCCCGCTGCCAGAGCGTGCCGACCTCCGCGAAGCCGGCCTCCTGGAGCGCCTCGACGTGATGCGACAGCAGGTGCGACTCCGAGCCGTGGTGCGAGGCCCCGGCCGTGGTGCGACGCGCCTCGTTGAGCTCGGCGAAGGCGGGGTCCGCCTCGACCGCGTCCCACCAGGCCCGCCAGCCCTCCGGCGGGTTCGCGCCGAACGCCCGCTGCGTCTCCCTGTCGTGGACCGCGCGCTCAAGGCGGGCCAGGGCGGGGGCGGCGTCGTCGGTGTCCATGTGGTCGCCGTTGAGCAGCAGCCCGCCGGGCCGCAGCACGCTCGCCACCTCCGCGTACATGCCCTTGAGGTCGGCGGCGGAGATCCAGTGCAGCGCCGTCGTGCTGATCGCGGCGTCGGCGGGCCCGTCCAGCCCGAGCAGCTCGGTCCAGCCGCCGGTACGCAGGTCCGCCGAGACGAACGTCAACTGCGGGTAGGCGGCCCGCCCGAGCCCGAGCAGCAGCGGGTCGGCGTCCACCGAGATCACCTTCGCCTTGGGCAGGCGGTCGAGCAGCCGGGCCGACAGGGATCCGGGGCCGCAGCCCAGGTCGATCACCACCGGGTCCGGCCGGTCCAGCGCCTCCACGGCGTCGATCAGGGCGGTGAAGCGCTCCTCGCGGTCGGGGAGGTAGCCCTCCTGCTGGCGGTCCCAGCGCGCGATCCACTCCAATGCGGCATCGTGAGTGAGCACGTACGTCTCCTTGTGACTGTCGTTTAAGCTTTGGACAGTTACAAGCTAGAACATGAAGGTGTAACCGGTCAATTGGATTACAACAGTCACACGGATGGCGTGGTCAGGGCCACGGTGGCGCTCGTCAACGCGCTGACCCCCGGCGAGCAGCGGGGACGCGCTCATCCGGCGCCGGGCAGCGCCGGTGCCGCCGCAACCGAGAGCCTGCGTACGGTCTATCCGGATCACCGCGAGGTCACCGACTCGGAGGGCGCCGAGCTGGCGGAGGTGGCCGCCCGCCTGCGGACGGTGTTCGCCGCCGTGGCCGCCGACGACATCGACGCCGCGGCCACCGAGGTCAACTCGCTGCTGGAGGAAAGCCACGCCAGGCCGATGCTGGAGCGGCACGACGGCGAGCCCTGGCACCTGCACTTCCACGGCCCGGGCGGCACACTGGCGGGCGAGTGGGCGGCGAGCTGCGCCACTGGGCTCGCGATCGTGCTGGGCAGCGAGTTCGGCGAGCGCCTCGGGGTCTGCACCGCGCCGCACTGCGACCGGGTCTACGTGGACGTCTCACGCAACGGCACCCGGAGGTTCTGCTCCACGGCCTGCCAGAACCGCGTCAAGACGGCCGCCTTCCGCGCCAGGAGCCGGGCCGACTGACGGGGCTAGAGGATCCTGATCGGGGCGCCGGCGAGGAAGGCGTCGATGTCCTCGACGGCCTCGCGGAAGTAGGTGGCGTAGTTGAGCTCCGTCACGTACCCCAGATGCGGCGTGGCCAGCACGTTGGGCAGCGTGCGGAACGCGTGGCCGGCGGGCAGCGGCTCCATCTCGAACACGTCCAGCCCCGCTCCCGCGATGCGCCCCGCCCGCAGGGCCGCCACCAGCGCCTCCTGGTCGACGATCGCCGCCCGCGAGGTGTTGACCAGGTAGGCGGTCGGCCGCGCGGCGGCCAGGTCGACCGACGCGTTGCGCATGCCCGAGGTGATGAGCAGCCGCAGGTTGGGCAGGCGGTCGAGCACTTCGGCGGGGAACGGCGTGCGCTCGCGCATGATGACCACGATCTCGTGGTCGTGGAGGGCGGCGACGAGGTCGTCCTGGGTGGTGAAGTGGTCGCGGAAGCTGGTGGCCCGCACCCTCGACCAGTCGGCCAGGCCGAGAGCCACTCCCTGGTAGTCGTCAAGCACGGCGCAGCGCAGCATGGCCAGCAATCCTACGGAGGATCCGATCCCCCTGCTGCAGCTCCCCGGATGCGGCCGGGGAGCTGCAGCCCGTTCATTGGGCAGCGAGCGTGCTTATGGCCTCACTTCGTGAAGCGGGCTCGGTCGCCCTGGATGCCGCCGCCTTCCTCCGCTCTGGTCGCTGCGCTCCCGCCGCTCCTCCAGGCGGCGGCGCTCCCTCGCTCTGCCTCTTCGTGCAGCGCCAGGATCAGGATCAGCTCCAGTTGGAGCTCCTCCAGATCGGGCGCGGTGAGTCCGTCTAGGACGCGCATGTCGGGCCTCCCTGACCATAAGACGCCCCACACGTCACAACGGTTCACATTTTAGGTCTCGCTTCTGAACCGTTCCCACGCGGATTGCCGCGTCATGCCGAGCGAGGTGCCGATGCGTTCCCAGCTGACGTCCCTGCCGCGAAGATGCGCCACCCAGTCGCGCAGGTTGTCGTCCACCTGCGCCTGCACGGCGGCGATTTTCGGAAGATGCTCGAGTATTTGCTCCTCTGTCATGGTCTCCCACATGGGGAGGCGGGGCTCGGTAGAGGTGGCGAGGCGCTCCTGCGCGAGGATTTCATTGCACAGATCGACGCATTGGTCACAAATGTGCACACCGGGACCGGCAATCAGCTTCTGCACCTCCGCGCTCTTCTTGTGGCAGAAAGAGCAGCGGAGTTTGTCCTTCCAGTCGTCAGGCATGGCCTGACGCTAACACCGTCAGGCCGCACCTGACAACCCCATCTGCTCCTGCAGGATGGCCTGACGCTCTTCGGCGATCTTGCGGCAGATCGTCACGTACGCGTTCAGCACCTTGCCGTACATCCCGCGCGCCTGTTCGAGCTGGGCGCGCAACTCCAGGACGCGGTCGGTGTCGCCGCGTTGCTCGGCCTCCGCCAGCAAGGTCCGTGCCTCGTCCACGATCTCCTCGGCCCGCAACCTCGTACGGCGGAGCACGGCGGAGCACTGATGCAGCTCTTCCAAGCGAGCCGCGCAGACGATGAACTCAGCAGAGTGCACGGGCGAGTCGTCCGACGCCCGCCTGCGGAGATCCGATGTCATTTCCCGCCACCTCCCGGTCAAGGTTGCCTAACTGTAGACGCGCAAGGCCCACGAGAGGATCACCGGGCAAGGTCCGGAGGGGGCTGAATGATCCTGGCGGAGAGGTTTCTATTCCTCGGTAGGAAAACCTCATTCCTGAAACTCATTCGGTCGAGGATAAATGTGGTACTGCCAGGGCCTATTAGTGGAATGCCGTATATCTCCGTTGGCTGCAAAAGCAGGGGGTGAAGACATACGATCGGCCCTCGCCGGGCCGGGACTCGTCACATACTGAAGCGAGACGGCAGCGCAACGTGACTCTCTGAAGTGGTGGCGGTGGTGGCGATGTCTGCAACGGGGAACGGTGACGACGCGGTCGATGTCAGCGTCGTCATCCCCGCACACAACTGCCGGGCCTACCTCGACAGATGTCTCACCTCCGTGCTCGTGCAGCGCGTCAGGAAGGAGATCGTCGTCGTCGACGACGGCTCCACGGACGGCAGCGCCGAGCTCCTCGATCTCTACGCCGCCTACCACAAGGCCAGCGTCAAGGTCGTCCACATCGACGGCAGCGGCGGCGCGGGCCGGCCGCGCAACGTCGGCATCGAGCACGCCTCGGGCCGGTACGTGTTCTTCTGCGACGCCGACGACTACCTCGGCCCCGAGGCGCTGGAGCGCATGGTCGCCATGGCCGACAGGAACGGCTCCGACATCGTCCTCGGCAAGATCGTGGGCCACGGCAGGCGGGCGCCGGTGTCGATGTTCCAGCAGAGCGCCGACCGGGTGACCATCGGCGACAGCAACGTCTACAACAGCCTGTGCTGCTTCAAGCTGTTCAGGAGGGAGCTGCTGGAGCGCCACCGCATCAGGTTCGGCGAGGGCATGCTCGTGGGGGAGGACATCCTCTTCACCGTCCACGCCTACTGCCACGCCGGGGCCGTCTCCGTGGTGGCCGACTACGACTGCTACCACCTGGTGTCCAGACCCGACGGCACCAGCATCATGCAGCAGCGCGGCAGCAGGGACCCGCTCGCCTGGCTGGCCATGATCAGGGCGCCGATCCGGCTCATGGCCGGGCACGTCGAGCCCGGCCCGCTCCGCGACCACCTGCTGCGCCGGCACTTCAGGCTGGACGTGTTCGCGCAGCTCGGGCAGGTGTTCCTGGAGAGCGACGACGTGCGGCGCAAGGACATCGCGCGGGAGGTGGCCGCCCTGTGCGACGAGTGGTACACCCCCGGCGTGCACGAGCTGCTCGACAGCGTCGACAGGCAGCGGGTGGCCGCGCTCGACGACATCGAGCGCCTCGTGCGCCTGGCCCGCATCGAGGGCGCCGCCGTGCGGCGCAGGCTGACCGGGCTGTCCTGGGACGGCGACCGCCTCGTGGTGACGGGAACGGCCGGGCTCGACGGCATCGGCGGGGACGACGGCCTGGCCCTGGTGCTGCGCGCGCGGCACGACCCGGCCGCCGAGGTGGTCGTCCCGGCCGAGCGCAAGGGGAGCGAGTTCACCGCGCGGGTGGACGTGTCCGCGCTCGGCTCGGGGATCTGGGACCTGCGGGTGGCGGTCGAGGTCGAAGGCGTGGTGCGGCTCGGCAGGCTCGGCGCCGAACGCGACAGCGGCGTCAACCGCCCGCCGCCCCGGCTGATGGGCGCCGTCGTGGCCCTGCCGTACTTCACCAGGGACAACGGCAACCTCAGCATCGACGTCGGCGGCCACGTGGTCGGGGTGCCCGGCTCGGTGCGGCTCATCAGGACGAGGTGGGCGCTGGGGCACCGGCTGATCGTCGACGGTGAGGTCTGCGTCGCGGGCGCCGCCCCCGCCGCCTCGGCGGTCAAGCGGGTCGTCTGGCGCGAGCGGCGCAGCGGCCGCGAGCGGGCCGAACGCGCTGTGGCGCTGCCCGGCGGCGGTTTCGTGGCCAGGCTCGGGGTGGGCTGGCTGCCGCCCGGCACCTGGGACGCGTACCTGGAGCTGGATCTGGGCGGGCCGCCCGCGCGGTTCAGGATCGAGACCGACGCCGAGACGGTGGCGGCGCCGCGCCGGTGGTGGGGAGCGGCCGTGCTCAGGAGCGTGCGGCCGTACGCGACGTCGGGGAAGGGACGGCTGAGCACCGTGGTGCGGCGGCTCACGGCGAAGATGATCATCCGGAGAATCATGCGCTAATGCCATCCATATGCAGGTGCAAGACGATGTCCTAAAGTAGGACCGTTTGCTCTTGCAGGAGGTGTGCCGTGCACGTACCAGATGGCTTCTTCAATGCGGCGACATCCATTTCGGCCGGGGTCGTGGCGGCAGCCGGGGTCACCGTCTGCCTACGCGGGGCCCGGCGCGAGCTCGACGACCGGACCGCTCCCATGGCCGGGCTCGTCGCGGCCTTCATCTTCGCCGTCCAGATGCTCAACTTCCCCGTCGCCGCCGGCACCAGCGGCCACCTGCTGGGCGGTGCGCTGGCCGCGATACTCGTCGGGCCGTACACGGGGGTGCTGTGTATGGCCGTGGTCCTCCTCGTACAGGGCGTGTTCTTCGCCGACGGCGGGCTGACCGCGCTCGGCATCAACATCACGATCATGGGCATCGTCACCGTGGTGGTCGGCTGGGGGGTCTTCCGGCTGGTGACGAGGCTGTCCGGGGGACGCGTGGCGGTGGCGGCGTTCCTGGCGGCGCTGGTCTCGGTGCCGGCCTCCGCGCTGGCGTTCACGCTGCTGTTCTGGATCGGGGGGACCGCGCCGATCGAGGTGGGCGCGGTGGCGGCGGCCATGGGAGGCGTGCACGTCCTGATCGGGATCGGCGAGGCGCTGATCACGGTCGTGACCGTCAGCACGGTCCTCGCCGTGCGGCCCGACCTCGTGTACGGCGCCCGTGGCCTGACCAGGCCCCTGGTCCTGCGCGGCGCCGAGGGCACGAGCACCACCGTGGGCGGGCAGGAGCCGGTCGCCGCCCCCGGCAGGCTCAAGCCGTTCCTGCTCGGCGGGATCGGCCTGACGCTGGTGCTGGCCGGGGTCGTGTCGTTCTTCGCCGCGTCCTCGCCCGACGGGCTGGAGGCGGTCGCCGAGAACAAGGGCTTCCTCGGCCAGGCGACCGACCACCTGGTGACGTGGGGGCTGGCCGACTACGGCGAGGTGGGCGGCATCCCCGTCGGCGTGGCCGGGACCATCGGAGTCGGGCTCGTGCTGCTCATCGCCGGGGCCGTGGCCTACGCCGCCCGCGGCCGCGACGCGGCCAAGGTGTGAGGCGTGGGCGCGGGACACCATCACCAGCTCTACCTGCCGGGCGACTCGGTCGTGCACCGGCTGCCGCCGCAGTGCAAGCTGCTGGCCGTCTTCGCCTTCGCGATCGTCGTGGTGGCCACGCCGAGGGAGCGGTTCTGGGCGTTCGCGGTCTACGCCGCGCTGCTGGGAGCCGTGGCGGTGGCCGCGCGGGTGCCGGTGACGTACGTGCTGCGGCGGATGGTGATCGAGGTGCCCTTCGTGCTGTTCGCCTTCCTCATCCCGGTCATCGGGCTGGGGGAGCGGACCACGGTCCTGGGGCTCTCGCTGAGCGTGCCGGGCCTCTGGGCGGCCTGGAACATCCTGGCCAAGGCGACGCTCGGCGTGATCGCCTCCATCCTGCTCGCGGCCACCACCGAGCCGCGGGTGATCCTGATCGGCGCCCAGCGGCTGCGGCTGCCGGCACTGCTGGTGCAGATCGCCATGTTCATGTTGAGGTACATGGACGTGATCGTGGACGAGATGCGGCGGATGCGGGTGGCCAGGGAGTCGCGCGGGTTCGAGGCGCGTGATCTGCGGCACGTCCCGGTGATCGCCCGCTCCGCCGGGGCGCTGTTCATCCGTTCGTACGAGCGGGGCGAGCGCGTGCATCTGGCCATGCTCAGCAGGGGATACACCGGCAAGATGCCGATGATCCAAGATATTTCGGCATCTGTACGCCAATGGGGCATCGCGCTGGCCCTGCCGGCCGTGGCCCTCGCAGTATGGGGACTCTCGTGGTGAACTCTCTCGACGTCAGGCAGCTCGCCTACGCCTATCCCGACGGCACGCAGGCGTTGTTCGGCGTGGACCTGTCGATCGCCCGCGGCGAGCGGGTGGCCCTGCTCGGCCCGAACGGCGCCGGCAAGACCACCCTCGTCATGCATCTCAACGGCATCCTCACCCCGGGGCACGGAAGCGTCACCGTGGCCGGCACGCCGGTGCGCAAGGACACGCTCAAAGAGGTCAGGCAGCGCGTCGGCCTGGTCTTCCAGGACCCTGACGACCAGCTCTTCATGCCCACGGTCGGGGACGACGTCGCCTTCGGCCCGGCCAACGCGGGCATGCGGGGCGAGGACCTCGACCGCGTGGTCAAGGACGCGCTGGAGCGGGTCGGCATGCTGGAGGCCATCGACCGGCCGCCGCACCATCTGTCGTTCGGGCAGCGGCGCAGGGTGGCGGTGGCGACCGTGCTGGCCATGGCGCCGGAGATCCTGGTGCTCGACGAGCCCTCGTCCAACCTCGACCCGGCCGCCCGCAGGGAACTGGCCGAGATCCTGCGCTCGCTCGACGTGACGGTGCTCATGGTCACGCACGACCTCCCGTACGCGCTGGAATTGTGTGAACGTTCGCTGATCCTTTCCGGCGGCGTGATCGCCGCCGACGGCCCCACGCGCGAGCTGCTCTCGGACGCGGAACTGCTGGCCGAGCACCGCTTGGAGCTTCCATACGGATTTGCGATCCCTGCGGTGTGAGGGCATTTATCCGCCTCCCGGCCGCCTCTTCATAGTTTGTGCATGCCCGGGACCCGGGGATGTCGAAGTACAGTGGCTCATCGAGGAGGGGCCAAATGAAGCTGCGGCTTGCGCGACACGCCCTTGGCGATGCCGTGGTGGTGGCCGTTGAGGGAGAGCTCGACCTGTTCACCGCACCGTTCTTGCGCGACGAGGTGCGTGACGCGATCAAGCAGGACAGCGCCAGGCTGGTGCTCGACCTTCAGCAGCTGTCGTTCATGGACTCCAGCGGCCTGTCGGTGCTGATCGAGGCCTGGCGGCTGGCGACGGGCGAGGGCGGCGGCGTGTCCCTGGCGGCGCCCCAGGCGCCCGTGGCGCGCATTCTCCGTACGACGGGGCTCGACCGGCGCATCAAGGTCTATGCCGACGTCGACAGCGCTGTGGGCGAGATTTGACGCCCCCCGAGTAGAACTTCATTCGGTCGGCGGGTTAGGGTCCGGGATATGGACGTGAACGGATCTGCAGCAATCATCTCCGGCGGCGCCAGCGGCCTCGGCGAGGCCACGGCCCGCGAGCTGGCCCGCGCGGGCGCCACGGTCGTCGTCGCCGACCTCAACGAGGAGCGCGGCAAGACCGTCGCCGACGAGATCGGCGGGGTGTTCGTCAAGACCGACGTGTCGGACGACGAGCAGGTGCAGGCGGCCGTGGACGCCGCCGTCGCCACCGGCAAGCCGCTGCGGGTGGTGGTCAACAGCGCCGGCATCGGCTGGGCCGAGCGCACGGTCAACCGTGACGGCAGCCCGCACAACCCGGCCACGTACCGCAAGGTCATCGAGGTCAACCTGATCGGCACGTTCAACCTCATGCGCATCGGCGCCGCGGCGATCGCCAAGACGGAGCCGGCCGACGCGGACGGGCAGCGGGGCGTGGTGATCAACACGGCCTCCGTGGCGGCGCTGGAGGGCCAGACGGGGCAGCTGGCGTACTCGGCCTCCAAGGGCGGCATCGTGGGCATGACGGTGCCCGCGGCGCGCGACCTGGCCGCGATCGGCGTACGGGTCAACACGATCTGCCCGGGGATCATCGACACGCCCATCTACGGCTTCACGCCCAACTCCGAGGAGTTCAAGGCCAAGCTGGTGGCACCGGTGGTGTTCCCCAAGCGCATGGGGCGGGCCGACGAGTTCGCGCACCTGGTGCGCTCGCTGGTCGAGAACGACTACATGAACGCCGAGGTCATCCGCTTCGACGGCGGCATCCGCTTCCAGCCCAAGTGAGGTCTCGTTGTCTGACGAAGTGCTCGTCGAGGAATCCGAGAACGTCGCCGTAATCACGATAAATCGCCCTAAAGCGCGGAATGCCGTGAACGGGGCGGTGGCGCGGGGGATCGCCGAGGCGCTGGACGCGCTCGACGCCCGACCCGACATTTCCGCCTATGTCCTGACTGGTGCCGGCGGCACCTTCTCCGCGGGCATGGACCTCAAGGGGTTCCTGTCCGGCGACTTCCCGGTGGTCGAGGGGCGCGGCTTCGGCGGCCTCGCCGAGTCGCCGCCGAAGAAGCCGCTGGTGGCCGCCGTGGAGGGGTACGCGCTCGCGGGCGGGTTCGAGCTGGCGCTGTCGTGCGACGTCATCGTGGCGTCGTCGGAGGCCAAGTTCGGGCTGCCGGAGCCCAGGCGCGGGCTGGTGGCGGGAGCGGGCGGCGTCATGCGGCTGCCGCGCCGGATCCCGTACCACGTGGCCATGGAGATCGCCCTGACCGGCGACCACTATCCGGCGGCGCGGCTGTACGAGCTCGGGCTGGTCAACCGGGTCACCCCGCCGGGGGAGGCGTTGGAGGGGGCGCTGGAGCTGGCCCGCAAGATCGCCGCCAACGCGCCGCTGGCGCTCGCCGCGACCAAGAAGGTGATCATCGAGTCGCAGGACTGGTCGCTGGAGGAGATGTTCGCCAAGCAGGGGGCGATCGTCGGGCCGGTGTTCGGCTCCAAGGACGCCATGGAGGGCGCGGCCGCCTTCGCCGAAAAGCGCGCCCCCCGCTGGACGGGCGAGTAGCCGGGCCGGCGACAGGCCCCTTACGGGCGGGAGAGCACCCCACAGCCGCCCTCCCGCCCAGCCGCCACCCCGCTGTCCCCGCCCGCGTCCGGAGCGCCGCTGGGCGCCTTCCCGCCGCCTCCTCGGCACCGTCCGCCACCCCTCCTCCGAGGGACCTCAGCCCTCCTCTCGCGGATGCTTGTGTGCGGCGCTGTGGGGCTGCCGTGCCTGCCGCCAGGGCGGTCCGTTGCCCTGCCCGCCACTCCTCCTGCGAGGGACCCCGGGATGCCGGATCCCGTCAAGGGCGGCTTTTAGCGCGTGCATAAGTGTTCCTGGCTACGGTAAAGAAAGAGAAGGCAACGTACCGGGAGAGCGCATGAGCGACTATTCGGGTCCCAGGTTCGAGTCGGCCAAGCGTGGCGCCGGGGCGCTCCTGTCCGGTGCGCTGAGTGCGCTGGCCGTGGTGGTCGCCATGCTGGCCGTGATGTGGGTCGTCGAGGGCGTCGACTTCGTGCTGAACGGCAGGCTCGACCGCGAGTTCGGCATCATCGGCTGGGAGCCCGACGGGCTGATCGGCATCCTGTTCGCCCCGTTCCTGCACGGCGGCTTCGGCCATCTCATGGCCAACTCGCTCCCGCTGCTGGTCCTCGGCTTCCTGGCCGGCCTGCGTGACCTGCGCAAGTTCCTGTGGGCCAGCGTGCTGATCGTCCTCATCGGCGGCTTCGGCACCTGGCTGACCAGCCCCAACGTCTACACGGTCGGCGCCAGCGGCCTGATCTTCGGCTACTTCGGTTTCATCCTGGCCCGCGGCCTGTTCGACCGCAGGCTGCTCGACATCGTCATCGCCGTCGGCGTGGGCTTCGCGTACTGGGGGATCCTGGCGGGCCTGCTGCCCAACCAGCAGGGCATCTCCTGGCAGGGCCACCTGTTCGGGCTCATCGGCGGCGTGGTGGCCGGCTGGGTGCTGCGGCGCAAGCGCGAGATCCCGGCGTACTGACGGTCAGAGATGTGACCGCGTGTGCTCCGCCGGGGAGGTGGACAGCAGGCGGTCGATGTAGGCGAGGCCGATGGCCGAGGCCACGAAGGCCAGGTGCATGATCGTCTGCCACATGATCTTGTCGTTGGGCGTCGACTGAGCCCTGATGAACGTCTGCAGCAGGTGCACCGACGAGATGCCGACGATGGCCGTGGCCAGCTTGACCTTCAGCACGTTCGCGTTGACGTGGGAGAGCCACTCGGGCTCGTCGGGATGGTCGTTGAGGTTGATGCGCGAGACGAAGGTCTCGTAGCCGCCGATGATCACCATGATCAGCAGGTTGGAGATCATCACCACGTCGATGAGCGCCAGGACCGTGAGCATGACCACGACCTCCGGCGACGGCGTCGCAGAGGTGGCCGGCGCGGTGTGCAGGAACACCGTCTCGATCAGGTGCCAGAGCTCCAGCGCGAACTGCCAGACGTACACCGCCTGGGCCACGATGAGGCCCAGATAGAGGGGAACCTGGAGCCAGCGGCTGGCGAACATCAGATAACCGAGGCTCTTCGGCCGTGAGATCCCCTGGCCGGATCTGACTTTTTCGGGCAACAATGTTTCCTACTAATCGAGCCGGAGGAGATTGGTCAGTTGGCGAACCTGGGGTCCCTGGAACGCGCGATCATGGACGTGCTGTGGGATGCCGGGAAACCGATGCGCGTCAGGGAGCTCCTCGTCAGGCTCAACGAGGAGCGCGAACTGGCGTACACCACGGTGCAGACCGTGGCCGAGCGGCTGGTGAAGAAGGGGCTGCTCGAACGTACGCCGTACCGCAACGCCTTCCGCTACGCCGCGGTCAGGTCGAGGGACGAGCACGTCACCGACCTCATGCTCGAAGCGCTCTCGGCCAGCGACGACAGGCTGCCGGTGCTGGCCAGGTTCGCGCAGAGCGTCGAGGAGGAGGACGCGCTCGCCCTCATGGAAGAGCTGTCACGCCGTCAGAGGCGCTCGACCACGTAGTCGACGCAGACCGTCAGCGCCTCGATGTCAGCCGGGTCGATGGCCGGGAACATCGCGACGCGCAGCTGGTTGCGGCCCAGCTTGCGGTACGGCTCGGTGTCGACGATGCCGTTGGCGCGCAGCACCTTGGCCACGGCGGCGGCGTCGACGGACTCGGCGAAGTCGATCGTGCCGACGACCTGCGAGCGGAACTCCGGAGCGGCGAACGGCGTGGCGTACGCCGACTTCTCCGCCCACGTGTAGAGGCGCTGGCTGGACTCGCCCGTGCGGGCGGTGGTCCAGGCCAGGCCGCCGTTGGAGTTCATCCAGTCGAGCTGGTCGGCCAGCAGGAACAGCGTGGCCACGGCCGGCGTGTTGTAGGTCTGGTCCTTCGAGGAGTTGTCGATCGCGACCGGCAGGCTGAAGAACTCCGGCACGTAACGGCCGGTCGCGGCGATCTCCTCGACCCTGGCCAGCGCCCGCGGCGACATGATCGCGATCCACAGGCCGCCGTCGGAGGCGAAGCTCTTCTGCGGGGCGAAGTAGTAGACGTCGGTCTCGGTGATGTCGACGGGCAGGCCGCCGGCGCCGGAGGTGGCGTCCACGAGCACCAGCGAGTCGTCGGAGCCCACGCGCTGGATGGGCATGGCGACGCCGGTCGAGGTCTCGTTGTGGGTGAGCGCGTAGACGTCGACGCCCTCCTCGGCCACGGCCTCGGGGTAGGTGCCCACCTCGGACTTGATGACGCTCGGCTCGCCCAGCCACGGGGCCTTCTTGGTGACCGCCGCGAACTTCGAGGAGAACTCGCCGAACGACAGGTGCTGCGACTTGTCGCGGATCAGCCCGAAGGCGGCGATGTCCCAGAACGCGGTGGTGCCGCCGTTGCCCAGCACGACCTGGTAGCCCTCGGGCAGCGAGAACAGGTCGGCGAGCCCGGAGCGTACGCGGCCGACCAGGTTCTTGACCGGCTTCTGGCGGTGGGAGGTGCCCATGAGGCTCGCGCCGGAGGCGGCGAGCGCGGCCAGTTGCTCGGTGCGTACCTTCGAGGGCCCGCAGCCGAATCGGCCGTCGGCGGGCTTGATGTCAGCGGGAATCACGATGTCAGCCACCTGACCAGGGTACTGATCCCGCGAGCCTGACAAGGGACCGGGGCGGGAATCTGAGAAGAACCCCACAACCAAAAGATCGCAAATGCCGCAGAATGGAGGTACCGGGGACCTGCCATGTTCGGGACGCGAGAGCGGCGGTGGCGCCATGCCCTCTGAACGGGATTCGCGCGAGGTGGTGGAGGGCCTGCTGCGGCGGCCCTTCTGGCGAGACCTCCCGCTGCCCGTGCTGGTCGTCACCGGAGCGCGGGCCGGCGCGGCCGCGCAGTTGGCGGAGCGTTTCAAGGGCCGCCTGCCGTACGCGCGGCCGGAGAAGGGCGCGAGCAGATCGCCGGCCGAGCTCGTGGACGCGCTGGCCGGAGCCAACGGCGCCCTCGGCGGCAACACGGTCGGCAACACCCTGCTGCCCGCGCCGCGCTTCCCGCTGACGGAGTTCGTCTTATGGGCCCGGGCCCAGCGCGACAGGAAGCCGGAGGAGTGGCCGCAGGACAGGTGGCCGCCGTCCCCTGACTCGCGCCCCGGGCAGGAGGAGCTCAAGCATCGGTTCGGCGCCAGGTTCGGGGTTCGCCCCAGCCTGCAGGCCGACAGTCGCAAGCGGTGGGCGGCGGGCGACTTCCTCGTGCGGGCCGCGATCTTCTTCGTGCCGGTCGCCACCGTGGTCGCCTGGTGGCTGGACGCCGGGATCACCGACCTGATCCCGCTGGCGCCCGGCCTGCTCGCCCTGCTGCTGGGCGTCGGCGCGATCGCGTTACAGGCGGTGCGCTTCATCCGTGGCACGGCCTTCTCGCGGTGGTTCCGCCGCCACCAGTACAAGGACCTGCGGCGCACCGCGGGCGAGAGCCGCCACAAGTACGCGCTGCAGCTGATGAAGGCGCCAGAGCCGGAGATCGAGAAGCTGCTGGTCTACGCCATGCTGGAGGACCTGCGCCAGGCCTACCGCAAGTGGCCGCGGATCCCGTGGCCGAGCTGGGGGCGCGGGCTGTACGCCCTGCTGGTGCTCGACGCGGGTGACCCGGTCCACGCGCGGTTCCTGCGGGTTCTCGATGAGGTCCGGTACGAGACGGACATCGTGCCGCCGCTGCTGGTGATCGTCGAGGACCCGGGGCAGCCGGTGCCGCCGCCGGCCGGCCGGGAGCCGCGGAGCATCGCCGAGGATGTCGAGGACTGGCGCTCGCGCGTGGCGTTGCGCGGGCCGGAGCCGCGGCTGCGGCTCGCCGGCGACAAGCTGGTGCTGACGGACACCTACAAACCGCGGCTGGGCGGGGTCAAGGCCCGTGCCGTCGGCTACTGGCTCGCGATGCTGGCGCTGCTGCTCGCCCCGCCGCTGTACGTCTACGGCAGCAAGTGGTTCGGCTGCGGCCCCGGCATGATGTGGGCCGAGCAGCAGTGCGTCGGCCTGAGCGACGACCTCGCCGAGATCGACCCCGACCCGGCCCTCGTGCCCGTCCTCGAGCGGATCAAGCAGCAGAACGAGGCCATCGACACGAGGCAGCGGGTCGTCACGGTCTTCTATCTCGGCGTGCTCACCACGTCGCACCCGGGCGACGACCAGACGGGCGGCTCGGCCGGCGAGCTGTCCGGCATCGCGGCCCGCCAGGGCGCCTACAACCGGTTGGGCAGCTGGCAGATCAGGGTGGAGCTGGCCAACAGCGGGCAGTACTTCCGGCACGCGGAGTTCGCCGCCAGGATGATCAGGCAGCGCGCGGCCGGCGACCCGGACGTGGCCGGGGTGATCGGGCTCGCGTGGAGCAGGACCGAGACGCAGGACGCCATCCGGGTGCTCAGCGACGCGCACATCCCGATGCTCAGCACCACCAATTCGGCCGACCTGACGCCGCTGGTCTACCAGGGCCGTCCCTCGCCGTACTTCTTCCGCATGGCGGCTCCCAACTCCGCCCAGGCGCGGGCGTTCGAGCTGTGGCTGGCGCACGGGCTTCCCGGAGGTGAGCCGGTCGCTCCCCAGCGGGTCGCCGTCCTGGTCGAGCGCGACGCGCAGGACCACGAGCTCTACAGCAGGGACCTCGCGGACGGGCTGGCCAAGGGCCCGTACGCGGCCGCGAGGCAGTACCGGTTCGCCAACCAGGACGAGCTGGCCAGCAAGATCGACCTGGCCTGCCAGGACGGCGCGGAGGTGCTGCTCTACACCGGCCGGGCCACCTACCTGAACACCGTCGCCGACACCCGCGAGCACCAGTGCGCGGACAAGGTGCAGATCCTGGCGGGCGACGACGTCACCGAGAAACTGGCGCAGCTCATCGTCAAGGAGGACTTCCCCAACAAGCCGGTGATCTCGTTCGTCGCCCTCAACGACATGCGACAGGGGCTGGGCGGCAACCGCACCCAGGCGGAGATCGAGAACTGGATCGCGAGTGTCAAGGCGACGGGCGTGTCGCGCGTGCACGCGTGGATGGGCTACGACGCGCTGCTGGCCGTCACGTCGGCGATCAACAAGATCAAGGCCTCGGACGTCGACGAGTCGGTCAACATCGCCGAGAGCGTCGCGTACAACCTGCGCGGGCTCGGCGTGGGCGGCCTCATCCAGGGCGCGAGCGGGAAGTTCTACTTCTCGGAGGACGCGGAGTCGCACGCCGCGCTCCCTCGCGGGCTCTGGCTGTTCTCCACGGATCCCGCCGCGGGTTCCTCTGAGAACGGCCCGGCGCCGCGGGGGAGCTGCACGGTCGACGAAAAGGCCCCGGGCACCGCCGAACTCGAGGTGAAATGCTCGTTCGGCTGACGCGCCGGGGCCGATCCCGTCAGTTCTTGCCGGTGACCTCGGCGGCGCCGGGCACGTCGCTCAAGGGACGCGAGGCGGGGCCGACGTAGTTGGCGCTCGGGCGCACGAGGCGGCCCGTGAGCTTCTGCTCCAGGATGTGCGCGGCCCAGCCGGCCGTGCGGGCGCAGGTGAACATCGAGGTGAACATGTGGGACGGCACCTCGGCGAAGTCCAGCACCACTGCCGCCCAGTACTCGACGTTGGTGGCCAGCACCCGGTCGGGCTTGCGGGCGTGGAGCTCGTCCAGCGCGGCCTGCTCCAGCGCCGCCGCGACCTCGTAGCGGGGGGCGTCGAGCTCCTTGGCGGTACGGCGGAGCACGCGGGCGCGCGGGTCCTCGGCGCGGTAGACGCGGTGCCCGAAGCCCATGAGCCGGTTGCCCTTGTCGAGCTCGCTCTGGACGTACTTCTTGGCGTCGCCGAGCTGCTCGACGCCCTCGATCATGTGCAGGACGCGGGCCGGGGCGCCACCGTGCAGCGGGCCCGACATCGCGCCGACGGCGCCGGAGAGCGCGGCAGCCACGTCGGCCCCGGTGGAGGCGATGACGCGGGCGGTGAACGTGGAGGCGTTCATGCCGTGCTCGGCCGCGGAGGTCCAGTAAGCGTCGATGGCCTTGACGTGCTTGGGATCAGGCTCACCGCGCCAGCGGATCATGAAACGTTCGACGATGGTCTCGGCCTCGTCGACCCGGCTCTGCGGCACCATGGGCAGGCCGAGGCCGCGCGCGGACTGCGCGACGAAGGAGAGGGCCATGACGGAGGCACGGGCGAGCTGGTCGCGGGCCTCCTCGTCACTGATGTCGAGCAGAGGCTTGAAGCCGTAGGCCGGAGCCAGCATGGCCAGCGCGCTCTGCACGTCTACGCGGATGTCACCGGAGTGGACAGGGATGGGGTACGGCTCCGCCGGGGGCAGGCCCGGCTGGAACTTGTTGTCGACCAGCAGGCCCCAGACAGCCCCGAACGGGACACGGCCGACCAGTTCCTCAATGTCGACGCCCCGGTATCGAAGGGCGCCCCCTTCTTTGTCCGGTTCCGCGATCTCGGTCTCGAAAGCTACGACGCCTTCGAGCCCGGGTTTGAAGTCGGACATGCTCGGCCGCCTCCCTTTCCCTTGCCATGTTTGGGCAATGCCTTGATGTCGAGATACCGGCGGGTCAATTTAACCCCTTCCCAGGTCGTGCTCGGTCTCGGGACCCGCCGTAAGGCCAAACCCGCTGGTGAGGGGGGTTGCATGGGATCCACCACGCAAGCGCGCAAGAATACCGTCTCGTGGATGCCACCCCGCGCCCGCCCGTGCTGGCAGGGCTACGCCGAACGTACGAGGGCCGGCCGCTGCTCGAATCCGACCTCGCGTCCGACCCCATGGAGCAATTCACCTTCTGGCTCCAGGACGCGCTCGAGTCCGGCCTGCCGGAACCCAACGCCATGGTCCTGGCCACCGCCTCGTCGGGCGGCCGCCCGAGCGCCAGGACGGTCCTGCTGAAGGGCTACGACGAACGCGGTTTCGTCTTCTACACCAACTACGAGTCGCGCAAGGGCCGCGACCTGGCCGAGAACCCCCGAGCGTCACTGCTGTTCCCCTGGCATCCGATCCGCCGCCAGATACGCATCGAGGGCACTGTGACGCGGATCTCCCACGAGGAGTCGGCCGAGTACTACAACTCCCGTCCGTACGGCTCGCGCATCGGCGCCTGGGCGTCGCGGCAGTCGGCCGTCGTGCGCTCCAGGGAGGACCTGGACGATCGCTACGCGGAGCTGGCCGAACGCTGGCCGGAGAGTCCGCCGGTGCCCGACTTCTGGGGAGGTTTCCGGGTCTATCCGATCGAGATGGAGTTCTGGCAGGGACAACTAGACCGTATGCACGACAGGCTCCGTTATCGGCGGACACGACCCGGTTGGGTCCTGGAAAGACTGGCACCTTAGTGTTCATGGAGTGGCGATCGCGGAGCTGGTCAAGCGTCATCTCGTAGACACCCGGCCGCTCGGCGTGCCCGAATACCGGCGGCTCTGGCTCGGCCAGGCCGTCTCTCACGTCGGCGTCGGGGCGACCGTCGTGGCCGTCGGCCAGCAGGTCTGGGAGCTCACCCACTCCTCGTTCTACGTGGGCCTGCTGGGGATGGCCAACCTGATCCCGCTGATCGTCTTCGGCCTGTGGGGAGGGGCGGTCGCCGACGCCGTGGACCGGCGCAGGCTGCTCATCGTCGGCTCGCTCATCGCGTGGACGGCGACGCTCCTCATCCTCGGGCAGGCGCTGGCCGGCATGGGGAACGTCTACCTGATCTTCGCGGCGGTCGCCCTGAACGCCACCGGCTTCGCGATCACCAGCCCGACCAGGGGCGCGATCATACCCAGGATCCTGGACAAGGAGCTGGTGCCCGCCGCGAACGCGCTCAACTCGCTGGTCTACAGCATGGGCGCGGTCGCGGGCCCGATGATCGGCGCGGTCGTGCTGGCCTCCGGCGGGTTCGCGGCGGCGTACGCGATGGACGGCCTGCTCTTCACCGCGAGCCTCTACGCGGCCCTCAGACTGCCCTCACTGCCTCCATTGGGCGATGTGCGACGTCCGGGTGCCCGGGCGGTGCTGGAGGGGCTCAGCTTCATCGTCAGGAGCCCGGTGCTGCTGATGTCGTTCGTCGTGGACATCATCGCGATGGTGTTCGCCCTGCCGCGCGCGCTTTTCCCGGAGCTGGCCGCCGACAGGTTCGGCGGCTCGGTGATCGCGCTCGGCTGGATGAGCTCCGCCATGGCCATCGGCTCGGTGGCCGGGGCCCTGTTCTCCGGCTGGGTGGGGCGGGTCGCGCGGCAGGGGGTCGCGCTCGTCGTCGTGATCGCCGTCTGGGGCCTGGCCGTGGCCGCCGCCGGGCTGGCGAGCGAGCTCTGGCTGGTGGTGGCGTTCATGGCCGTGGGCGGGGTGGCGGACGTCATCTCGTCGGTGTGGCGGCAGTCCATCCTGCAGCTGTACGCGCCCGACGAGATGCGGGGACGCCTGCAGGGGGCGTTCATGGTGGTCGTGGCGGGCGGGCCCCGGCTGGGCGACCTGCGGGCCGGCGCGACGGCGACGGCGCTGGGGGTGAGCGGGGCCTGGGTGGGCGGCGGCATCGCCTGCGCCGTCGCGGTGCTGCTCGTCGGCCTGGCCGTGCCCGCCTTCCGCAATTATCGGGCTCGCTAAAGGTCAGAGGTCAGACGACCTGGGCGGCCACCTTCAGGTCGGCCAGGAAGCCCGCGTACGCCTGGTCCCTGTCGGGCGCGCGCAGCACGGCGGACGGATGCACGGTGGCCACGGCGAGCGCGTCGCCGAGCGGCACCGGCTCGCCCCGGTGGTGCGTCACGCGGAACTCCCGCCCGAGCAGCGCCCTGGCCGCCGTCGCCCCGAGCACCACGATCACCTCCGGCCGCACGAGGGCCAGCTCCGCGTCGAGCCACGGATGGCAGGCGTTGACCTCGGCGGCCGTCGGCTTCTGGTGGATGCGCCGCTTGCCGCGAAGCGTGAAGGAGAAATGCTTGACGGCGTTGGTGACGTAAACGTCCTCCCGCTCGATCCCCGCCTCTTCCAGTCCTTTGTCCAGAATGCGCCCGGCCGGGCCCACGAACGGGTGTCCCTGCCGGTCCTCCTGGTCGCCGGGCTCCTCTCCCACGAGCATGAACCGGGCCCGCTGCGGACCCTCGCCGAACACCGTCTGAGTGGCGTTCCTGTAGAGCTCGCAGCCCTGGCAGCAGGCGGCCGCGCGCCGCAGCGAGTCGAGATCGAGCTGCTCGGGAAGGAACTCGGCCGCTCCTTTGTTTCCGTCCTTAACCATCGTCGGTCGTTCTCCCAATAGGGTTCCTGTGACTTCTGTGCCCGCTGCGGACGGGCCCAGTCCCCGCCACGACCGGCGTAACATTTGATTGGGAGGACTGCCTTGACCGCACACGGCCTGATCGACACCACGGAGATGTACCTCCGCACGATTTACGAGCTCGAGGAGGAGGGCATCGTCCCCCTCCGTGCCCGCATCGCGGAGCGTCTGCAGCAGAGCGGCCCCACCGTGAGCCAGACCGTCGCCCGCATGGAGCGTGACGGCCTGGTCCGCGTCGAGGGCGACCGCCACCTGTCCATGACCGATCTGGGCCGCACGCTGGCCACGCGGGTCATGCGCAAGCACCGGCTGGCCGAATGCCTGCTCACCCAGGTGATCGGCCTTCCCTGGGAAGAGGTGCACATCGAGGCGTGCCGCTGGGAGCACGTCATGTCGGAGTCGGTGGAGTCCCGCCTGGTGACGCTGCTCGACAACCCGACCGTCTGCCCGCACGGAAACCCCATCCCGGGGCTCGCGGAGCTGGGCGCCAAGGAGCCCCCCGAGGGCGGCGCCGGGGTGCTGACATCGATGTCAGACCTGGCGGGGCCGAGGGACACGCCTGTCGTCGTGCGTCGAATTAGCGAACAAGTGCAAAGCGATCCTGCTGTGATGCTTAAACTCAAGCAAGTTGGGATACAACCCGGACGCGAGGTGACGCTCGCGGCGAGCGACGACGGTGTGCGGGTGACAGGTGACGGTGACGCGAACGACACTCCCGCGGAGCTTCCGCGCGATGTCGCCGCGCACGTTTTTGTCTCCAAGCGCTGACGCGCGCGCAGCGGCTTGGTTGAATCCCTCCTGGGAGGCCCTCCACTCCCCTCTGGCCAAGACTGTTGCAGGAGCGCCCGTGGTCCGCTTTGCGTGCATGCCACCCCAAGGAGTGGTCTCCGGATGAATCGATGGGGGGATCTGTCACAAGAAACGGCTGATCACCTTGGTGCCGGATCTGTGCTCGATCACGCTGAGATGGCGGTGATCGTCACCGACCGTTTCAGCAATCTCCTCTATTGGAACCCCTTCGCCGAGAAGCTCTTCGGCCGTCAGGGCAAGTCACCTTCGCGCGACGCGTCCGTCCTGTCCCTCGGGATCATGGAGAAGGACCACCCGCTGGCGATCGAGCTGGCCAAGCACGTGCTCAAGGGCGGTGTGTGGGAGGGCACGTTCGACGTCAGGCGCGGCGACGGGACCATCATCTACGTACGCGCCCAGGCCGTGCCGCTGCGCCACACCTCGGGCTCGGTGACGGGCATCGTCATCATGGCCCGCGAGGCGCTGCGCAGCAACGAGCGGGAGAAGGACCGCTTCGGCCTGCTGGAGCGCATCGGCGAGCGGCTGGCGGGCTCGCTCTACGTCGAGGAGACGCTCAAGCGGGTCGCCGAGATGCTGGTCCCCCAGTTCGCCGACCACTGCTTCATCGAGCTGATGGAGGGCGACCGGCTCGTCCGCCGGGTCTCCCAGCACGTGCAGGGCTGGACGCCGCCGACGGGCACCTGGAAGCCGGTGGGCGCGGAGATCCGCTACCCCTCCGGCCACTACGCCGACACGGCGCTGCGCCGCCAGGAGACGATCCTGGTCGAGAGCTTCGCCACCAGCAGCTACCCGGCCACCAGCGAGGGCAGCGCCCGTCTGTGCGGCGAGATCGGCATGACCTCCGCCATCGTCGCCCCCCTGCTGGTGCGCGGCGAGACGCTCGGGCTGATGTACCTGGGCCTGTCCAACCTCACCGACCGGCGCAGCCCCCACTACGACGCCTTCGACCGCGACTTCGTGGGCGCCATCGCCACCCGGGTCGCGCTCGCCATCGACAACGCGCTGCTGTTCGAGGAGGAGCGCCACACGGCGGAGTCGTTCCAGAAATACCTGCTGCCCCGGGCGCTGCCGCAGCTCGACGGCCTGCAGATCGCGGTGCGCTACTACCCGGCGGCCCCGCTCGCCTCCCACGGCCAGGGCATCCAGACCCAGGTCGGCGGCGACTGGTACGACGTGATCCCGCTGTCGGCGGGCCGGGTCGGCATCGTGATCGGCGACGTCGAGGGCCGGGGCGCCAAGGCGGCGGCCATCATGGGTCAGCTCAGGGCCGCGCTGCGGGCCTTCGCGCAGGACGACAAGTCGCCGGCCGACATCCTGGCCAGGCTCGACGAGTGGACCCGCATCATCGCCACGCCCGAGCACGACGACAACGGCGCCGAGGTCAGCATCCCGCCCATCGTGACCTGCCAGTACCTCGTCTACGACGCCTGGTCGCGCCAGCTGTCCTTCGCCAACGCGGGCCACGCGCCGCCGCTGCTGCTGGTCGACGGCCAGTGCGTGGAGCTCGACATCGAGGAGGTCGGCCAGCCGCTCGGCGTCCACGCCAAGGGCCTGCACGCCGACCTGGTCTACAAGGAGGAGACGCGCACGCTGCCGCCGGGCGCGGCGCTGCTGCTCTACACCGACGGCCTGGTCGACCGCCGCCCGGGCCGCGACGGCCAGGTGCCGAGCGAGGAAGAGACGCTCGGCGTGCTCTGCGACAAGCTCGCCAAGATGTCCGGCGCCGAGGTCGAGCGCATCGCCGACGCCGCCACGGTGGCGGTGCCCGGCGAGATCGACGACGACATGGCGATCCTGGTCGTCCGCTCCAGCGACGTCGACCTCGACGTCGAGGAGCGTACGTTCCCCGCCCAGCCGATCATGGTGGGTGAGGCGCGCCGCATGGCGTCGGAGGCGTTCTCGAGCTGGAACGTGCCCGAGGAGCGGGCCGAGCTGGCCTGCCTGCTCGTCTCCGAGGTCGTGACCAACGTCGTGCTCCACGCCGCCACCGCCAGCGTGCCCCGCAGGGAGCTGGTCGTGGAGGGGCCGCCGCTGCCGTTCGACGAGTCCTGGGACACGCCGGGCTTCGAGGACGAAGTGGTCGGCGACAAGGAGTTCACGCTGAGGCTGCGCAGGGGCGAGGAGTCGGTCTGGGTCGAGGTCTTCGACCAGGACCTGCGCCTGCCGCGCATCCGCAGCGCGGGGGAGAACGACGAGGGCGGGCGCGGCCTCTACCTCGTCGACCAGCTGGCCAGGCGCTGGGGATCGCGTCCTACCAGGGAAGGCAAAGCCGTCTGGTTCGAGATTCCCACTCGCGGCAGGTGAGTGGTTAGCTGGCCCTATGGAGCTGGCCTTCGAACGACGGGGCACCGGCGCGCCGCTGATCCTCATCCACGGGATCGGCCATCACTGGCAGGGGTGGCTGCCGGTGCTGGACCGCCTGGCGGCCTCCCGTACGGTGATCGCGCTCGACCTGCCCGGCTTCGGCAGATCCCCAAGGCTGCCCGAGGGCATCACGTACACCGCGGAGTCGCTGGCCGACGCGGTCGAGTCGTTCTGCGCGACGCTCGGCGTGCGCGAGCCGCACGTGGCGGGCAACTCGCTCGGCGGCTACATCGCGCTGGAGCTGGCCTCGCGCGGCGTCGTACGCACGGCCACCGCGCTGTCGCCGGCCGGCTTCTGGTCCCGGCCCGAGCTGCTCTACTGCCAGTCCGTGCTGCGCACCCTGCGGGCCTCGGCCCGGTCGATCCCCTCCAGGCACGCCGCCAAGGCGGCCGCGAACCCGCTGCTGCGCGCCGTCTCGACCGGGATCCTCGTCGCCCATCCCTCCAGGCTCTCCGTGACCGCGCAGGTCGCGGCCACGCAGGCGCTGGCCTGGGCGAGCGGCTTCGACGAGACGCTTGAGTCGTTCGCCGGCCTGATGCCGCCCGCCCCGCCGAAGTCGCCCATCACGATCGCGTGGGGCGAGCACGACCGGCTCCTGCTGCGCCGCCAGGCCGTGCGCGCGGCCCGCTGGTCGGGGCAGCGGGTCAAGCTGTTGAAAGGGTGCGGTCACGTGCCCATGAGTGACGACCCCGACCTCGTCGCCCGCGTCATTCTGGAATCCAGCGCTATTTCGTAAATTTATCTGACTCTGCCAAAGGGATGGGATAGGTTCCCAGTATCGAGCGCTCATGAGGGAGCGGCGGTCGATTTCCCGGTATAGCCATATGGCGGAATTCATGGCGGACGACTCCTGGTACCCGCTGTTGCGAGAGTGCCTCCAGCGAACTCATCCTCCCGGGCAGCACGAACTGCCCGTCATTTTTCTGCTCGGATTGGCGGGCACCGGGAAGACCGCGACCCTCGCGCAGATCTCGCGTAGCGTGCGGAAACCGCCCTCTCCGGTGGTCAACCTGGCGCTCCACCCGGCGCACGGCAGCACCGTCGCCAACGTGATCCAGCGGATCGCCTATGATCTGGCGGCGCTCAACAAGGTGCACCTGCCCCGCACGGTCTTCACGCTGGTGGTGCTCGGCCTGGATCCGGAATTATCGCGTGCGCAACTCGAAGATCAGCTGCAGCGGCGTCTTCAGGGCAAGGCACGCATTGATCCCAATGACGCGGCGCAGTGGCGAGATATCGCTTCCTTATTACCGCACATCGGCATCTGGCTGAAGCTGCTGGTTTCTGTCGCAGAGCTTCTCGGACGCCGTCTGGAGGCCGCCGATCGGGTTCACCGCGTGGCCAGGATGTGGCTCTCGGGACGTCTCGGCGGCGACGTCCTGAATCTCGTACAGGAGCAGGAGATCGGCGGGGAGCGGGCTGGGAACGCGTGGGGGATACTCGTCGAGGCGTTTCTCGAGGACCTCGCCCATGCGTGGGCGAAGCCGCGCCACGCGCGCAACTGCCTCCTACTGCTTGACGATGCCGACACCCCGGCAGGTAGTGCCTTCCTGCAGGCGCTCGTCGCCGCCAGGGCCAGGCGCTCCGAAGCCGGCGCGAGCGCGGATCCCCTGGTGGTCGTGGCCGCGTCGAAGACCTGGCCGAAGGGGATGACGGGCTGGGCGTGCCCGGGAACGCCGGGGGCCCGCCGGCCGCCGCAGCTCGCCGCGGCCACGTACGAAGGCTGGCTGAGGCGGCGTGGTGACGGGGCGCAGCGCTGGTGGTATCCCGTGCTCATGCCCGGCTCGCCGACCGGCAGGACCGCGGCGGTGTACGCGCACGCGGTCCACGAGCTGACCGGGGGCTACCCGTACGCCGCCGGCAAACTGGGCGATCTGCTCGGGAACGCCGAGGACGACGACGAGTTCCGCGCCATTTTGCACGAAAAGGACGCCCTGCGCCGTCTGATGCCCGACCACCTGCCCCGGCGCGACCTGCTGATGGCCTGGTCGGCGGCCAGGAACGTGGACGACGCCGAGAACGCGCTGCTCGACGGGACAAGCACCGCCTCGCACCTCCGCCGCGAGCTGGCCGAGCGGTTGTGGCTCACCACGCAGAGCACCGCGGAGAACCGCAGAGGCACCTGGGAGCGCTCCTCCACCGGCGGGGAGGAGATCACCGTCATCCATCCCTGGCTCAGAAGGCTGCTGCTGCACCACCTCGCTGCGGAGCCGGAGCACTGGGACAAGGTCCACGAGACGATGGAGAGCTTCTACCGCAAGCAGGAAGTGGCCGACGACGCTTCGGCCGCCCATCACATGCTGGCCCGCGTGGTGGACGGGGACGATCCGCGTCTGGAGGCCGTCGTGACGTTCCTGAACGAGCGGTTCGGGCAGCTCGACGTGGTCGGCCGCGGCGGCAGCCGCCTGTCGGAGTGGGTCGAGCTCTACGAGCAGGTGACCGCGGCCCCCAACCGCCTGCCCCTCGACCGGCCATTGGCCGCGCTGTACGACTCGCTGGCGGTGAGCCCGGCCGACACGGAACTGCGGGACCGCGCCTCCATGATCAGGACTCTGGTGGTGGCCCGATGGTTCTGGCTTGACCCCATCCTCGATCCATCCGGCCGGCGCGCGACGGAGATCGCGCACGAGTTCAGGCAACTCGCTGGGCTCAGGACGACAGGCCGTTCGATCTTCACCCGAGAGGCCGAGACGTATGAGCGACATCCCCAGCGCTAGCCTCGAGATCGGGCCCTCCGACGATTACGTCAAGCGACGCCGTCGGCGGTCGATCGTCATCGTCGGCCTCGTCGTCGTGCTCGTCGCGGCGGGCCTCTCCTACGTCTTCCGCGCGCCGTCCAGGCTCACCGACGCGAGCGACGCCTTCGCCCCGGGCCTGGCCGACATCATGGAGCGCATCCACGCGGAGAACGACAACGTGATCGCGAAGCATCCGGGAGAGTACGTCACCATCGTGGTGCTGCTCCCGATGTCGGGTGACGTGGCCAAGACAGGGCTGAGCCTCGGCACTCTCCGGCACTCTCTCCAGGGATCGCACCTGGCGCAGCTGTGGCGGAACAGGGAGCAGGCCGCGGCCCCGTACATCAGGCTGCTCGTCGGCGACATCACCCCGGGCGAGTGGGAGGACACGGTCGCGGACCTGGAGGCCCGTGTCCAGAGCGAACGCATCCTCGCCGTCACCGGGCTCGGGGCCAGCGTCGACGCCACCAAACGCGTGATCGACCGGCTCAGCAAGGACAACATCGCGATGGTGGCGGCCCTCATCACCTCCGACGAACTGCAGCGTCACCAGGCGCTGGTACGGGTGGCGCCGCTGAACAGCGACCAGGCGGAGGCGCTCGTGCGCTTCGCCCGGCGGGCCGTTCCCGCGCTGAAGCCGGTCGTCGTCATGGACACCAACTCCGGCGACAGCTACAGCAGGACGCTGAGCTCGGCCTATGACAGGACCCTCGCCCCCGTCCTCGGCGCCAAGAGGCGGGGCCAGGCGCTGACCTTCGACTCTACGGCCAACGCCTCCAGCACGGTCATCGGGAACATCGCTGACACGATCTGCGGTTCGGACGCCAACGCCGTCTTCTACGCCGGCCGTGCCCAAGGCCTGCCCGCGCTGTTACGCGGTCTCAGCCTGTCGCGCCCCTGCGTGCAGCGCGACATCAGCGTCTTCGCCGGGGACGACACCAGCGAGCAGGCCCACCTCGTCAAGAGCCCCATCTGGGAGGACAACGGCGGCAAGATCCGGCTGTACTACACCCCCCTGGCCCATTCCGCGAACGTCACCGACCACGGCAGCCGCGTCCTGCCCGCGATCAAGGCGAGGTTCGGGAACGGCGACGAGAAAGGATACGTGCGGCTGTTCCCCGCGGAATCGCTCGACGACGGCCACGCGATCATGCACCATGACGCCGTGTACGTCGCGATCAAGGCCATCGACAGGTACGCGAAGGACGATCTGGCCAAACTCGGGCCGCAGGAGGTGGCGGCGATGCTGCGCAGCGGCACCATCAAGGTTCAGGGTGCCAGCGGCGACATCGCGATCGACCGCGACGGCAATCCGCTCAGGGAGGAGATCCCCGTTCTGCGGCTCACCCCCTACGGCGCCACGGTTTTCGCCGAGTGGTCGTCCCCTGAGCCGGCGGGGGACATACGCCAGTGATCGAGGTTGGCGGACATGCGGCGGAGCACGTCGACGGTGGCTAGGTACTCCTGCGAGCTCACGCCTTCGAGCACCTGTTGCCGGAACCGACCCACCTTCTCGGAGATCTCGCCGTGCGCGGCCCGGCCCGCGTCGGTGAGCCTGCCGTCCGCCAGCCAGCCCTTGGCGGTCAGGCGCTCCACGGCCTCGTCCACGCCGGTGAACGGCATGGTGTCAGTGCTTCCCAGGGCCGCCCGGTTGAGCACCTGCCACTCCCGGCGGGTGGTGGTCTGGAGCGCCTGCTCCATGGCGTCTTCCAGCAGGTTGTCCAGATGCTTCAGCCAGTGGCCGATAGGTTTGTCCATAGATGTAAGGTAGCAACAATATGTATGAAGACAAGTATGTTGCCGCGGTCGAGCGGGCGATGGTCGCGATCAGGCGGCGGCAGAGCCGGCGGGTGCTGGCGCGGCAGCAGGGCGCCGTGGGGCCGGAGTACGAGGTGCTCGACGTGATCGAGGGCGGCGACGGGTCCGTCACCGTGTCCACGGTCGCGCAGGCGCTCAGCGTCGATCAGCCGAGGGCGAGCCGGCTGGTGGCGGCGGCCGTGACGGCGGGCCTCGTCAGGCGGGAGGCCGATCAGGCCGACGGGCGCAAGGCGTGGCTGGTGCTGACCGAGGCCGGGCGGGCGGCGCTGGAGCAGGCCCATCGGGCCAGGCAGGCGGCGTTCGCGGCGGCCATGGAGGAGTGGCCGGAGGAGGACCGGGCGGAGTTCGCCCGGCTGCTCACCCGCTTCGTCGAAGGGATGTCCGGCTAGGTCTTGGTCTGGCCCCAGAGGAGCAGCATGACGATGATGAAGACGATCATCACGCCGCCGTAGCCCACCGGCCCCAGGCGGATCGCCCGGCGCACGCGGTTGAGGCCCCAGGCGAACAGCAACGCCAGGAAAGCCAGGAGGATCAGGCCGCCGTCCATGCTGTCCAGTATGCGGCGCGGACCGCCTCCGCGCGGTCCTGTGCGGTCAGAAACCGAAGGACCGGCCGATGATCTCCTTCATGATCTCGGTGGTGCCGCCGTAGATCGTCTGCACCCGGCTGTCGAGCCACGCCTTGGCGACCGGGTACTCCATCATGTAGCCGTACCCGCCGTGAAGCTGGAGGCAGCGGTCGATGACCTTGGTCTGCAGCTCGGTGGTCCACCACTTGGCCTTGGCCGCGTCCACCGCGTCGAGCTGCCCGGCGTTGAGCGCCAGGATGCACTTGTCCACGTAGTGGCGGGCGATCTCGGTCTCGGTGGCCAGCTCCGCCAGCACGAACCGGGTGTTCTGGAACGAGCCGATGCTCCGCCCGAAGGCCTGCCGGGTCTTGCAGTACTCGATGGTCTCCTCCAGCACGGCCTCCGCCGCGGCCACCGCCCCCACGGCGATCGACAGGCGCTCCTGCGGGAGGTTGTTCATGAGCTGGAAGAAGCCCTCGCCGTCGCGCGGGCCCAGGCGGTTGGCCGCGGGCACGCGTACGTTCTCGAAGAACAGCTCGGCCGTGTCCTGGGCCTTCATCCCGATCTTCTCGAGATTGCGCCCCCGCTCGAACCCCTCCATGCCGCGCTCGACCACGATCAGCGTGGTCCCCCTGGCGCCCGCGTCGGGGTCGGTCTTGGCCACGACGACGACCAGGTCGGCGTTGATCCCGTTCGTGATGAACGTCTTCTGCCCGTTCACCAGGTAGTGGTCACCCTCGCGGACGGCCGTGGTCCTGATCCCCTGCAGGTCGCTGCCGGCCCCCGGCTCGCTCATCGCGATCGCGCTGATCAGCCCGCCGCTCGCGAAGCCGGGCAGCCACCGCTGCTTCTGCTCGTCGTTCGTCAGATCCACGAGGTACGGCGCCATGACGTCGTTGTGCAGCGAGAACCCGAGCCCGGAAGCGCCGTTCCGGGTGGTCTCCTCGAGGATCACGGCGTTGTAGCGGAAGTCGGTGACCCCCGCCCCGCCGTACTCCTCGGGCACCGAGAACCCGAACATCCCCAGCTCCCCGGCCTTCTTCCAGACCTCGCGCGGGACGATGCCGTCCTTCTCCCACTGGGCGTGGTGCGGCACGACCTCGCGGGCCATGAACTCGCGCACGGTCTCACGGAAGAGCAGGTGCTCCTCGTCGAAGAGGTCTCGCCGCATAGGGTCCTCCCGAATAGAGTTCTGTTACCCGCAGGTATACCCTCTTTCCCCGTACGGCGGATACCTGTGGACACGGCTTCATCACAAGTGCTGGACGTTGCCGCAATCGGCATGTGTTACGGGTGTTTTCGACTCTAAGATCTACCCTCGGTCTATTTGTGACTGATCGGAGTCTCCCGTGAGTCGGTGGCGCAAAGCGTTGATCGCCGGATCGGTCGGATCGGTGGCGGCTTTAGGAATCGTGGTGTTTCCGGGCGTGCCGGCCGCCGCCGCGCCGGCCGACCTTGTCGTCGAGTACAACTGTGTGGCGTCCGGCGCCAACAGCATCGTCAGGAACGGTCCCGTCCGCCTGACCACCAACCTCACCTTCGCCACGGACCTGGTCGTCGGAGACCCGCTCAACTTCACCTGGAAGCTCCACTACGCCAACGACGGCCGGCTGCAGTCGCCCGGCTACTTCCCCGCGGGCGGCCAGGTGCACGCCACCGGCAACGTGCAGCTCAGCAGCAGCTGGCAGGGCATCCTGCAGCCCAAGGGCAGCGCCGACCCCGAGGGCCCGCTCCGCCCCGACGGCTACCTGTCCCTCCCCGAGACCATGAACGACCCCGGCCTGACCGACAAGCCGGGCACCATCACGGTCACGCCCAAGGACATCGAGCTGGACTTCACCCCGCCGGACGGCAGCGTGGTGGTCAACGACGGCGACGACGCCGACAACCCCTCGGACATGGGGATCGTCTACAGCAGCGGCTGGGTGTCGCTGGACGACCGTCCCGGCTCCGAGAACCACGTGCACAACGACCTGCACCAGACCGACCAGATCAACGCCTCCGCCGAGCTGACCTTCATCGGGACCGGCGTGGAGTACATCGGGCCGACCGACAAGGACGCGGGCCCGGTCGACATCTACATCGACGGCACCAAGCGGGCCACGGTCGACCCCTCCCGCTCCGACGACGACGTGCCGGTCAACGACGACCTCGACGGCGGCCAGACGCTGTGGACGTCCGCGCCGCTGAAGTACGGCGAGCACAAGATCAAGATCGTGAACGCCGCCAACAAGCCGGCCTGGCTGGACGCCTTCCGCGTGACGACGAACACGTCTAAGACCCCCACCGGCTACCACGGCGCGAAGTGCCACCTGGCCAGCTCGCCGGTGTCGGTCGTGGTGACCGTACGGGACAAGTCGGGCCCCACCGGCACGCAGTCGCCGCCCGTCAGCCCCACGAACACCTCCACGAACAGTCCGACGACCAACCCGACCAACCCGACGCCCACCGGGACCCACACCACCCCGAACCACCGGACCACCGACATCGGCCTCGGGCATGTGATCGTGATCCCCAGCGCCACCGGCACCAGTTCGGCCACGGCCACGCCCAAGGCCACCGGGCCGACCGCGACCAAGTACTACCGGGCGCAGGTCGCCAACACCCCCAAGGGCGGCGTGGACAGCGGTGAGGCGCCGGATCGCGAGGACAGACCGTACGGGCTGATGGCCGCGCTGGTGATCGGCGGCGCGGGCGGCGGATTGCTGCTGCGCCGGCGCAGGGCCGCGCACGCGGGAGGAGCGCACTGATGACCGAGCAGACACCGATGCAGCGGGCGTTGCCCGGACTGCTGATCGCCGGCTCGCTGGGCGGCGTCGGCCTGGTCATGGTGAGCATGCTCTCGCTGTGGCCCACCACGACGGAAGACGCCTCGGGCACGCTGGCGGCGGCGCAGGACAGGCCGACGCAGGTGGAGGTGGCGAACGCAGGCGCGTTCGTCCTCCCGCCCACCGTGGGCCCCGGCGGCAAGGGCGTCCCCCTGACCCCGGCCCGCCTGGACGCTCCGCCCCCGCTCCCGGCGGTCCCGGTCGTGTCCCCGATCCCCTCGGCCAAGGCCAAGTCCACCCAGTCGAGGCCGACCCGCATCAAGATTCCCAAGATCAAGGTGAACGCGCCCATCGGGGCCGTCACCGTGGACAGCAAGGGCAAGCTCGGCACCCCGCCCCTGACCAGGCCCAACCAGACGGGCTGGTACAAGGGCTCCCCGGTGCCCGGCGAGCTCGGCCCCTCGATCATCAACGGCCACGTGAGCACCCGCAGGGGCCCCGCCGTCTTCGACCGCCTCCGTGAGCTGGCCAAGGGTGACCAGATCTACGTGTACCGGGCGGACGGCAAGGTCACGCGCTTCACGGTGAGCGGGATCGAGCAGGCGAGCAAGTCGACGTTCCCGACGTCGCGGGTGTACGGGAACACGAGCAACGCGCAGTTGCGGCTCATCACGTGCGGCGGGGTCTTCAACAAGACGGCGCACAGCTACACGGACAACATCGTCGTGTACGCGACACTGTCCAAGAAGAAGGGCTAGGGTTTTGGCGGTTTACGGGAACTTGACAGGGTGAGTTCGTAGGATCTCAACCTAACCGTGACCAACGGCTGGAATTCTGGCACGACTGTTGAAACTTGCCTTGAACGGAGATGGACCCGTGCTTATGTCCCAGGCGTGGCGCCGCCTCGCCCATAAGACGTCCGCATTGGGATTGACGGGGATCCTCGCGATCTTCGTCGGCTCCGTCTTCGTGGTCTCCACCCCGACGGCCGCGTTAGCCGCGACCAAGCAGTTCGCCTACACGTGCAGCGGCGGGCCGTTCAGCAACACCTCGATCAGCGTCGGGCTCACCGCGCCCGACACGGCGACGGCGGGTCAGAGCTTCGACCTGACCGTGAACGTCCCCTCGCTGACGCTCACGACGGCCCCCACGACGAGCACCACCGTGCAGGCCACCCTGGCGCTGACGCCTACCGGCGGCAGCGTCTCCGACGCGGGCGCGAAGACGGGCGCGACGGTCACCTCCGGCCAGACGACGGTGCCGGCGGGCAACGTGACCTACAAGATCGCGGTCACCGCCGGGGCGACGGGCAAGGTCAGCCTGAAGCCCGGCGAGCTGAAGCTGGCCATCACCAGCGCCACGACGACCGTCACGACGTGCACGACGACGTCGACCGAGGTCCTGGACGTCACGATCGGGACCGGTGGCGGGGGCGATGACGTCGTCGCCTATGACTGTGACCTCGTCAGCGGCGGCGGCGACGCCGACTATCCGGCCGACGTCAACATCAAGGTCGCCATGACGCCGCCCACCAGCGCCACCGCCAACGCCGACGCCTCGATCACCTGGACCGGCACCATCCAGTCCGGCAGCGACCCGCTGAAGGCCCCCACCGGCTTCCCCACCACCAGCCCCAAGATGTTCGTCACCGTCAAGGCGAGCGGCGCCGGAGTTCCCACCACCGCCACCGGCGAGGCGACGCTGGGCACCGTCACCATCGGTCAGGCCATCACGCTGCCCACCAGCGTCACCGTCAAGATCAAGCCGACCACCACGGGCACCGTCACGCTCACCGCCGGCGACCTGGCCTTCGGCAGCTCGGCGTCCTCGCCCACGATCAAGTGCCTGGCCCCCACGACCGGCCTCAAGACGTACACCTTCACGGTGGGCTCCTCCACCGGCACCCCGACCACCTCCTCCACCCCGACCAAAACCACCTCCAGCCCCAAGCCCACCAAGACGAGCACCGCGACGGTGACCGTCACCCCCTCCAGCTCCACCAAGAAGTCGAAGACCCCCAAGGACGGGGCCGACACCGGTGGTGGCGGTGAGGCGGGGCCCGACGGGCGGATGTTCATCCTGACCGGCACCGCGCTGGTGGGCGCCGCGGCCGTCGGCGGGCTCGTCATGCGGCGTCGTAACGCCACCAGGGGCTGACGGGCATGTCGGGGCACTATCCGTATGGCGGCGGTGGCGGGCACGTGCCGCCGCCCGCGGACAGGGGGAGTGCGGCGCTCAGGACCGTGCTCATCGGGGCGGCCATCGCCGGTGTCGTCACCGTCGTGGCCGGGCTGGTGATCGTGTTCAGCTCCCCCCAGGAGTACGGGCTCGCCAGCAACAACCGCGAGACCCTGAAACTGCAGGCGCAGCCGGACGGGAAGGCCACCGGGCAGCCCGAGCAGGCGCTCTTCCAGGCGGCCCCCGACGTGCCGCCGCCGCTGCCGCAGATCAACCCCGCGCCCCCCATGTTGCCGTCCACGCCCAAGCGGATCGTGATCAAGAGGCTCGGGATCAACGCGCCGATCATGTCCGTCGGGCTGAAGAAGGACGGGACGATCCAGGTGCCTCCGTCCGAGAACCCCAACCTGGCCGGTTGGTACCGGAACATGTCCACGCCGGGTGAGGCGGGGCCGGCCGTGATCCTGGGGCACAAGGACACCAGGACGCGCAGCGCGGTGTTCAGCAGGTTGCCCGAGCTCAGGAACGGCGACACCATCGAGGTCCAGCGCCAGGACAGGACGACCGCGGTGTTCACCGTGGGCGGCATCGAGCAGGCGAGCAAGAAGACGTTCCCGACCCAGCGCGTCTACGGGCCCCAGGAGAACGCTCAACTTCACCTGATCACCTGCGGCGGGAACTACGATCACACGATCGGCCACTACGACGACAACGTCATCGTCTACGCGACGATGACGAGCTCCTATCGAAGCTGACAAGCGCGGAGGCGGGCTATGGGCTGGATGGCCAAGCGGAGACTGCGTACCGGCCCGACGGCGGCCTTGCCCGCCAAGCCGGATCCGGCCGAGCTGCTGCGCATCGTGCAGCTCGCCGACCCCGGCGCGAAGAAGGACGGCGACGACATCGTGGCCACCGACGTGCGGGTGCACGCGCCCGTGGAGGCCGAGCCCGAGCTGACCGGTGGCGAGCTGGAGAAGGTGTGGGCGGTCAGGGTGGCCGCCGAGGGGCCGCTGCCGCTGAACTTCTTCGACCGCTATCTCGCCGAGGGCCTGGCCTTCCGGCTCAAGGGGCTCGCGGTGTGCCGGGGCGAGGTGACCGACCCCGCCGACGAGGAGGAGAGCGGCCCCGCCGTCATCCTCCCGGCGCGGCCGACCGCCGAGGAGCTGGCGCCGCTGCTGGAGCAGGACGAGGAGGACGAGTTCGCGTTCACGGCCGGTGACATCCGGGCCGTGCTCGTCCCGGAGAAGGGGCAGCCGCCCGCCGTGCAGGAGCTCCTGCCCTTCGCCGTCGAGCTGACCGCGATCGAGTTGCGCGGTGACGAACCCGCCAAGCTCGGCGCGCTCGCTCTGGAGCTGGCCGAGGCGCTGAACGGGCTGGTCGTGGACCGCTGGCGGTTCCGGGTGGACACGGCGGAGGACCTGGTGCCGCCCGCACGTGAGTAGAACCTCGTTCTGTTGTAGTCTGCCCCTAGTAACCGAATAATGCTCGGTTTCCAGGAGGCACTGTGGCAGAGGCGTACATCGTCGGGGCGGTTCGCACCCCGGTCGGCAAGAAGAAGGGCGGCCTTTCCACCGTCCACCCCACTGACCTGGCCGCGCACACGCTGAAGGCGCTGATCGACC
This sequence comes from Nonomuraea sp. JJY05, assembly GCF_043496855.1. Lineage (NCBI taxonomy): Bacteria > Bacillati > Actinomycetota > Actinomycetes > Streptosporangiales > Streptosporangiaceae > Nonomuraea > Nonomuraea sp. JJY05. The sequence goes on from NZ_JBIEIS010000048.1 coordinate 64,913, forward strand.
GCACGGGCGTCGACCCCGCGGCGGTCGAGGACGTCATCATGGGGTGCGTCATGCAGTTCGGCCCCCAGAGCATGGACATCGCGCGAAACGCCTGGCTGTCGGCGGGCCTGCCGGAGACCACCGCCGGCGTCACGATCGACCGGCAGTGCGGCTCCTCGCAGCAGTCGATCCACTTCGCCGCCCAGGGCGTGATGTCCGGCACCCAGGACCTGGTCGTGGCCGGCGGCGTTGAGTCGATGAGCATCGTGCCGATGGGCTCGTCGATCACGGCCGCGCTGGAGAAGGGCATGCCCTTCCCGTTCGGCGAGAAATGGGTCGAACGGTACGGCAAGCAGGAGATCTCGCAGTTCCGCGGCGCGGAGCTCATGTGCGAGAAGTGGGGTTACACGCGGGAGACGCTGGAGCGGTTCGCGCTCGAGTCCCACCAGCGCGCCGCCAAGGCCATCGCGAACGGCTACTTCAAGGACCAGATCGCCCCCGTCAACGGCGTCGAGGACGACGAGGGGCCGCGGGCCGACACGACCCTGGAGAAGATGGCCACGCTCAAGACGCTCAAGGAGGGCGGCCAGATCACCGCCGCCACCTCCTCGCAGATCTCCGACGGCTCCGGCGCGCTGCTGATCGCCTCCGAGCAGGCGGTCAGGGACCACGGCCTGACGCCGCGGGCCCGCATCCACCAGCTCGCCCTCATGGGCGACGACCCGGTCTACATGCTGACCGCGCCCATCCCCGCCACGCGGCGGGCGCTGGAGAAGGCCGGGATGTCGATCGACGACATCGACGTGGTGGAGATCAACGAGGCGTTCGCGCCGGTGCCGCTGGCCTGGACGCACGAGCTCGGCGCCGACCCGGCCAAGGTCAACCCCAACGGCGGGGCCATCGCGCTCGGCCACCCGCTCGGCGGCACGGGCGCGATCCTGATGACCAAGCTCCTGCACGAGCTCGAGCGCACGGGCGGCCGCTACGGGCTGCAGACGATGTGCGAGGGCGGCGGCCAGGCCAACGTCACCATCATCGAGCGCCTCTGAAGGCAGGAAAGGCGCGAGCGCCGCCTCCTGGCGTACGGTGGAGGCGGCGCTCGCCTAACTACCCATCCTGGTAGTTGTCTCAGCGGCCCTTCGGCGGGATGCGCCGGGGCGGCATGATCGGCCGTTGCGGCATCTTGGGCATCGGCCGCGTCACGGGCAATCCGGGAAGGTTCTTTTTCCTGGATGAACGGACTCGCATGAGGAGGCTCCTTTACACAGACTCACGACGCGGCTCGTGGAGGCCGGTCGGCAAGCTCAGCTGCCGCGTCTGGAACGGATGACGGGCGATCTCGCTGCTGAGCAGCGGTGAATCACAGGTAAAGGCGCATGTCCATGACAGTACGGGCCGGCCGTAATCCCGTGCAACCGAATTAACGCCGGGCGGCCATCAGCCGGGCCACCACCACCGCCGCCCCCGACAGCGCCGCCACGAGCAGCATGATCGACAGGGGCGCGGCGAAGTAGGTGAGCTGGGCCCACGTCACCGCCCGCCCGTTCATGAGGAACGAGATCAGGTCCGGGTAGGCCGCCAGCACGGCCACGGGGATCAGCGCGGGCACCAGCCGCCACCAGGCCCGCCGGCCCGCGCGCCGGGCGGCCCAGCGCCGGGAGCGCAGCACTCCCATGACGCCGAGGCCCGCCGCGGCCATCGCGAGCACGCCCAGTACCAGCTCGAACAGCTGCCGGTCGCCCCCGGGCACCTCGGGGGCGCGGCCCTCGCTCAGGGCGGTCAGCCCCTCCATGACGGTGTAGGTGTCGTCGGTCAGCGCGGCCCCGTTGGCCATGACCGCGAAGCCGTAGCCGGTCTTGGGCGAGAGGGCCTCGACGGCGTTGTACGTGAACAGGTTGCCCGAGTGCACGAGCTGCCCGGTCTCCCGCTCGACGCCCCAGCCCATGCCGTAGTCGCGGATCTTGCTCGGCGTGTGCATGGCGTCCAGGCTCTCCCGCTTGACCAGCGGGCGCCCGTCGCCCGACTGCGCGATCAGCCATTTGCCCATGTCGGCGGCCGTGGTGATGACCCCGCCCGAGCCGCTGTCGTTGAGGAAGCCGGACAGCTCGGGACGCGGGAGCCAGGCGCCGAAGATCGAGTTGTAGCCGTCGGCAGGCCGGACGACCTGGTCGCTGACGGCGCTGGACTTCATGCCCAGCGGGCCGAACACCCGCTCCCGCAGGTAGTCGCCGAACGGCCGCCCGGAGGCCACCTCGACCAGCCGGGCGGCCAGGTCGTAGTTGACGTTGCAGTACTCCCACCGGGTGCCGGGTTCGGCGCGGAGCTTGGAGCCGGACAGCCGGGCGGTGTAGTCGGCCGGCGAGGTGGCGCCCTCCACCGCGGCGATGTCGACCGTCGTGTCGGACAGGCCGGAGGTCTGGTTCAGCAGCTGCCGTACGGTGATCGCGGCCGCGCGCGGGTCCGCCATCCTGAACCCCGGCAGCTGCGCCGCCACCGGCTCGTCCAGCTTGATCCTGCCGCGCTCCACGAGCGTCATCACGGCCATCGCGGTGAACGACTTGCTGACCGAGGCCACGCGCATCGGGGTGTTCGCGGTCACGGGACGCCCCTCGGAGTCGTGGCCGTAGCCGGCCGCGTGCACGACCTCGCCGTTGTGCGTCACGACCACGGACATGCCGGGCAGCCCGGTGGACTCCATGGCCTGGCGGAGATAGGCGTCGATGGTCTGGGACGTCGGCTGCGGGGCGGGGGCGAGGGTCAGCGCCGTCGAGAGGCCGACCAGAAGGGACTTCACTGCAATCACGGAGAGAAACCTAGAAAGCCGGCCCCGCCCTCCGGATCGGCCGACCGTCCAGAACCACCCCTGACGAAAGTCAGGTCAGGCGCTCCGGGACGGTGTTGTGCACCTGCTGGAAGATCACCGAGGTGCGGAAGCCGACGATCTCCTTGCGCTTGCTCAGCCGGTCGAGCAGGAACGAGTGCAGGTGGTCCAGGTCCTGCACCGCCACGTGCAGGAGGAAGTCGTCCCCGCCCGCCAGCACGAACACGCTGATCACTTCCGGCATCCCCGCCGCCGACGACTTGAACGCGTTGATCACTGCCCGGCTCAGCGGCCGTACCTGGACCGAGACCATGGCCTGCACGCTCCGGTTGAGCGCGGCCGGGTCGATGTCGGCGTGGTAGCCGCGGATGACGCCGCGCCGGGTGAGCGACCTGACTCGCTCCAGGCAGGTCGAGGGCGCGACGCCGAGCTGCCGGGCCAGCTCCCGGTTGGACTGCCGCGCATCCGTTTGGAGCAGCCGCACGATTTCCGAATCAAGTTCGTCCATGGGTGGATGCTCTCATGTGGTTCCGGCCATTCGTTCGGTTGACGGGGGTTGGTGCCGAATGACTGGACTAGTTTCGGCTGCATGTCAGAACATCGCATTGGTGCCGGACACGGCACGGCCCTGCTGGTGGGGGCGGTCCTGGGGCCGGGGATGCTGGTGCTGCCGCACCTCGCCGCCGCCGCCGCGGGGCCCGCGTCCGTACTGGCCTGGGCCGGGCTGCTCGCGCTGAGCGTCCCCGTCGCGCTGACCTTCGCCGCGCTGGGCGCCCGATACCCCGACGGCGGGGGAGTGGCGAGCTTCGCCGGGCTCGCGTTCGGCCGCCACGCCTCCGCCGTGGTCGGCTGGTGGTTCTACGGCGCCGTCCCCATCGGCACCGTCGCCGGCGCGCTGGTCGGCGGCCAGTACGTCGAGGCCACGCTGGGCATGGACGCCACGCTGGCCGCCTGCCTGATCCTGGGGGCCGCCTTCGCCGCCAACGCGGCCGGGCTGCGCACCTCGGGACGGCTGCAGATCGGCCTCGTCGTCCTGCTCGTGGCGCTCCTGGCCACGGCCGTGATCACCGCCGCGCCGCACGCCGACCCGGGCAACTTCACCCCCTTCGCCCCGAACGGCGCCGCGGGCGTGGCGGACGCGGCCGGCGTGCTCCTGTTCGCCTTCGTCGGCTGGGAGGCGGCCAGCCACCTGTCGGCCGAGTTCGCCGGCAAGGGGAACGGCCTGGTCCGGGCCACCGCGGTGACGCTCGTCGTGGTCGGGATCCTGTACGTGGGCGTGTCGGTCACCTCCGTCGGCGTGCTCGGCCCCGGCATGACCGGCGTGCCGCTCACCGCCATGCTGGAGACCGGCATCGGCCCGGCAGCGCGGCCGGTCACCGGCGTGGTGGCGGTGCTGCTGACCTTCGGCGCGGTCAACACCTACCTCGCGGGGGCCTCCCGGCTGGGCGCGGCCATGGCCAGGGACGGGGCGCTGCCGGGCTGGTTCGCCAAGGGCGGGGCGCCGGGCGAGACGCCGTACCGGAGCCTGGCGCTGCTCGCCGTGCTCAGCGTGCCCGTGCTGGTGTGGGCGGTGGACCTGGACCTGCTCATGCGGGCCACCTCGGCCTGCCTGGCCGTGGTAACGGCGGCGGGCGTGGTGGCGGCCGTGCGGATGCTGCCCGCGGGGCGGCACCGCAACACGGCCGTGGTCGGCGCCGGGCTGTCGCTCGTGGCGCTGGCGTTCTGCGGCGGCTACCTCGTGGTACCCGCCGTGCTCGCCCTGGTGGCGATCGGGGTTCTGAACGCGAACGCTCGCCGTTCGTACAAAATCAAGTGATAGACGGCGCATGGCGCCGTCAGGCGGGCAGTACTCCTAGCACAGGACGGCGCATCGTCGGGAGGTGCTATGACCGAGCACGCCAAGTACGCGGAATCCAGAGAGGTCGGCGAGCAGGCCCGCGAGAAGGAGTGGACGCGGCCCAGCTTCGCCAAGCAGCTCTTCCTCGGCGACTACCGGCTGGATCTCGTGTACCCCGTGCCGACGCTGTCCGAAGAGGCGACCAAGCGAGGTGAGGAGTTCGTCAGGGCGGTGCGGCGCTACCTCGACGCCCACGTCGATCCCGCGCTCATCGAGCGGACCGCGCAGGTGCCCGACGAGGTGGTAAAGGGGCTCGCGGCGCTCGGGGCCTTCGGGATCACGATCGGCGAGGAGTACGGCGGGCTCGGGCTGCCCTACCTGTACTACTGCCGCACTCTCATACTCGTCGGCTCGTACTGCCCGGCGCTGGCCACGCTGCTGTCGGCGCACCAGTCGATCGGGGTGCCGCAGCCGCTCAAGCTGTTCGGCACCGAGGAGCAGAAGCGGGAGTTCCTGCCGAGGTGCGCGGCGGGCGAGATCTCCGCGTTCCTGCTGACCGAGCCCGACGTCGGCTCCGACCCGGCCCGCCTGTCCACCACCGCCGTCCGCGACGGCGACGACTACGTGCTCGACGGCGTCAAGCTGTGGACCACGAACGGCGTCGTCGCCGAGCTCCTGGTGGTCATGGCCAGGACCGGCAAGAAGATCAGCGCGCTCGTGGTCGAGGCGGACTCTCCCGGCATCACGGTCAAGCGGCGCAACGGCTTCATGGGGCTGCGTGGCATCGAGAACGGGGTCACCGAGTTCTCCCAGGTCAGGGTGCCGGCCAAGAACCTGATCGGGCGCGAGGGGCAGGGGCTGAAGATCGCCCTGACCACGCTGAACACCGGCCGCCTGTCGCTGCCGGCCACCTGCGCGGGCAACGCCAAGTGGGCGCTCAAGATCGCCCGCGAGTGGGGCAACGAGCGCGTGCAATGGGGGCGCAAGGTCGGCCTGCACGAGGCCGTGGCCACGAAGATCGCGTTCATCGCGGCGAGCGCGTACGCGCTCGAAGCCCTCTGCGAGCTCACCAGCCGCCTGGCCGACGACCAGCGCAACGACATCAGGATCGAGGCGGCCCTGGCCAAGCTGTACGCCTCGGAGCTGTCCTACCAGGCGCTCGACGAACTGGTCCAGATCAGGGGCGGCCGCGGCTACGAGACCGCCGAGTCGCTCGTGGCGCGCGGCGAGCGCGGCGTGCCCGCCGAGCAGATGCTGCGCGACTCCCGCATCAACCGCATCTTCGAGGGCTCCTCGGAGATCATGCGCCTGATGATCACCCGCGAGGCGGTGGACGCGCACCTGTCGGCCGCCGGGGAGCTGATCAACCCGGAGGCCTCCCGCCAGGAACGCGCCCAGGCCCTGCGCCGGGCCAGCCGCTTCTACGCAAGGTGGCTGCCCACGCTGGTGGCCGGCACCGGCAACCTGCCCGCGTCGTACGGCGACTTCGGCCCGCTGGCCGCGCACCTGCGCTTCGTGGAGCGGACCAGCCGCAAGCTGGCACGGTCCACCTTCTACGGCATGTCGCGCTGGCAGGGCCGGCTGGAGCACAAGCAGTCGTTCCTCGGCCGGCTCGTGGACATCGGGGCCGAGCTGTTCGCCATGACCGCCGTGTGCGTCAAGGCGGAGGAGGACTCCAGGGACCTCGGGCGCCGGCCGTACGAGCTCGCCGACACCTTCTGCAACCAGGCACGACGCCGCGTGGACGCGCTGTTCGACCGGCTCTGGGACAACAGCGACGCGGGCGACGTGCGCCTGGCCGGCTACGTGCTCGACGGCCGCTACGGGTTCGTCGAGGAAGGCATCCTCGACCCCTCCATCGAGGGGCCGTGGATCGGCACGCCGCAGGGCGGGGAGAGCGTCCGGAGAAAGATCCTCTGACGCCCGGTCTAGACCGGTTGTGAGGTTTTCCGGCCCTCAGCGTTTTCAAACTGATACGAGCCGGTATAGACCGGCCCGCTGATCCAGGCTTACGCTGGCGCAAACGCGTCGAGCTGTAGGCTCGCGTGCCCCATCCCCCAGGACGGGGTCCGTTGGCTGGTACGGACCAGCGCCCGTCCGACGAGAAGGCGGTATCTCCAGTGAACATGAAGCTTGTGGGCGGCGCCGCTCTCGGCCTTGCCACGATGCTGGTCCTGTCCAGCTGCGGCTCCGGCGGCTCCGGCGGTGGCGGAGGCGACACACAGGCGTCGGGCGGCGGGCAGGTCACCCTGAAGATGGTCGCCGCCGACTACGGCGACGGCCCCGGCAAGCCGAACTCGGGCGAGACGTTCTGGAAGGGCGTCGTGGACGAGTTCCAGGCCGCCAACCCGAACATCAAGGTCGATGTCCAGGTCATCAACTGGAACGACATCGACAAGCAGGTCGCCACCATGGTCCAGAACGGCCAGGTGCCCGACATCCTGCAGACCGGCGACTACTCCGGCTTCGTCAAGGACGGGCTGCTCTACAAGGTGGACGAGGTGCTGTCGCCGAACGTCTCGGGCGACATGCTGCAGAAGTTCGCCGAGTTCGGCAAGGTCGACGGCACCGCGTACGGCATCCCGTTCGTCTCCTCCGCGCGGGCGCTGTTCTACAACAAGGACCTGTTCCAGAAGGCCGGCATCGCCGAGCCGCCGAAGACGTGGGACGAGCTCAAGGCCGACGCCGAGAAGCTGAAGAAGGCCGGCGTCACGCAGCCGTTCGGCCTGCCGCTCGGCCAGGAGGAGGCCCAGGGCGAGTCGTTCCTGTGGATGCTGGGCAACGGCGGCGGCTACAAGGACGCCTCGGGCAAGTGGGCGATCAACTCGCCGCAGAACGTCGAGACGTTCACGTACATGAAGGGCCTGGTCGACGCGGGCCTGACCACCCCCAACCCGGGCACCAAGGACCGTAAGACGGTCTGGGAGGACTTCGGCGCGGGCAAGGTCGGCATGGTCAACGGCGGCCCCATGTCCATCCCGATCTTCGACGCGGCCGGGCTGAAGAACTACGGCGTCGCGCCGATCCCCGGCAAGAGCGGCCCGCTCGACACCACGCTCGGCGTCATGGACTGGATCATGGCGTTCAACAAGAACGGCCACGCCGCCGAGATCAAGAAGTTCTTCGATTTCTTCTACACCGGCAGCGCCGCGCAGAAGATCTCCGACACGTACAAGCTGCTGCCCGTCACCAACGGCGGCATCCAGAAGCTGTCGAGTGACGAGAAGCTCAAGCCGTTCCTCGACGCGCTGCCGAACGCCAGCTTCTACCCCTTCCAGGACCCCAAGTGGGCCGAGGTGAACCCGGCGATCAAGCAGACCATCGGCGGGGCAGTCAAGGACGACCCGGCCAAGGTCCTCGGTGAGCTGCAGAAGACCGCCGAAGCGGCCGGCTGATACGTCGGGGGCCCGTGCGGCCGGCGCTCTCACCGGTGCCGGCCGCACCGTCTTGGAAGGTTGCTCATGAGAAGGTTGCGCGCCCTGGAGCCCCTCGCGTGGGTCGGGCCCGCCGTGGTGCTGATCGCGCTGGTCGTGCTCTGGCCCGTGGTCGAGATGATCAGGTCGTCGTTCCTCAAGATCAGCCGGTTCGGGGTGGTCCAGGGGGGCAACGGCTTCGCGAACTACGAGAAGCTGTTCGGCGAGAAGGACTTCGCCGACATCATGGTCCGCAGCGTGATCTGGGTGGTCGCGGTCGTCGCGTTCACCGTGCTGATCTCGCTGGCCCTCGCCCAGCTGTTCAATCAGCGCTTCCCGCTGCGCAAGGTGGCCCGGTGGGCGCTGATCGCGCCGTGGGCCGCGTCGGTGCTGATGACGGCGATCATCTTCAAGTGGATGCTCGACCCCGAGGTCGGCGTGATCAACCAGATCCGGCTGAAGCTGGGTCTGATCGACGCGATGGGCGGGGCCTCGGCCGACCAGCTCGGCGACGCCTCCACCGCGATGCCGTGGCTGGTGTTCGTGGCCGTCTTCGTGTCGGTGCCGTTCACCACGTACGCGCTGCTGGCCGGGCTGGCGACGATCCCCGCCGACGTCTATGAGGCGGCCAAGATGGACGGAGCCACCCGGTTCCGGACGTACTGGTCGATCACGCTGCCGCTGCTGCGGCCCGCGCTCACCGTGGCGGCGCTGATCAACGTCATGAACGTCTTCAACAGCTTCCCGATCATCTGGGCCATGACACACGGCCAGCCCGGCTACTCCACGGCCACCTCGACGATCCTCATGTTCATCCTCAAGGGCTCGAACATCGGCGAGTCGGCGGCCATGTCCGTCGTCAACTTCGGCATGGTGATCATCCTGACCGCGATCTTCCTCAAGGTCTCCCGCTGGAACAAGGAGGTGGCGTGATGGCGATCAAGACCCTGCCGTCGCAGGCCACCAGGCCGCGCCACCACGTCAGGCCGGCGGCGCGGCGCAGGATGCCGAAGCTCAAGACCGTGCTCGTCGCGGCCGCCGCCTACGTCATCGCGTTCGTCTTCCTGTTCCCTTACGTGGTGATGCTGCTCACCTCGCTGCGCTCGCAGGAGTCGCTGCGCGAGGTGTCGTTCTGGCCGAAGGAGTGGGTGTGGTCGAACCTCGCCAACTTCTGGACCAGCGGCCTGGCCGGCAACCTGTGGGTGACGCTCAAGGTCGCCGGCGGCTCGACCGTGCTGGTGCTCCTGGTGGCGCTGCCGGCCGCGTACTACTCGGCCCGGCACAACTTCAGGGGGCGCACGGCGTTCCTGATCCTCGTGCTGATCACCCAGATGTTCCAGCCCACGGCCATGCTGGTCGGCATCTACCGCGAGTTCTTCCAGTTCGGGCTGGTGGACTCGATCTGGTCGCTGATCCTCGTGAACGGCGGGTTCAACCTGGCGTTCGCGGTGTGGATCCTGAACGCCTACTTCGCCTCGATCCCGCGCGAGCTGGAGGAGGCGGCGTTCATCGACGGGAACGGGCGCTTCGGGGCGCTGTTCAGGATCACGCTCCCGCTGGCCATGCCCGGCGTCATCACGGCGCTGATCTTCACGTTCATCGCCGCCTGGAACGAGTTCGTGGTCGCACTGACCCTGACCACGACGCCGGAGAACCAGCCGCTGACGGTGGCGCTCAACTCGTTCATCGGTCAGTACCAGGTGGACTGGCAGAACCTGTTCGCCGGGTCGGTGATCGCCACCATCCCGGTGATCATCCTCTTCGCGCTGATCGAGCGTAAGGTCGTCGGCGGCCTCACGGCCGGGTCGATCAAGTAGCGCCTACGCCTTGGGCTGGGGCACCCGTGCCACGCAGAAGACCGTCTGGCCGAACGGTGGCCTGATGAACCGCTCGATGAAGCGGGTCGTCGGGACCACCGTACGGTCGTAGATCTTGACCAGGCGCGGGTCGGGGTAGCCGACGCCGCCCCGGCGCACGGCGGCCCACCAGGCGATGCCGCCCAGGAAGTTGATCGGCTTGAGCACCTCGATGTCCAGGCCCGCCTTGGCGACCGTCGCGCCGAGCGTCTTGGGCGTGTAGCGCTGGACGTGGCCCACCTTGCGGTCGAAGTCTCCGTAGAGCTGCATGTAACCGGGCACCCAGATGATGATCCGCCCGCCCGGCAGCGTGACCCGGGCCAGCGAGCGCAGCGCCTCGGCGTCGTCCTCGATGTGCTCCAGGACGTTCATCATGACGACGGTGTCGACCTTGTCCTCGAGCGGGATGTCGGTCGGCAGCCCGAACTGCAGGACGTCGATGTCGTCGCGGCCCGCGAACCGCTTTTCGAGCTGCTCGACGCAGTAGGGGTCGAAGTCGCTCACGACCAGCCTGTCGAGCCGCGGCAGGAACTGCTCGGCGAAGTGGCCGAGGCCAGAGCCGATCTCCAGCATCGAACGGCCGACATGCGGGGCGACCATGTCCAGCTCGTACTGCCGATAGTTCTTGGCCTCGTCCCCACCCAGGTGGTTCTCCAGGGCCTCGTCACCGGCCGCCGGTTGCACTACACGGTCATACCCAGAAGACATAGTCCCGTTCCTTCTCGGGGGCTCATGGATTGCCCGAGTCTAATGCCCCGATCACTGGTGACGTTCACCCGATACGCGAAAGACCCTTCCCCGGGGCACCTCTGATGGGGTGGAATCTGACTCGCCATGGACGACGACGAGGCGATCGAGCGCTCGCTCGCCGGTGACCAAGCAGCCTATGAGGTGCTGGTCGCCCGCTACAGCGCGCTCGCCCACCGTACCGCTTTCATGCTGGGGGCGGGGGACGAGGCCGAGGACGTCGTGCAGGAGGCGTTCGTCAAGGCGTACCGGCATCTGCCGAGTTTCCGCAGGCACTCGCCGTTCCGCCCGTGGCTGCTGCGGATCGTGGCCAACGAGACCCACAACCTGACCCGGTCGCGGGGGCGCCGCTCCGAGCTGGCCTTACGGTTGAGCGCCACGGCCTCCGTGGCCGCGCCCGACGACCCCGAGGGCACCGCGGTGGCCGGCGACCGGCGCTCCCGCCTGCTGGAGGCGGTGCGCCGGCTGCCCGAGCGGGAACGTCAGGCCGTCGTCTGCCGGTATTTCTTACAGCTGACCGAGGCGGAGACGGCTCAGGTGCTCGACTGGCCCGTGGGCACCGTCAAATCCAGCACGCATCGGGGGCTGGCCCGGCTGAGGGAGGAGGTGGGCAATGAACTCGCGTGAGCCTTTCGACGACCTGGAGGCCGAACTCCTGGCGCTCGGCGACCTCCTCGACGTCCCCAGCCCGCCGCCCGCCGACGTCGCCGGCGCCGTACGCGCCCGCCTGGAGCCTTCTCACGGTGAGGCGCCCGATCCGGCGCACGGCCCCGCCCGGACGCACTCTCCGTCTCCGGTGCGGCGCCGGCGCGCGCGGTGGAAGGTCGTCACGGCCGTCGTCCTCGTCGTCATCGCGATCACGGCCGCGACCCCCCAAGGGCGGGCGGCGGTGGTACGGATCCTGCGCTTCGCCGGGATCGAGCTTCAGATCGGCGACACGCCGCCCAAGGCCGTCGCCAGTGCCACGCCCCTGCCGTACGAGCACACCGTGGCCCCGGACGGCCTGAAGGCCGAGGTGAAGTTCCAGGTCAGGACGCTGAAGGCGCTCGGCGAGCCCGAGCGCACCACGGTGTCCGACAGGGGCCGGGTCGTGTCGATGTTCTGGCCGGGCGGCGTGCGGCTCGACCAGTTCGACGGCGGCCTGGAGCCGGTGCTCTTCAAGAAGCTCGGCCCGCCCTGGCCCGACTACACCAAGGTCGGGCCCTACCAGGCCTGGTGGCTCCCGGGGGCGCACCCTCTCGGCTACCTCAGCCGCACGGACGGCACCGAGATCCCGCTGCGCCAGGCGGGCCCCACCCTCATCTGGCAGCAGGACGCGCTGAACTACCGCCTGGAAGGCGTCAAGACCATGGAAGAGGCCGTCCGCATCGCCACGTCACTCGGGTGAGCTCGTCAGCCACTCGTCCACGCCCGCGAGCAGCTCCTTGCGCACCGGCTCGGGGGCCGCGGAGGACCGTAGGGACTGGCGGGCCAGCTCGGCCAGCTCCGCGTCGCTGAAGCCGTAGATGTCCCTGGCCAGCTCGTACTGGCTCAGCAGCCGCGCGCCGAACAGCAGCGGGTCGTCGGACCCCAGGGCGATCGGCACGCCCGCGTCGAACAGCCGGCGCAGCGGCACGTCGGCGGCCCGCTCGGCCACCCCCAAGCCCACGTTGGAGGTGGGGCAGACCTCGCAGCAGATCTGCCGGTCGGCCAGCCGGTGCATCAGCCACTCGTCCTCCGCCGCCCGCACCCCGTGCCCGACCCGGTCCGCGTCCAGGTCGTCCACGCACTGCGAGACGCTGCGCGGGCCCAGCAGCTCGCCCCCGTGCGGCACGGACAGCAGCCCGCCCCGCTTGGCGATCCTGAACGCCCGCTCGAAGTCCCTCGCCTCGCCCCGGCGCTCGTCGTTGGAGAGCCCGAAGCCCACCACGCCCTTGCCGGCGTACTGGATGGCGAGGCGGGCCAGCGTGTTCGCGTCGAGCGGGTGGCGGGTCCTGTTGGCCGCCACGACCACCGCGACCCCGATCCCGGCGTGCTCGGCCGCCTGGCGCGCCGCGTCCAGCGTCAGCTCCAGCGTCGCCGTCAGCCCGCCGAACCGCTGCGCGTACCCCGACGGGTCCACCTGGATCTCCAGCCACCGCGACCCGGCCGCCGCCTCGTCCTCGGCCGTCTCGCGCAGCAGCCGGTAGACGTGCTCGGGACGGGTCAGCACGGACCTGGCGATGTCGTAAAGCCGCTGGAACCTGAACCATCCGCGCTCGTCGGTGGCCCGCAGCTTGGGCGGCCAGTCCTCCTCCAGCGCGTCCGGCAGGTGCAGCCCCTGCTCCCTGGCCAGCTCGATAAGCGTGGAATGCCGCATCGATCCGGTGAAATGCAGGTGTAGATGCGCCTTGGGCAGCGTGTTCAGGGGCCTTGCCATTTGCATATCTTGCCACTCAACCCCGGGACCGCTTCGCGCGTTGGGGAGGGCGAAAGGGGACCTTCGCTCATGACAGATGACGATGAGGCGGCCTTCGACGAGTTCCTGGCCGCACGGAGCACCTCGCTGCTGCGCACCGCGATCCTGGTCTGCGGAGCGACCGAGCACGACGCCGAGGACCTGGTGCAGCACGCACTGGAGAAGGTCTACCGGCACTGGCCGCGGATCAGGCGCGACAACCCGGAGGCCTACGCGCGCAAGGTCGTCGTGAACGCGGCGATCAGCAAGGCGCGGCGGCGCAAGATCGTGCAGGAGATCACCTTCGCCCGGCCGCCGGAGACGGCCGCCGACTCTCCCGACCTCGACCTGCGCCACGCGCTCATCAGGGAGCTGCGCAGGCTGCCGCCCAAGATGCGGGCCGTGCTCGTCCTGCGCTACTGGGAGGACCAGTCGGAAGGGAACACCGCCGCCCTGCTCGGCTGCTCGGTCGGGACCGTGAAGAGCCAGGCGGCGCGGGGGCTCGCCAGGATCCGCGAAAACATGACTGTCGCAAAGGAAGTGACCAGATGAGGATCGAGGACGACCTCGCGGACGCCATGGGGGCACACGTCGCCGACGTGCAGGCCCCGCCGGACCTGGGCAGGTCCGTACGGCGCCGCAACCGCTCCCGCGTGCTCCGCTTTCGCGTGGCGGGCGCGGCGCTCGTCACGGCGGCCGTGGCGGTGGCCGTGCCGGTGGCGCTGAACTCCGGGGAACCCGCCGGCGGGCAGGCCGCGACCGGTCAGGACCGGGCCGTGGTCCGCAACGACGTGACCGTGCCGGACGTGACGGGCAAGCCTCTCGCCGAAGCCGTGCCCCTCCTGAGCGCGGCCGGACTGCGGGCCGACTGGCCGGCGGAGGAGGTGCGGAACAACCGGGTGATCGCGCAGAAGCCCGCGGCCGGGGAGCAGGTCGCGCCCGGCAGCCATGTCGAGCTCACCCTGGAGCCGCCACCTGTCACGATGCCGCAGGACCTGGGCGATCTGGGGGACGGGCGGGAGTTCGGCGGCATCCGCCTCGATTACCTGCCGGAAGGGCTCGAATGGGGCAAGTGGTCGGGCAAGGACGGGTTCGGCAAGCACAGCTACACCACCACCTTCGACAAGCCGGGCAATGAGCCGGGGCATTACTCCGTACAGGTGATCGTGTTCGAGGGAGAGGCCGCCAGGAGCGCCCTCGCCCGCTTCCCCAAGGCCGGCGGCGAGACCGTGGACATCGGCGGCGAGAAGGCGCGCCTGGCGACGCTCGGCGAGGCCGGCGAGATCGCGTCGGACGGCTCGGAGGGCACGCTCACGATCGCCTGGAGGCTGCGCGACGGGCTCGCGGTCGAGGTGTGCCTCAGCCCCGACTACGTCAAGGAAGTGGACGGCCCGGCCGAGGCCAAGAAGATCGCGGAAGGCATCCGCGCGACCGGCTGAACCCGCGGTACGGATGAGGCCGAACGGGGGATCAACCTTGCATGATCCCCGAGGGGCCTGCCGGCATCGGGCAGGGAGGGCGCGCGGCGCTCACGGCACTGGCGTTCGCGGTGACATCTCTGACCATCTACGCGCTCTTCTCCTCGGGGTTCGGGCGTCCCCGCCCGGCCTCTGTGGAGAGCCCTGTCATGGTCGGGGCCTCCGCCGCCGAGGCCACTCTCGCGGTGGTCTCCGACGATCTCTGGCTCACCTACCTCCCCGCCGGGCTGGCGCGCAGCGGCGGGGGACCGGTCAGGCCGAAGGGGTCGTGGGCCAGGTTCGGCTCGGCCCAGCGGTTCGTGGAGGCCCAGGTCGAGCCCGCCGCCGACTGGGTGAGTCTCACCAGGAGGACCGCCCTGCTCGACGCCCGTCCCGTCACCGTACGCGGCAGGCCCGCCGTGGTCGGCAGATATCCGGACGGTGGCCGGATGATCATCTGGATGGAGCGCGCGGACACGGGGGCGTGGATCCGGGTCAGCGATTCCCTCGGAGGCGAACTGGTGGCAATTGCTGCCTCAGTCAAGGGTCCTGTAGGAGACTAGGAGCCTTTTCCGCGCGTTTCTTGGGGGGTCGATGCGGCGTCTGGCAGCGGTGCTCCTCATGTTCGCGCTGAGCGGGTGCGGCGCCGACGACGTGCCCGCGCCCGAGGCGATCACCACGCCGCCGCCGTCCGCGCACGTCCCGCGCAAGGGCGCCGCGCTGTCGTGCGGCCAGACCAAGGTGGGGCTGCCCGCCATGCCCGAGGGGCTGACCAGGGCGGGCTCGTTCGGCCGCCTGGGGTCGCTCACCCGGCCGCTGGAGGTCAAGGGCGTCATCTGGCGGCGCGAGGACGAGCAGCTGTACGTCGGCGTCGTGTGCGGGGCGCGGACCGCCGAGGAGTTCGTCACGCTGGTCGCCAGCTCGTCGCTGACGGCGTACAAGGGCATGCCGGCGCTGCGCTGGAACACGCGCACCGGCGTGCGCAACTTCATGTGGCTGGAGCGGCCGGGCACCGCGGTCTACATCGCCGCGACGCCCGGCCTGGCGGCCCAGATCAGGAACGTCGCCGCCGGCGTCGCCCTGGACCAGGCCCCCTGAGGCCGGCTACCGGCCCGGCGGCCCGGATCAGGCACGTCGCCCTGGGCCAGGCGCCCTGAGCCCGGCTAGTGCGCCTCGGAGAGCAGCTTGGCCACGCGGCTGACGCCCTCGACCAGGTCGTCGTCGCCCAGCGCGTAGGACAGGCGGAAGTAGCCCGGCGTGCCGAACGCCTCGCCCGGCACCACCGCCACCTCGGCCTCCTCCAGGATCAGCTCGGCCAGCTCGCCGGAGGACTGCGGCCGCCGGCCGCGCAGCTCCTTGCCGATCAGCTCCTTGACCGACGGGTACGCGTAGAACGCCCCCTTCGGTTCCGGGCAGAACACGCCCGGGATCTCGTTGAGCATCCGGACCATCGTCTGGCGGCGCCGGTCGAACGCCGTGCGCATCTCGGCCACCGCCGAAAGGTCGCCGGACACGGCGGCCAGCGCGGCCATCTGGGAGACGTTGGCGACGTTGGAGGTGGCGTGGGACTGCAGGTTGGTGGCCGCCTTGACGACGTCGGAGGGGCCGATCAGCCAGCCCACGCGCCAGCCGGTCATCGCGTAGGTCTTGGCCACGCCGTTGAGGATCACGACCCGGTCGCCCAACTCGGGCACGGCCGTGGCGATGCTGGTGAACTCGGCGCCGCCGTACACGAGGTGCTCGTAGATCTCGTCGGTGACCACCCACAGGCCGTGCTCGGCCGCCCAGCGGCCGATCGCCTCCGTCTGCTCGCGGGAGTAGACGGAGCCCGTCGGGTTGCACGGCGAGACGAACAGCAGGACCTTCGTCCGCTCGGTGCGCGCGGCCTCCAGCTGCTCGACGCTCGCCAGGTAGCCGGTGGACTCGTCGGTCACCACGTCGACCTGCACGCCGCCGGCCAGCTTGACCGCCTCGGGATAGGTGGTCCAGTAGGGCGCCACGACCAGGACCTCGTCGCCCGGGTCGAGCAGCGTCGCGAACGCCTCGTAGACCGCCTGCTTGCCCCCGTTGGTGACCAGCACCTGCGACGCCTCGACCGCGTAGCCGGAGTCGCGCCGGGTCTTGTCGGCGATGGCCTGCTTGAGCTCGGGCAGGCCGCCCGCCGGCGTGTACTTGTGGAAGCGCGGCTCGCGGGCGGCCCGGACCGCCGCCTCGACGATGTACTCGGGCGTCGGGAAGTCGGGCTCGCCCGCGCCGAAGCCGATGACGGGGCGCCCGGCCGCCTTCATCGCCTTGGCCTTGGCGTCCACGGCGAGCGTGGCGGACTCGGAGATGGCGGAGATTCTCGCGGAGATGCGGGGTCGGGTGGACATGGGTCCATGGTCCCATGTGCTCGGTGACCTGGGCGATCGGGATTCGGTTCGACGTACCCGGCAATCCCCCGTATGCTTTCGCTCGGTCCTTCCGCACAGCATGTCGGCGAGCGGTTCGGTCCAGGCAGTGGGTCGATCAGGGTAGTCTGGTCTAGCGACATAGGGCACTGGCGCAATTGGTAGCGCACCGGTCTCCAAAACCGGCGGTTGGGGGTTCGAGTCCCTCGTGCCCTGCGAGTGCGGTCCGCGCAATAATGGGCGTGTAAGCGCGCCGCAAAACTGCGTTGGATACGACAGATTTCAGGTGAGGACTGTGGCGATCGACACGCGCGGCGAGACCGCAGACAAGCCGAGTGGCGAGAAGAAGACGCGCACTTCGCCTGCCCTTTTCTATCGGCAGGTCGTCAACGAGCTCCGCAAGGTCATCTGGCCGACACGCAAGGATCTCATCACCTACACCACGGTCGTTCTGGTATTCGTTCTGATCATGGTGGCGATCGTGTACGGGCTCGACAGTGCCCTGGGTTGGGCAGTCCTCAAGGTCTTCGGCGGCAGCTGATCCAGCCGCCCGCCGGTGACAGCTGACGGAGTCGCCAGTTCGATACGACGAAAGAGGAAGAGTCACCGTGTCCGAGTCTTCAGTTCCGGCCGGCGAGTCTCGCGAGGAGTGGGACGACGAGCTGGAAGAGGCCACTGAGGAGTCCTCCGAGGAGGAGCTCCAGGAGGAGGCCGAGGTCGCGGAGAGCGACGAGGCAGCCGAGGCTTCCGACGTCGAGGACGAGACGGTTCTTCCCGACGTCGATCCCGTCGAAGAGTTCAAGAGCTCGCTGCGTGGCCTGCCCGGTGAGTGGTACGTCATCCACTCCTACGCCGGTTACGAGAACCGCGTGAAGTCCAACATCGAGAGCCGCAACGTGTCGCTCAACATGGAGGACTACATCTACCAGGTCGAGGTGCCGACGCACACCGTCCAGGAGTTCAAGAGCGGCAAGAAGGTGCCGGTCAAGGAGCGCGTGCTGCCCGGCTACGTGCTGGTGCGCATGGAGCTGACCGACGAGTCCTGGGCCGCCGTGCGCAACACGCCCGGTGTGACCGGCTTCGTCGGCCTGTCCAACAAGCCGAGCCCGCTCAGCCTCGACGAGGTCGCCAAGCTGCTGGCGCCCGAGCCGACCGAGGAGACCAAGAAGGCCGCGGCCAAGACGAGCACCGGCCCCGCGGTCGAGTTCGAGATCGGCGAGTCCGTCACGGTCATGGACGGCCCGTTCGCCACGCTGCCCGCCTCGGTGAGCGAGATCAGCCCCGAGTCGCAGAAGCTCAAGGTGCTCGTCTCGATCTTCGGCCGCGAGACCCCGGTTGAGCTCTCGTTCAACCAGGTCTCGAAGATCTAGGACAATCACATACACTGAGACGTTCGGTCGGCCGCCTGATCATGAGGGCGGCCGCTGACGTGTCAGGGCCGCAATCCGCTGGCCCTGGCAGGCATCGCAATCAGGACCCGGAGAAGGACAAATGCCTCCGAAGAAGAAAATCGCCGCTCTGGTGAAGGTCCAGCTCCCCGCTGGACAGGCCACCCCGGCGCCGCCGGTGGGTACCGCGCTCGGTCCCCACGGCGTCAACATCATGGACTTCGTCAAGCAGTACAACGCTGCGACGGAGGCCCAGCGGGGCAACATCATCCCCGTTGAGATCACCATTTTCGAAGACCGCAGCTTCACCTTCATCACGAAGACGCCGCCGGCGCCCGAGCTGATCAAGAAGGCCCTCGGTCTCGACAAGGGCAGCGCGGTCCCGCACCGCGACAAGGTGGGCAAGCTCAGCCGCGAGCAGCTGCGCAGCATCGCCGAGACGAAGATGCCCGACCTCAACGCCAACGACATCGAGGCGGCCGAGAAGATCATCGCCGGCACCGCCCGGTCGATGGGCATCACCGTCGCCGAGTAACACCCTTTCCCAGACGTCGTGGGAGGGCCCTCGGGCCCGCGTACCACTAGGAGTTAGCAATGAAGCGCAGCAAGGCGCACAAAGACGCGGCCGGCAAGGTAGACCGCGACAAGCTCTACACGCCCGTCGAGGCAGCGAAGCTGGCCAAGGAGACGTCGACCACCAAGTTCGACGCCACCGTCGAGGTCGCGCTGCGGCTGGGCGTCGACCCTCGTAAGGCCGACCAGATCGTGCGCGGCACGGTCAACCTCCCGCACGGCACCGGCAAGACCGCCCGGGTCCTGGTCTTCGCGACCGGTGAGCGTGCCGAGGCGGCCCGCGAGGCGGGCGCCGACATCGTCGGCGCCGACGAGCTGATCGACGACATCTCCAAGGGCAACCGGCTCAACGAGTTCGACGCCGTGGTGGCCACGCCCGACCTGATGGGCAAGGTGGGTCGCCTGGGCCGCGTGCTCGGTCCGCGCGGTCTCATGCCCAACCCCAAGACCGGCACGGTGACGCCCGACGTCGCCAAGGCCGTCACGGAGATCAAGGGCGGCAAGATCGAGTTCCGCACCGACCGCCAGGCCAACCTCCACTTCATCATCGGCAAGACGTCGTTCGGTGAGCGCCAGCTCATCGAGAACTACGCCGCCGCCCTTGACGAGGTGCTGCGTCTCAAGCCGTCCGCGGCCAAGGGGCGTTACCTGAAGAAGGTCACGTTCTCGACGACCATGGGCCCTGGCGTCCCGGTCGACCCGAACGTCACGCGCGGCCTCACCGCCGAGCTCGACGCGTAACGCTTTTCTGACTGAGCCTCGCCCGTTTTGGGCGGGGCTCTTTCTTTTTCTACGGCGAGCCGCGCCCACCACCGCCCGCCGCACGGGGAAGCGCCCTGCGTCATGCGCGGGACCGGCTTCCGAGACGGTGCTGGACCGGCCCTCGCCACGGTGCTGGATCGGCCCTCGCCACGGTGCTGGATCGGCCCTCGCCACGGTGCTGGATCGGCCCTCGCCACGGTGCTGGATCGGTCCTCGCGACGGTGCTGGACCGGCCTCCGCCACGCGCTGGATCGGGCGCCCGGATCGTGAGGCGCCTGCATCGTTGGATCCCCCGCTACGGCCGCCCGCGCCTGGCGGCGGCCTTCCCCCTCGCGTGCAGGTACCCTCGCGCTGGGCTGGGCGCCCTGAGTGGCTCGTTTGCGGCTTGAGGCGGGCGCGTACGGGGAAGGGGCCACGCTCACGCGGCGGGCGCGTAGGGCGGCGTCGGTCGCGCTCAGGCGGCTCGCCCAGCCCGGCCAGCCCCGCCCGCCCGCTCCACCCGCCTGGCCCGTCGGGCACCCAGCCCCGCCTGTCGCCGCCTCCGCCCGGCCGCCTGTCGTGCGGGGGTGGAGCAGGGCTGAGGTGAGTTGTGTAGGGAATGTGTGAGGGGTGTGGGGGATAACCCTGGGTTTTCCCTTATTTGTAAGGGGAAGTCGCTACGGCGATGCCACTTAAACGTAGGGTCAAGACATGCTGAAGCGCACGATAGGACTCACCGCGGCCGGTGCCGCGCTCGTTGTGGCGGCGGTCGCCGGTTGCGGATCGAACGCCCAGCCCATCCAGGTCAACCTGGCCGCCTCAGAGGTGCTCGCGCAGGCCGCGCAGAAGACTGCGGAGGTCACCAGCTACACGGTCGACGCCGTGGTGAACGTCACGCACCCGCAGGAGGGCTCAGGCAAGGTGCAGGGGCGCATGCTCTACCAGAGCAAGCCCCAGCTCGCCGTCGACCTCACCCTGGACACCGTCGACATGGGCGGGAGGAGCCTGCCGGGCGGCGTGCGCGCCGTGCTGCAGGGCGACACCGTCTACGTCAAGGTCGAGGCGCTCAAGGACCTCGTCGGCGCGACGAAGCCTTGGATCAAGGTCCCGCTCAGCGAGATGGGCGACTCCTCCCAGGTGAACGACTACCTGAGCAAGATCCAGCAGTTCGACCTGGGCAACGTGACCAAGCTCGTCACGGCTTCGCAGGACGTGAAGTCGGCCGGCAACGAGAGCGTCAACGGCACGGACACCACCCACTACAGCGGCACGTTCCCGGTGGACGCGGCAGTGCTCCTGCTGCCCGCCGACCAGCAGGAGCAGGCGCGTACGAACCTGGCGGAGCTCAAGGACGTCAAGTTCGACATCTGGGTGGCCTCCGACGGCCTGCCGCGCAAGCTCGCGCTGAACGGCTCCAAGGAGGGCGCCACGCTCGACGCCACCCTGCTCTTCAAGGGCTTCAACGAGCCGGTCACCATCGAGACGCCGCCCGCCGACCAGGTCGGAGAGATCCCCAAGGGCACGACCAACTGAGAACGATTTGGAAACTCGGCGGCCAGCACGTACTCTGGTCGTTGCCGAAGACCGCCGGTCGTCGTCAGGTGCCTCAATGCCTGGCGACCGAAGGATCCACATCATGTGGACGGCCCGCGCAGGTGTGATGCGAGTTTCCCACATGGTGTGACCCATGTGCGTGAGCCCCGTGTGCGCCCTGCGCCCGGGGCTGTTCTCATTTTCAGGGCCTTCGCCGGTGGCACATCTGGAAGGAGGCCCATGGCGAGGGCGGATAAGGCGACAGCGGTTGCCGAGCTCAAGAGTGAGTTCGAAGGCAGCGCTGCCGCCGTTCTGACCGAGTACCGCGGTCTCACCGTCGCGCAGCTCAAGGAGCTGCGTAAGTCTCTCGGTGAGAATGCGAAGTTCGCCGTGGCGAAGAACACCCTGACCAAGATTGCGGCCAACCAGGCCGGATTCTCGGGTCTGGATGACCTGCTCGCCGGTCCGACCGCGATCGCCTTCGTCAACGGCGACGTTGTCGAGGCTGCCAAGGGTCTGCGTGACTTCGCCAAGGCCAATCCCCTTCTGGTGATCAAGGGCGGTGTCCTCGAGGGCAAGACGCTCGACGCTACCGAGATCACCAAGCTCGCCGACCTCGAGTCCCGCGAGGTCCTCCTCGCGAAGCTTGCTGGCGCGCTCAAGGCGAAGCAGAGCGCTGCCGCTGCTGTGTTCGCCGCGCTGCCCACGCAGATGGCTCAGCTGGCCGACGCCCTGCGCGCGAAGCGCGACGAGGCGGGCGAGTAGCACGGGGGTTGCCGCAACACCCGCGGTCCCGTTTCTAGTTTCAGCAAGTCCCGAACGTAAGGAAAAAGCATCATGGCGAAGCTCAGCACCGACGAGCTGCTCGACGCGTTCAAGGAGATGACCCTCCTCGAGCTGTCCGAGTTCGTGAAGCAGTTCGAAGAGGTCTTCGACGTCAAGGCCGCCGCCCCCGTCGCGGTTGCCGCCGCCGCCCCCGCTGGTGGCGCCGAGGCCCCGGCCGTTGAGGAGCAGGACGAGTTCGACGTCATCCTCGAGGCTGCCGGCGACAAGAAGATCCAGGTCATCAAGGAGATCCGCGCCCTCACGTCCCTGGGCCTCAAGGAGGCCAAGGACCTGGTGGACGGCGCTCCCAAGCCCGTCTTCGACGGCAAGGTCAACAAGGAGCAGGCGGAGAAGGCCAAGGCTGCCCTCGAGGGCGCCGGCGCCACCGTCACCGTCAAGTAAGACGGTTTCTGTTCGCTGAAAAGGGGCGGGGACATCCTGGTGCCGGATGTCCGCCGCCCCTTTTTCGTGCCCTGAGCCGGGTCGCTCAGGAGATTCTCATGCCCGTCTCATCGCGCCGCGAAGCGGCTTGCCTAGCGTGCGAGCTGTGGTTACCGAAGCTAAGTCCCGTTGGGCGCTGACCGCCCTGCTCATAGGCACCGGAGTGCTCTACATCTGGGGCCTCGGCGCCTCCGGATGGGCGAATTCGTTCTATTCGGCGGCCGTTCAGGCGGGCAGTCAGAGCTGGACGGCGTTCTTCTTCGGGTCCTCCGACGCCGCGAACGCGATAACCGTCGACAAGACGCCCGCCTCCTTGTGGCCGATGGCGCTCAGCGTGCGGTTGTTCGGGCTCAATTCCTGGGCCATTCTCATTCCGCAGGCGCTCATGGGCGTGGGCACGGTGGCGCTGGTGTACGCGTCCGTGCACAGGTTGACCAACGTCTGGGCGGGGCTGCTGGCCGGGGCCGCGATGGCGTTGACGCCGGTGGCCGTGTTGATGTTCAGGTTCAACAATCCCGACGCGATGCTGGTGCTGCTGCTGACCGCCGCCGGATATTGCGTGGTGCGGGCGCGGGAGCGCGGCGCCACGCGGTGGCTGGTGCTGGCGGGGACGGCGATCGGGTTCGCGTTCCTGGCGAAGATGCTGCAGGCGTTCCTGGTTTTGCCGGGGTTCGCACTGGTTTATCTCGTCACGGCGCCGGTGCCGTTCTGGCGGCGGATGTGGCAGTTGTCGCTGGCGGGTGTGGCCATGGTGGTCTCGGCCGGGTGGTGGCTGCTGGCGGTGGCGCTGGTGCCTGCCTCCGAGCGGCCGTACATCGGGGGTTCGCAGACCAACAGCGTGCTGGAGCTGGCGCTCGGCTACAACGGGATCGGGCGGCTCAACGGCGGTGACTACGGCGGGCTCGGCAATCTGAACCAGCAGGCCGGGTGGCTGCGGCTGTTCGACACCGAGGCGGGCGGGCAGATCTCCTGGCTGCTTCCGGCGGCGCTGGTGCTGCTGGCCGCCGTCACGTGGTTCACCCGGCGGACGCCGCGGGTCGATCCGGTCCGGGCCGCCATCTGGGTCTGGGGGAGCTGGCTGATCGTGACCGGGCTGGTCTTCAGCCTGATGCAGGGCATCTTCCACGCGTACTACACCGTGGCCCTGGCTCCGGCGATCGCGGTGCTCGTGGGCATGGGGGCGGCCGTCCTGTGGGAGCGGCGGGCGTACCGGCTGCTGGCGCTGGTCACGGCGGGGACGGCCGTGTGGTCGTACGTGCTGCTGTCGCGCAGCGCGGAGTGGAACTCCTGGCTGGGCGTGGTCGTGCTGGCGGCGGGGCTGGGCGCGGCCCTGGCGATGTTGTTCGCGCGGCGGGCCCTGGTCGTGGTGGCCGTCGCCGTGGTGGCGTGCCTGGCGTCCTTGGCGGGGCCGGCCGCGTACGCGGTGGACACGGCCTCGTCGGCGCACACCGGGGCCATCCCGACGGCGGGGCCCTCCACCGGCGGTTTCGGCAGGGGCTCCGGCGGGCCCGGCGCAGGCGGGGCCCAGGGCGGCGGGTTCGGCGCCGGCGGGCCTACGATCGGCGGCCGGCAGTTCCGCCGCATGCCTGGCCGGCAGGCGTTCCAGGCGCCCGGTGGCCGGGGGATGGGGCGTGGCGGCATGGGCGGGCTGCTCAACGCGGGCACCCCGTCCGCCGAGCTGACCGCGCTGCTGAAGACGGACGCCTCCGCGTACAGGTGGGTGGCGGCGACGGTGGGCTCCAACAACGCGGCCGGCTACCAGCTCGCCACCGGCAGGCCGGTGATGGCGGTGGGCGGCTTCAACGGCACCGACCCCGCGCCGACGCTGGAGCAGTTCCAGCAGTACGTCGCCGAGAAGAAGATCCATTACTTCATCGGCACGGGGATGGGCATGGGGATGGGCGGTCGCAGCACGGGCGGCAGCGACGACGCGGCCCGGATCGCGGCCTGGGTGCAGGAGACCTTCACCGCCACCACCGTCGGGGGGACGACGGTCTTCGACCTCACTTGAGCGAAGCGGCGGCGGCGCGGACCTGGGTGACCGCGCCGGTGTCCATGTAGTCCCTGGTGTGGATGATCCGGCCGTCCCTGATCCTGAGCACGAGGAGGCTCGGGACGGTGATCGACTGCCCGGCGACCGTGATGAACGTGTCCTGCTCCACCAGCACGACCTCCGGGTCGGTCGTCCGGTGGAGCGAGACGCGCCGTACCTCATTGGGCTTGAACGGCAGCGCGCCCCACATCGCCCGGTACCCGGCGCGGATCTCCTCCCTCCCCTTGAACGGCGCCAGCCCTCCGAACGGGAACTCGTGCAGCGCGTCCTCCGCGTAGAGGTCGGCCAGTTCGTCGGCGGACTTGTGGAGCATGGCCGCGTGGTAGGCGGTGACGATCTCTTCGATGGACATGGGAATCCCTCTTTTCACTCAACAGCCGTTGACTCAACGAGCGTAGAGTGAAGGGGTGAGGTCGGTCAACGCAGGTAGAGTCGGGGCGTGGTCGAGAAGGGGCTTGCGCGGGCCGAACGGCGGCGCAGGAGCGAGGAGCGGATCCTGGGGTCCGCCAGGGCGCTGTTCGCCGAGGTCGGGTTCGAGCGGGCCACCATCAGGGCCATCGCCAAGGGGGCCGAGGTCGATCCCGCCCTCGTGATGCAGTACTTCGGCAGCAAGCAGGAGCTCTTCCAGCGGGCCGTGCAGGCGGCGCCGGTCGCGCACGGCGAGCTGAGCGCCGACGAGGTGGTCGAGCAGGTGCTCGGCACGCTCGGCCTGAAGCTGGGCGAGCTGCCGCAGAGCTCCCTGGCCATGATGCGGTCGATGCTCACGCACCCCGAGGCGGCCGTCTCGGCCCGCAAGGTGCTGGGCGAGCAGATCGACCGGCTGGCCCGGGTCGTACCGGGCGAGGATGCCAGGCTGCGGGTGGCGCTGATGATGACGATCATGCTCGGCGTGACCGTCGGGCATCAGCTGCTCGACCTCGACGAGCTGCGCGGGGTGCCGCAGGAGGAGATCGCGCGGCTGCTGCGGCCCGGCCTGCAGGCCCTGGCCGCTCCGGAGGGCTCATAACCGCGCCGTAACAAGTTATTGGAACGGGTTCCAATTCGGTCGGCCGCCGTTACGGTTGAGAGGCCCCTGAGTACCGGCTGCGATCGGAAGGTGTCCCGTGGGAGTCGAAGTCGTGGTCGACGGGCTGACCAAGTCGTTCGGCCGGCAGGTCATCTGGGAGGACGTCTCGCTCACGCTCCCCGCGGGCGAGATCTCCGTCCTGCTCGGCCCCTCGGGCACCGGGAAGTCCGTCTTCCTCAAGACGCTGGTGGGCCTGCTGCGGCCCGATCGCGGGCACATCTGGATCGACGGCTACGACCTGGCCAACTGCAACGAGAACAAGCTCTACGAGCTGCGCCGGCTGTTCGGCGTGCTGTTCCAGGACGGGGCGCTGTTCGGCTCGCTCAACCTCTACGACAACATCGCCTTCCCGCTGCGCGAGCACACCAAGAAGACCGAGTCGCAGATCCGCCAGATCGTGATGGAGAAGGTGGAACTGGTCGGCCTGGTCGGCGCGGAGACCAAGCTGCCCGGGGAGATCTCCGGCGGCATGCGCAAGCGCGCGGGCCTGGCCAGGGCGCTGGTGCTGGATCCGGAGATCATCCTGTTCGACGAGCCCGACTCCGGTCTCGACCCGGTCCGCACCGCGCTGCTCAACCAGACCATCGTCGACCTCAACGCCGAGATCGAGGCGACGTTCCTGATCGTGACGCACGACATCAACACCGCCCGTACGGTCCCCGACAGCATCGGGATGCTGTTCAGGCGCGAGCTGGTCATGTTCGGCCCGCGCGAGATGCTGCTGTCGAGCGACGAGCCGGTGGTGCGGCAGTTCCTCAACGCCAGGAGGCACGGCCCCATCGGCATGTCGGAGGAGAAAGACCTCTCCGAGCTGGAGGCTGAGGCCCAGATGGGGCTCGATCCCGGCCTGCTGCCGCCGATCCCGCCGCAGCTCATGCCGACCGGCAACAGGATCCGTCGTTCGCAGCAGCCGCCGGGGACGTGGCTGGCGGCCAACGGTGTGATCCCGCCGCAGGGGTCGTTCGTGGACGAACGCGGGCGTAACTGGCTGGAGGAGTACCCCCGCCTCGTGAACGCCTACCTCCACGGCGTCCAGTGACCCTCTAGGGCCTTCCGTCAGGCAGGGCGGCGCCAGGCGCTCAGCGGGCAGCTGAGGGCCGCCTGAGGGCATATCGGGGAGATGCGGGCTCGTTGCCCGATTCGTGTCACGTCCTCTACCGTCTCGGTTGGTTCGGGGGCTCCAGGGCGGAGCCGGGGGTTATGATCCGGCGACCGGCTTGGGGAAGGGGTGAGTGACGTGGCAGGACTTGCCGCCCGGCCCGCACGCATCCTGATCGCCGCGCTCAGCGGAGTGCTCGCGGTGCTGGTCGGTACGGGCGCGTGGATCGCCGCGCAGGCGCGCGAGGAGCAGGGCAGGGCAGGCGACAAGCAGGCGGCGCTCCTGGCGGCGGGGACTCACGCGAAGAGTCTGATCGCGCTCGACTACAAGACCGTCGACGCCGACATCAGGCGCATCCTGGACACTTCGACCGGGGCGGCCAGGGCGGAGTACGAGGCCAACGCGGCCAAGCTCAAGTCCACCACGGTCCAGAACAAGGTCGTCCAGCACGGCGTGCTGCGCGCCACCGGGCTGGCCTCCTTGGCCGGCGCCACGGCCAAGGTGCTGGTCGTGGCCGACGTGGAGATCCGCTGGGAAGGCTCCAAGAGCCCGCCGCAGGAGCGGTACTACCGGTGGTCGATGGAGCTGACCAAGGTCGGCGGCGCCTGGCTGGTGTCCAAGGCGGTGCAGGTGGCATGAGGTGCCGCCGTGGTCGAAGGTGGTGGGGGTCCAGGTGAGGACGGCAACGATCGTGCTGCTGGGGATCCTCGTGGTGGTGGCCGGGGTGCTGGTGCCCACGATGTGGTTCAACCTGCGCGACCTGCGGGCGGCCGACGCCGCCGGGACGCAGGCCATGGCGGCGGCCAAGGAGGTGGCGCCCGATCTGCTCTCTTACGACTACCGGACGGTGGAGGAGGATCTGGCCCGGGCGGGGACGCACACGACCGGGGAGCTGACCAAGCACTACAAGGAGCTGACCACGTCCCTGGTGTCCAGGGCCAAGGCGCAGAAGATCGTGCAGACCGTGGCCGTGGCGGGAGCGGCGGTCGAGCGGGCGGAGCCCGATCGCGTAGAGGTTCTGCTGTTCGTGAACACGGGTATGGTCAAGAACCTCCCCGGCGAGGCTGCGCCACAGCAGCAGTTCACCCAGAACCGGGCCAGGTTCGTCATGGTCCGGCAAGGATCTCGCTGGCTGGTGGCCGACCTGTCGACCCTGCTGGGGACCGCCTGACGCCCTCGGCGCGCCGCTTCGTTCAATTGTTACCAAAAATCAGGTTTAGCGAAGCCAATGGAGCGGGTAACTCAGTCACAGCTACACCGGTTGTCGGCATGGGTTCGGCCCCCGGTGTGACGGAGCGTTAACCGCCCCCGTTCGCGGGTATCGTCTTGGGCCTGGCGGTAGGCGCCCGGTCACACAGGGGAGAAAACCCAGCGTCCGGGCCCCTAGACGGCTAAAAGTCGGGCTTGTGGGCTTGACGTTTCCGCCTGAACGGGCGATGCTGCGACCAACGTGGAGCATGAAGCGAGAGCGAAGTGGACAGGCGTGTGCCGTTCGGCTACACTGCCCCTTTGCGCTGCCCTTTGACGACCCGCTCCGCTTGCTCACGTTGCGAGGTTGTCTGGCGTGCGTGTAGTCAGTCCGCCGCGAGCCCTCGGAAGGACATCTGTTGGCAGCCTCGCGCAACGCCTCCGCCGTACCCGCTGGTCCCCGTCGCGTGTCATTCGCGCGCATCCAGGAGCCCCTCGAAGTTCCTGACCTTCTCGCTCTGCAGACCGAGTCGTTCGACTGGCTGCTCGGAAACGAGAAGTGGAAGGCCCGGGTTGAGGCGGCTCGCCAGGCCGGGCGCAAGGA
>NZ_JBIEIS010000049.1:0-76430 GCF_043496855.1 Nonomuraea sp. JJY05
TCTCCAAATACAACGCCCGCGGACCCGCCATCGACCGGACCACCTACAAAGCCACCATCAGCATCAACATGATCCCGGCCAGCCCTTGACGCTGCTACCCCAGCCCTAACTGAACGGCGTTGGTGCTAGTGCGCCCGCGTACACGCCGCCGGGTGGCAGCTTGATCACGCCGGTTGTTCGGTACTCCTACGACGCGGCGGGGCACCGTAAGTCCACCACCGATCCGCGTGGCTATGTCACCTCCTATGAGTATGACCAGCTCGGCCGTCAGGTCCGGGTTACCGATCCTGCTCCTGATGGGCAGGCCGCGGGTATGTGGGTGAGCGAGTATGACCTGGCGGGGGAGACGCTGGCCACCGTCGATCCGACCGGTGCCCGCAGCCAGGCCACCTATGACGACCTGGGCCGGCAGATCACCGTCACCCAGATCGAGCGCAAGCCCGCCAGCGCCGCCTACACCACCGCGATGGAATACGACGACGCTGGCCGGCTGGTGAAGCAGACCGCCCCAGGCAGCAGGGTTACCAGCTACACGCTCAACGCGGCCGGGGAGGCTCTCACGGTTACCGATCCCCTGACCAACAAGGCGGCCATGGACTATGACTTGGCGGGCCGTCTGGTGAAGACGACCGATGCTAACGGCAACGCCACGGTCGCCGAGTATGACCTGGCGGGCCGGAAGACGGTGGTCAAGGATCTGAACTCCTCCGGTGCGGTGCTACGCACCTACAACATGGGCTACGACCTGGCGGGGAATCAGATCAGTTCGACCTCTCCCGAAGGCCATATCACCCGGCAGACCTTCGACGCGCTGAGTCGCCTGACCTCGCTTATCGAGCCGGTGTCGGCGAGCGAGTCGATCACGACGAGTTTCGGTTATGACGCCGCAGGCGCTCGTACCCGGTTCACTGACGGGCGCGGCAACGCTTCGTGGACCGGCTACAACAGCCTCGGTTTGGTTGAAACGGTGACCGAGCCCTCCACAACGGCGCACCCGGATGCGGCCGACCGCACCTGGACCCACGTCTACGACGAGGCCGGAAACCCGAAGGCCACCATCCAGCCGGGCGGGGTGCGCATCGACCGCACCTTCGACCGCCTGGGCCGTCTCACCAAGGAGAGCGGCGCAGGTGGCGGCGCCGCCACGGCCGAGCGCACGTTCGGCTATGACCTGGCCGGTCGCAGCACTACCGCCGGTGACCTGACGGTGGACTTCAACGATCGTGGTTTGCCGTTAAAGGTGTCGCGCGGCACCGCCCAAGAGACTGCCTTCGCCTACGATGCGCTGGGCAACCCCACCCAGCGGATCGACGCGGCCGGCACTGCCATCTTCACCTACGACGCCGCCAACCGCCTCAAGACCGCCACCGACCCAGTTACCAGCCGCACCCTCACCTACGGCTACGACCCGGCGAGCCGGTTGAAGACCGTCACCGCCACCGGTACGGCCAGCACGCTGAGCTTCGACTATGACGACATGAACCGGCTGACCGGGCAGACGCTGAAGAACGGCTCTGGTACGCAGTTGGCGAAGGTCGCCTATGGGTGGGACAAGGATGACAACCTCACCAGCAAGACCACCGTCGGTACCGCTGGGGCGGGTACCAGCACCTACGGCTACGACCACGCCGGCCGGCTGACCTCCTGGACCGCACCCGGCGGAGCGGTCACCAGTTACGAGTGGGACGCCGCAGGCAACCGCACCAAGGCAGGCGGAAAGACGTTCACCTACGACGAGCGCAACCGTCTGACCAGCGGCGACGGCACCGACTACACCTACACGGCGCGCGGCACCTTGGCCACCAGTACCAAGGCGGGTGCCACCACGCAGTACACGTTCGATGCCTTCGATCGTCTGATCGCCGACGGCGACAGCCTCTACTCCTACGACGCCCTGGACCGGATGACCAGCCGGATCCGCGGCACCGCCAAGAACACCTTCGCCTACAGTGGGCTCGGCAACGACCTGGCCGCCATCACTGACAGCGGCGGCGCCGTCCAAGCCAAATACGCCCGCGATCCTGGCGGTGGCCTGCTCGGCCTCAAGGAAGGCACGGGCACAGCCGCAGCAGCGCTGAGCGACCTGCACGGCGACCTGATAGCCACCTTCACCACCAGTCTGCAATCCTCGGCCGCCTACGACCCATTCGGCACCGTCACCGCCCAGACCGGCGTCAAGACGAACCTCGGCTACCAGGGCGAGTACACCGACGTGGACACGGGCAAGGTGAACATGCACGCCCGCTGGTACCAGCCCGGTACCGGTACTTTCACCAGCCGCGACACTGCCACACTTACTCCTAACCCCTCCGTGCAGGCCAACCGCTACACATACGCCAACGCCTCCCCCCTGACCGGCACCGACCCCACCGGCCACGCCACCGTCATCGACAACGGCTCCATTGCCGGTCCCGGGAACTCCTACAGCTCAGGCGTTGACTACCAGACCGCCTCCAACATCTACGCGCAGCACGGCATCGTGGTTGGCGGTGGTGGAAGCAGCAGCGGCAGCGGCGGCTGCATCGGCTACTCCCTCGGAGCCTGCGGAGGCGGAGGCGCAGTCGAGAAATGCATCGCCTGCATCAGCTCAGGCCAGATCATCACCAGCGGCTTCGTCATCGTCATGACCATAGAGCAGATGAAGACGCAGAACGTGCTACCCAACGGCATGGAAGTCCCCAAGGGATTGTGGGACGCGCCAAAGGGAGTACGCGCAGGTGTCATCAAGATGGCTTACGACGGCATTCCCGCCGGCATCATACAAGAATTGTGGAAGGAGTACAGAAAGGCACATCCAGCCGGTTCCGACCTCGTCCTTCCTGGTGCAGGAGATCCTGATCATTTGCCCGATTACGTACTCTGGTGGAACGGGCATCGCATCACGTTCTCCTCCAAGGGAGAAGCGTACGGACACATTATGGACCAGTACGGAAAAGGAAAGATCTGCCTTATGGCAGATTGTATGGGGGTTTCGCCTTGGTCGTGGCTGGACAAAACCGAATCGCATCTGCAGAAAACTTGGTGCAGCCAGCCGAATGCCAAATGTGTGAAAGACACTCGTCGGGCCGGGCAGGAGCTGGTGGCAAAGGTGTTCATGGTGAACATCGGGGTTCCTGCCACCCTCATACTTAAATGGAGTGGCGAGGAGGGAATCGGAGGCAGTAAAGGGTCGACGCACGGTGGCGTATACCTCATCATCAAGGATTACAAGCTAGTCAAGGTGGGGGAGACCCATGATTTCAATAAGAGAAAAACCGATAAAGATTATGTGAATTGCCGTGAATGCCAGATGCTGGTCCTCTTCCGCGTACAAGATGTCTCTATTAGAAAAGGAATTGAAGACATCATCTTCGATGCTGGATATAATTATGAAGGGTGGAGGATTGGAGATGCGTGGAATAAGCAGCGATATGCGAAGGACAATAAAGACCTCCGGCCTAATCGGACAGTAGGCTTTGACTGGCTTGACGGTATGGGTATAGGTCTTGCGCCGGAAGCGGGCGACATCTTAACCCTTAGGTGGCGGAAGGGCGGGAATGGACTTCTGGGTAGAGGTAGCAGCTGGAAGGAACTTGCCAAACCTCCGCGGTAATTCCGGCTCGGCATGCTAGCCGGGGGTGTAGTAGTATCTCGGCATGAGTGAAGATGACTTTTGGGCTCTGATAAATTCGTCGATCAGCAAAGGGACGAAGGCTGAGCGGGTGCATTGGCTGCAATGCCGATTGGTTGAAACTTCGCCAGAAGAAATCATCGACTTCCACTCGTGGATGTTTCTGACTCTTCAGCGAGCCGAGACCTGGAACCTTATTCACGCAGCCGGGCGTTTGTTCTGGATTCCCTCGGAAGAGAGCTTCGTGTATTTCGCGAGGTGGCTTATCGGTCTAGGTAGGGAGGCCTTCGAGTCCGTCGTGGCGAATCCCGATAACCTGATTGATCTTGACGAAGTCCGAGACCTCATCCAGTATCGACGGTCGGGGGGTACGTTCTCGAACGAGCTATATCCCGAATTCGAGATGCTAGGCTATGTCGCGATCGACGCTTACGTGCAAGTAGCCAAAAAAGACGCGAGATCTCTCTGGGAGGCCCTCGAGGCTAAGGGCATCGATGTCTTCGGGTCGTTCAATCCCAAAGGTGAGCCCTGGGACGATCTTGAAGAGGCGCAGTGGCGGCTGCCGCGCATTCATCAGTACTTGGCTGAGATGGAGTGAGGCTGTGCTGTGCCTCCCGGACTGGTGGTATTAGGAGGAGACGACCATGATCAGGCCATGGATAGCTGGAATAGCAGCTCTATCGGCGGCATCAACCATGGCCTCCGGGGTTGAGCCGAGCACGGAAGCGCGAATCGATCCGGTCACCGCGCTCAAGCGTCAGCTCGTGGACGGTCAGGGTGTGAGGATCTCGCAACTGCACAGCTGGAAGCCCCACTCGAAGAAGGGCATGATGGTTGATCGATCCGATGGCATCGTGGAATTCGGCAAGGGGCAAGTTGTAGCGACCGACGTGGTCTTTCGCGAGCGCGGAACCAGCCCGAAGATGCGGGTCGTCCGCTTCCCGGACCGCTGGTACACGCGGGACTACCCGCTCGAAGAGGATCTGCCCGCAGGAAAGAGCTGGCTCCTGCAGCCCGCGCCGAGCGATCTCGCAGTGCGGTGCGGACCGATCGAGCTGAGCCATCCGGCCACGCTGAAGGCCGTTCTGGCGACCGCCACAGTAAAGCGTCCGGCAGGGACGTACGACGAGGTTCGTACCACTCTCTACCAGGGTCGAATCACTCTGGGCGAGATCTACAAGGTGAACCCCGATTTTAGGATCTCACTCGATATCAAACCGACCGGCAAGTACGCCGAGATCCCGGTGACATGGCAACTTTGGCTTGGCACGGACCAGCTCGTACGCCGATGCCGAAGCTCGCACGACAACCCGGTCATCGCTCCGGGCATGGAGAGCGACGAGCGATTTCTCACCATCGAGGATATTCGGTTGTTCAGGTGGGGCCTCAAGGTGAACATCCAGCCACCCTCTGAGGATCAAGTAGCGACTTATGACGAACTCAAACCGGACGATCTACCGGGCGGCTGAATCCACATCTGAGCGTGAATGCGACGGCCAGTCGTGCGCAGAGGGTGTGCGTGTCTTCCGCGCTCATGCCGGTCAGCCGAGAGGCGGCCGGCCTCGTCAAGGCCTGGACGCGGGAATGATCGCGATCCTCACCAGTGACAGCCGGGCCAGAGTGCCGGTGGGCGGCGCCTGACACCGAACCAGTGTGGCTGGCCGCGTCTTTCGCCGCTCGTATGGCTCACCCGCGACTCGCATCCCTGAGCAGGGAGCGCAAGGAGTGAAAAGTTCGCATAGGTGCGGCAGAGATGACCGAAGCCGAGGAGCCGGCTTGATGGAGAACTTTCGGTGTGGCGCTGTTCAGCTGCGGGGTCCACTGCACCATCAGCGATAGGCAGATCGTCGGTCTCAGCCGCCAAAACCCAGCCAACCACTGGCACGTCGGTCGGCGAGTACTCGCGGCGGCCCAGCCTCGAAATTTGGTATGGAGCACGCGCCGAGCGCAGCGGCCGTCATCTCTACATAGGTCGGCGTGCTCTGGTGTGTGGAATTCAATCAGCGGGGCCACGATGCAATGGCCGAATAGGGTGTCGGCCGTGCTCGGTGCGTGCTCGTACGCCCCGTCACACGCCGTCAGGACCCGGCACCGCCTGACACGCGAAGTACGCTAAGGAGGCACGAACCGTCACCCAACTTCTAATCCGACGGTCGCAGGTTCGAATCCTGCAGGGCGCGCTTCTCCACTGCGGAAACTCCAGCCGCGGGCGCGGCCGGTGGCGGCATGGGGCAAATGTGAGGCAAAGCTGAGTCAGACGCCGAGCTGCCGCCCCAGCTCGGACGCGGCGCTGAGCACCAGCCGGGCCGTTTCCCGGGCGGCTTGGTGGGCCACCTCCGGCAGCACCGAGACGTAGGTGTCGGCGGTCAGCACGATGCTGGCGTGCCCCAGCATGGCCTGCACCACCTTCAGGTCGGTGTGCGCGGCCAGCGCCAGGGTGGCGGCGCCGTGCCGCAGATCGTGCAGCCGGATCGGCGGTTGTCCGGAGGCGGCCACCAGCCGGCGGAACCGGCCGGTGAGGTAGTCCGGTCGCAGCGGCTCGCCGTCTGCGGTGGTGAACACGTATCCCGAGTCCCGCCAGCGTATGCCCGCCCTCGCACTCAGCTCCTGTTGCCGCTCGCGGTGCCGGGTGAGCACCCGTACGGTCTCCGCGTCCAGGGCCACCACCCGGTAACTGGCGGCGCTCTTCGGCGGCCCGATCACGACCTGGCCGTCGGCGTGCACCCGCTGCTGCGCCACTGTCAACTCCGCCGCCTGCAGGTCGACGTCCGTCCAGCGCAGCCCGGCCAGCTCGCCCCGGCGCAGGCCGCGTAGCGCGGCCAGCCACCAGGCGGCGTACAGGCGGTCTTGCGCGACGCCGGTCAGGAAGGTCGCGAGCTGTTGTTCGGTCCAGACCGCCACCGCCGGACGTTCTGCTGTTTGCTGCCACCGGGCGGTCCGTCCGGCGGTCCAGACGACTGGATGCGGTCGCCGGGGATGGGGGAGTTCGGCGCCGTTGGCCGGGTTGACCGGGATCAGCCGGGCACGGACCGCCGCGTTCAGCGCGGTCCGCAAGGTGGCGTGGATCCGCACCACGGTAGCGGGTGACAATCGGCGACCGGTCGGCGAGAGACGGGATGCGAGCGTCGCGAGCAGTTCGTTGACATCGCGCGAGCCGAGTTGGTGGAGCAGTATCCGTCCCAACTGCGGGATGAGGTAGAGGCGGATGTGCGTGGCGTAGCCTTGCCGGGTCGACGGACGCAGGGCGTCCTTGCTGGCCAGCCAGCGTGCCAGCCACTGTTCGAGCGTGCATCCGGCCCCCGCGCCGTCGCGGTCGGCAGCGGCCAGGGCACGGCCTGCCGCCTGTGCTTCCTCGGGGTCGTCGTAACCGCCTTGGCGGACGCGCTGTCGCTGCCCGTCCAGGCTGCGTACCTGTACCACGAAGTACCAGCTGCCGTGAGCGTCGTCCGCCGGCAGGCGCGGACACGTCCCGCCTCGCTGGCGTCCCGTTCCTGGGTCGATACAGCCGCAGCGCCTACTCACCTGCACACGAGTCTTCGGCATGTGCCCCACCTCCACACACACTGTGTGCGCTGGAAGGCGTGGTAGCTAGGGCTCGTATCCGACTGGGGGACCGCAGGTCAAGTGACCGGGGAATGAGGGAAGCTCACCTGCGTGACGCGGAGGCCCCGAAGCGCCTCAGTCACTGACCACGCATTCCCCGCTTCACCGTCAACCTGAGAGGACTCGGTTCGCCGTCGGACTGGGCTTGGGGCACCAAAGCCGCTGCTTTAAGTTGATCAATCTGTAGCTGGGATGGCCGCGGGCAGTGCGCCTGCCGAAAACTACATCCATGCAGCTCAAGCGGCATGTGAGTATTCGTGGAGGATTCCGCCGAGTCGGTCCCGTCTGCGTATGTTCAGCTCGGCGATTGGCTCTGGATCCGCCACGGCGCGACCGGCGGCGTGGGCGACGCGCTGTGCCAACTCGGCGCTCACCGGGGCCTAGTCATGTACGGCACCGCCTCCGAGCGTAGCCTGCACCGGCTGCGCGACTACGACATCGTGCCCATCGACTACCGCCGCCAGGACGTCGCCCAGGTCGTACGCGCCAAGCACCCCGAAGGCGTCCGGATCGTCTACGACCACCTCGGAGGCGCCAGCATGCGCGCCAACCATCGTCTCCTGGCGCCGGGCGGTGTGCTGGTCAGTTACGCCTTCATGGGCCGGCCAGGACACGTGCTGGCCGACACTGTCCGCGGCGCGCTGCGCAACAGAATGCTGAACCTGCTGCCTGGCAAGCGCACGGCCCTCTGCACGCTGCCCCGGGAGATCGCCACGGACCCGTCCCAGCACCAGGCATTACTCACGCACCTCTTCGAGCTCGCACTGGGGTGTCACATCCGGCCACGGATCGGGGCCTGCTTCCCACTCTCCGAGGCCGCCGAGGCGCACCGCGCTCTGGAACGACGGGATGTCCACGGAAAGATCATCCTCACCACGTTCTGACCCCGGTTGCCACGGTGCTGAACACGTGTTTACTATAGTAAACGTGTGTTCAGCCACGTCGGCGGATCTGACCGCCCAGGCCAAGATCCGTAACGCCGCCATCGCGCACTTCGCCCGCGACGGCTTCCAGAAGACGAACCTGCGCGCCATCGCGGCCACCGCGGGGGTGAGCGCCGCCCTGGTCATCCGGCACTTCGGCAGCAAGGACAACCTGCGGAGCGTCTGCGACGAGCACGTCCTGCAGATCCTGGTGAGGAGGGCCCGGACCGTGGCCGACCTGGTCGGCGTGCGGGATCTGTCCCAGGAATATCTGTCGGACTCGGAGGAGTACCGCCTCCATGTGCAGTACATGGTGCGCGCGATCGAGGAGGACTCCTCTGCGGCCACCACGTTCGTCAACACGCTGGTGGAGGAGACCGAGCAGCTCTTCCGGGACGGGATCGCCAGCGGCTCGATGCGCCAGTCCTCCGACGTGCGGGCGTTGGCCGTGCTCACCGTGCTGGTGAGCCTGGCCACGCTGACCATGGCGCCGCCCCTGACTCGCGCGCTCGGCTTCGAGCGGATGGGCCCCGACGTGCTGCGGCGCATCGGGCTGCCCATGCTCGAGATCTACACCCACGGCTTGTACGCCGACGACACCATGCTCAAAGCCGCCCAGGCCGCCTGGGGGGCCCAGCGGGGAGACGATCTCTAGCTCTCTCCTCATCACCACACAAGGACACCCATGATGACTGAGACCGATGCCATCTGCATGGCTGGATTGGTCAAGTCGTTCGGCCCGGCACGGGCACTGAACGGCCTCGACCTCGTCGTGCAGACTGGCGAGGTGCACGGCTTCCTCGGGCCCAACGGCGCGGGCAAGAGCACCACGATCCGGATCCTGCTGGGCCTGATGCGCCCCGACGCGGGTACCGCCCGGCTGCTCGGCGGCGACCCCTGGACACAGCCCGCTGAGCTGCACCGCCGCCTGGCGTACGTGCCCGGCGACGTCACCCTGTGGCCCGGCCTGTCCGGTGGCGAGGCCATCGACCTGCTCGGCCGGCTGCGCGGCGGCCTCGACCGGCGGCGCCGGGACGAGCTGATCGAACGCTTCGACCTCGACCCGCGCAAGAAGGGCCGCACCTACTCCAAAGGCAACCGGCAGAAGGTCGCCCTGGTCGCCGCGCTGGCCTCCGACGCCGAGCTGCTCATCCTCGACGAACCCACCTCCGGCCTGGACCCGCTGATGGAGGAGGTATTCCGGCAGACGATCCAGGAGGTGCGGCGCGCGGGTGACCGTACGGTGCTGCTGTCCAGCCACATCCTCTCCGAGGTCGAGGCGCTTTGCGACCGGATCACGATCATCCGCGACGGCCGTACCGTCGAGACCGGCACCATGGCTGAGCTGCGGCACCTCACCCGCACCTCCATCGACGCCGAGCTGGCCGCCCCACCGGACGGGCTGGCCGGCCTGCCGGGCGTGCACGGCCTGCGTGCCGACGGCGGCCGGGTACGCTTCAGCGTCGACACCGCCGCGCTGGACCTCGCACTTCGCCACCTCACCCAGGCCGGCGTGCGCAGCCTGGTCAGCCGGCCTCCGACGCTGGAGGAACTGTTCCTGCGGCACTACGACCGCGCGACCGTGAACGTCAAGGGCCGGCACGCGGAGGCGGGACGATGAACGCGTTCGCCGGCACGGGAAAGCTGGTCCGCTTGGTGCTGCGGCGCGATCGTGTGCTGCTGCCGCTGTGGGTGGCCTTCATCTGCATGATCCCGGTGGTGTTCGTCGGCGCGTTCACCGGCGCGTACCCCACGGCCGAGGCCCGCCAGCACTACTACGAGACCAGCGTCCACACCAGGGCCTTCACCATCGCCTACGGCGTGCTGAACGGCTCCAGCCTTGGCGAGCTCGTCGCCTGGCGGTCGGGATTCGTCACGTTCATGGTCGCGCTGTTCGCGCTGCTCACGGTCATCCGGCACACGCGTACGGAAGAGGAGGCAGGGCGGCGCGAACTGGTCGGGGCCACCGCGGTGTCCCGGCACGCCGACCTGGCCGCCACCCTGATCGTCACCTGCGGGGCCGCCCTCGTCCTGGGCATAGCCTCGGCGGTGGCGCTGATCGGCCAGGGCCTGCCCGCCGCCGGTTCCCTGGCGCTGGGGCTCGGGTTCACGGTGGCCGGCTGCGTGTTCGGCGCGATCGGCGCGGTGACGGCGCAGCTCACGACGGGCGCGGGCGGCGCGCGCGCCATCGGAATCAGCACGCTCGGCGCCGCGATCCTGCTGCGCGGCGTCGGCGACGTCGCCACGCAGTCCGGTGACGGGCCCGCGTGGGTGTCCTGGCTGACCCCGCTCGGCTGGGTGGAGGCGCTGCGGCCCTACAGCGGCGAACGCTGGTGGGTGCTCGCGCTCGCGGCCGGCGCCATGCTGGCGTTGATCGTGCTGGCCGTGGCGCTGTCGGAGCGGCGCGACCTCGGCGTCGGCATGTTCCAGGCCCGCCTGGGCCCGGCCGCGGCCGGACCCCACCTGAGCAGCCCGCTGGCGCTGGCCTGGCGGCTGCACCGCGGCCCGCTGATCAGCAGGATCGCGGGGCTCACGCTGGTCGGGTTGGTGATCGGCGCGATGTCGGCGAGCCTCGGCGCGCTGATGGACAACAGCGGTGCCGTGGCGCGAGAGGTACTTGCCCGGCTCGGCGGTCCTGGCACGCTCGTCGACCAGTTCCTCGCTCCCATGATGACCATGCTCGGCCTGGTCAGCGCCTGCTTCGCGATCCAGTCCGCGCTGCTGCTCAGGAACGAAGAGCGCGACGGTCGGGCCGAGCCCTTGCTGGCCACGCCGGTCAACCGGCTGCACTGGGCGGGCAGCCACGTCGCCTTCGCGCTGCTCGGTCCTGCGCTCGGGGTGGTGGCCTTCGGGGCGGCCGCCGGCCTGACGCACGGCCTCAACACCGGCGACATCGCCCGTGAGCTGCCCCGCCTCCTGACCGCCGCACTCGTGCAGCTCCCTGTGGTGTGGGTGTTCACCGGGATCGCGTTCGCGCTGTTCGGGCTGCTGCCCCGGCTGGTCGCCGGCACCTTCGCGGTGGCCATGGTGAGCATGCTGTTCGGCTGGGTCGGCGGGGAGTTGCAGCTCGACCGATGGGTCATCAACCTGTCGGTCTTCGAGCACGTACCGAAACTCCCCGGCGGGGTCATGACGCCCACGCCACTGATCGTCATGACCGTCGTCGCGGCGGCCCTCGTCGCGGCCGGCCTGGCCGGCCTTACCCGACGCGACATGCCCACCACCTGAGACTGGAGGACATCATGGGAGTGACCCTTCCTACCCTGACCCCGCTGCAGGAAACCCTGTGGGTGACGCTGTGTGGCCGAGCACTCGACAGCCGCCTGCCAAGCCCCATACTCGGAGACCGCATGGCCTACGAGATCATCCACAAGACCGGCTACGACCACCGCAAACTCCGCTGGAGCGCGGCCTCGGCCATCGACGTCGCCCAGCGCGCCAAGAAACTGGACGAGATTGCGCAGCAGTTCATCGCCCGCCACCCCGACGCGATCGGCATCGACCTGGGAGCTGGCCTCGACACCCGAGCCCTCCGCATCGACCCTCCACCCACAGCGGACTGGTACGACGTCGACTTCCCAGAAATCGTGGACGCCCGGCACCGGGTCATCCCCGATCGGCCGCACACGCACACGATCGGCGCGGACCTGACCGAGCCCGGCTGGCTGGAGGCGCTCCCCGCCGACCGCCCCGCCGTGATCGTCGCCGACGGCGTGCTGCCCTTCCTCTCCCAGGAAGAGATAATCACTCTGCTGGACCGTCTCACCAGCCACTTCCCCAGCGGGGAGATAGCGTTCAACGTCTACACCCGATTCACCGTCTGGGCCGCGAAACACTACTCCGGCAGCCAATTCCTGGTCCCCCTCTTCAAGTCCCCCGGCTTCGACCGCCTCGACCCCGTACGGTGGAACCCGCGACTGACCCTGATCCGGCACATCCTGCTCACCCGGGAGCCCGAGGTCGACCAGTTCCCGACGGCCCTGCGCCTGTGGACCCGCCTGTCGGCGCTCAGCGCGGCCTTCTCCAGGCTGGGCACCACGGTCGCGCACTACCGTTTCTGACGATTCCGGCCGGCGACTCACGCCAGGTCCTGCGCGGATGGCCATTGCTCGCGTACCGCGGTGACCGGCATGCGCAACGGGCCTGGCGATGGCCTGGCCATGACGCTCGACCGGGAGGGACAGCCGGTGATCCTCTGGACGGACGACAACGGCTCGTACTTCTCCGACGACGAAGCTCCCAACAGCGTTGATGAGCAGACCACGCAACATGAAGGCGAGCGCGATCACCTCGGTGGTCAGTAGGGCGAGGGGCCGCCATCGTCATCGGGCTGCGGCCTGACGCAGACGCGAAGCGACGTCGTCTGCCGGAGCCAGAAATGTCCTGTCACTTGCTCACAGTGCCGAGCAGCACCCTACGCAGAAAGCGCCCGTAGGAGACATGCCGATAGGCATGCAGTTCCCTGAGCAGTTCTTGCTCCTGTCGGATAAGTGCCTGATGCCGCGCCCGCTCCTCCGAGATGCGCTGATTGATGTCCTGCGCCGCGAGCGTCGCGCTCGCACTGCGCTGGGCTTGTTTGTCAGTCAGTTGCTTCATCTCCTGGGCCTGCCTCTGGCTGAGCGCGACGCGATGGGATGCTCTGTCCCGTCGGACGGCGTCGCGTTGAGCCTCGACCCGTTGGCGCTCAGCGGCCCACCTCGTTTCGATCTGCTGAAGCATGTGTTGCGGCAGGGCGGTGGGGAAGCCGGGCTGCCGCA
Organism: Nonomuraea sp. JJY05; assembly: GCF_043496855.1. Lineage (NCBI taxonomy): Bacteria > Bacillati > Actinomycetota > Actinomycetes > Streptosporangiales > Streptosporangiaceae > Nonomuraea > Nonomuraea sp. JJY05. The sequence continues at coordinate 12,894 of NZ_JBIEIS010000049.1, forward strand.
TGGCCCGGTCGAGATGTGCTCTGCGCCATTCGCGCAACGCGTTGGCGCGGGTCTCACCCACGCCGTTCACGTGGACGGACCGTCCATCGGCGAGGATGATGTGCACTTCTGATCGCTGCCCGTAGCCGCCGGCCGTGTACACGGCATCCGTGAAATCGGCGGGTGTGGTGATGCCGTGAGCCCGGAGGCTGGCCACGATGCCGTCACCGATGCCGGTGATATGGCCGGATCGCAGGACGAAGCGCTTGAGATAGGTGATGACGTACTGCTGTTGCAGTAGCGCCAGAGCGTCGTTGATCTCCTCCCGCTCCTTGGCTAACACCGACTGAATGTGTGCCTCGAACGGGCTTACCCTCTCGGTCGTCGTCCGGTCGAACACGTTGAGCTCATGGCGCTGGCGTTGTCGTAGATCCTGCATCTCCTTGGCGCTGGCCTGTGCCTGTCGGGTGTCATCCGCCTGACGTCGGTCGCGCTCCTTCTCGAGCCCCGCGGTCGCCTTGGCCGCAAGGTTGGTGCGTCGGTGCGCGTGCTGGTGCCGGTCGGCGATCGCCTTTCGAGCCTTGTGTTCGGGCAGGAAGGTGTAGAAGACCCGGCTGGACAGGAACGCGAGGGCAAGCCCGAACTCCGCAATCGCGATTGCGGCCATGCCAGTCACGGCGAGAATCATCGCTGTCAGAGCGGTCGCGACGGCCAGCCCGACCATGGTGAGGCGGGTCCACCGCACCAGCCGGTGGTGGTCGCCGAGCGGCACGGGTACCGGCGGCGGCGAAGGTGCTTCCTGGGGCACATGGCCGGCCATCCACTGCGGCAGGCCAGTCTGAGCGGGAGCCTGCTTGCTTGGGGCCGGGAGGGAGATCTCCGGGAGCGGAACGAGGTCTGGCAGCGCGGACAGCGGCCGCGTGGCGAGGTCGGCGACCTGTGTGGCCAGCTGGCCGATGTCGGGGATGTGGTGCTGCCTCAACGCCGCCATCCTGGTGGACGTCGAAACGTCTGCGAAGTCGGTGTCCATGAGCAGGAGATGTTCGCCGCCCGGCTCGTGCAGGGTGTGCCAGAGCGTTGCATCTACGGAGATGGCGACCAGAGATAAGTAGATGAGCCAGTTGGAGAAACGGTCCAGGTCCGGTCCGAATCCCGCATGGGCGCGGTTCGGTGACTGGTAGTGGCGGTGGCCATGCTCGGTGGCGGGCATGCCCGCGAGGGCGGGGACGTACATGCCGTCATAGTCGACAAGTTTCAAGGCGCCGCCGGGGGTGGCGAGCAGGTTGCCGTGCTGGAGATCACCATGGGCGATGCCGGCTCTGGCCAGGTCATCGGCCAGTTCGGCGAAATGGCTGGCTACGGTGGACAGGGCGGCGCGGTCGCCGAGATGATCCTCGATCCAGCGGATCAGACCGACGGCCTCCACCCATTCCATGCGGAGAATGGGATACGACTGCCCTGCCACCATGATTCCTGCAGGCTGGTAATCGAAGCCGATCTTCCAGCGGTGCGGCAGCGTTCGAAGGTGGTCGCTGACCGCGCGGTATCTCTTCTCCTGATCAGGAATGTTCCTGGTGAAGCACTTGATGGCATACCTCGTGCCCGCCACTGTAGTCACTGAGAAGACACTGGCGAAGTTGCCGGAAATCGCCTTGGGCCGGCCGAGGGAATCGGTCTGCGGGCGCGCCGTCTGTAATTCGGGGTCGCGGAAGCAGAGGCGGGGATTCTGCAGGGCGTCCACGTACTGGCCGCCGCTCGGGAAGCGTGTGACAGCAGCCATCCGTCACCACACGGTCAAGTGGATCAGGGTGGAATCGTCGTTGCGCATCCGGCCGCCCGCCCGCTCTTCATCCACGAGGTCGGCGAACGTCGGGCCGTTGGCAGCGTCAAGGTCTCCAAGGGTCTCCCACGGACGGCCTTGGCGCTCGGCCTGCCCGAGAAACCATGCGGCGACCGCGTCGGTGCAGATGTAGAGGTCGTCCTTCGGTCGCAGGATGCCTACGTGCGTCTGCATTCGCTCAGCGATGAGATCGTGGTCGTGGTTCTTGCTATTGAGCAAAGCCGGACTGTTGGTAAACGCAGCCGAGTCAGTCATGGGGAACGATGTGAGAAGCCGGTTATCGCGGACGTGGAAGAGAGCGCAGTCACCTATTCCGGCGGCCACCCATGTCGTCAGTGAGTCGCCATCTTCTCCTAGCGTGACCGACAGGCCCACGACCAGGAGGGTCGCAAAAGCGCCGCGATCCATCTTGGGCTGCTCATACCACTGGATCGGCCGTCCCTCCGCCTCCCTTTCCGTAACGTACTCGCTGATGGAGAGCTCCCATTGCTTCACGGCCTGCACAGCGTGGGAGGCGAACGCGTCACGGGTGCCGAGCACCCCCGGCATGGCCTCCGTGAAGTGCCGCACCAACAGCCGCGCCCACCGTCCGGCGAGAATGCTCTCCGAAGCGCCATCTGAAATGGCAATTCCGAGCCCGTCCGCGGCAACGTCCTCCAGCGTTTGCACGTCCAGCGTGGTCGCGAAGGCGTCCTCGTACTCCTCCTCCGAGCCGCCCCCCTTATGCAGGCGGTGAGAGAAGATGCTGGCTCGCATCGTCACCGCAGCTCGGACGCACGCGTGCCGATGTCGAGGAATTGCACCACAGAGGTTATGTCGGCGTTGTAGACGAAGCCTCGCGTGCCGTCGCTGACGGTGAAGCCCTCCTGCGCGGCGTACGAGCGCATGTGTGAGGGAAGCAAGCTGGACATTCCGAAGAGCGTACGAGCGTAGGCATCGGGGAGGCCCGCGTCGGAGTCAGGGAACGTCACCGGCGAGCCGCCTGCGTCCGAAACGTGCAGATTGAACAGCAGCACGGGGCCGTCGGCGCTGGCCAGGGACTGGATGGCGGCAGCAGGGACCGTCGGATCGCCGTCGTTGGCCTCGCCGTCGGTAAGGTTGAGGACGATGGGTGGGAAGCACGCGGGGTGCTCAGAAAGCCATTTGTCAACGAGACGGTGCGCGAACTCGATGGCCTGCCGCATCGGTGTGCCGCCGTTGCTCACCGGATCCATCCACACGGGGAAAGTGACTGTGGTCTCGACCAACCCGCCAGCCCCATCGGGGACCTTTTTCGAGCGCTGCTCCACGCGGGCCGGATTCTCCGCGATCTGACTCAGCGGCACCAGATCGCGCCCGGCCAACGCTCCGCCATAGGCGGAGCCGACGTTGTTGTGGCCATAGCCGACGACGGCGACATGGAAGTAGTCGCGTACGCCCTCTTCCTTGGCGCATTTCACAGAAAGCTCAGTGAGCAACCGATTGATCGCGTCGGAGACCACAGCTGCCTTGCTGCTGGGCGTTTCCCGACCGATGGGGTCACTCATGGACGCGGATTGATCGACGAGGAAGACGAAACAGGTCGGATTCGACCGGCTGATCTCTGCCGAGTAAGGCATGGGCCATCGCCCTTTCTCGCGACCACCTGTGTGAGCCTTGTGATCCTAGAGCGTGGAACGTTACATGTCCATGACGGATATAGAGCAACCCGAGGCCTTCATGTAGCGGTTTGATAAAGCTCGCGCGGACTGCATGGCCCCGTGTCTCTTTTGTTGCGAATTGAGTGCGCAGGGCGAGGTTGTGGCGATACGCGCGGTTGCTGTGGCGGCCTTGAATAATTCGCTGCTCAAGGTGGGACAGGGACGCCAAGGATCGTGCCGATACGGTGCGACGGAGCTCCAAACTTGCTCTCCGCGAGCATGGTGAGCATCGTGTTGACGAACGCGAGGGACGGTCGCATCACCTCAACGCGCGTTCGAGCTCCTCAGGAGTGCGCCTGCCGGAAATTGCATCAATGCAGTTCAAGGCATGTGAGTTTTCCTGGAGGACGCCGTCGAGCCGCTCTGCGGCATACCTTCAGATCGATGATTCGTCCGGGACCGGTGATCGGATCGGGACGGGACCCAGCGAGGCTGCTTGCTTCAGGGCTTGGTGGGCTCGGTGCTGGTTGTAGAGGTGTTCGTACTCGCGCAGGGCGTGCCGAAGATGTCGTTCGTTTCACCCTGCTGCTCACGTTCGCTGTGGGCGCCACGATCGTCTGTCCGGCCCTCTGGCGCTGGTTCGCCTCCGACAGCGTGAACGCGTACGCCCTCAGCTCATTAGGGGGCGTCACATCGTACGAGGTGGGCCCACCACACGCTGACCCTCACCCCTGGTCGTCCCGAGCCATCAGGTGGAACCCTGACCTCCGCTCTAGCGACAAGACTGGCGATCATGTGCCGCCTCCGCCACCATGGGAGGCCGCCCTCAACGCGTCCTCTTCCCAGTCCGAGCAGAAGGAAGATCGCGATGCAGCCACCGATTCCCACTCCTGATCAGATCGGCACTGTCGACCTGGCGTCCTGGGCCGTCGTTCCCGGCCCATCAAACCAGGACAAGGACGAACACGGCGCCTGGGCCGTCACGGCCGGCGACGAGGAGCAGTACGCCCTGTACTTCGAAGTCGCTGACGCCGCCCACCCCCGGCAGGTCGCCGAGTTCATCGTCGAGGCGGTGCGAGCACACGCCACCCGGTTGCGGCTCAGCGCCGCCTTCGACGACATCCTGCGCGAACGGGAGCGCCTGCGCCCCCGCCCAGCCGGTGCGGACCTGTACGAGCTCGACCGCAGCCGGGTCGTGGCGATGATGGCGCAACTCGGCAAGCTCGCCGCCGAAGCCTACGAACCCGCGTCCGCGTCCGAGCAGGACGCGCAGACGCAGCGCATCTATGACGAGGTCACGCATCTAGCGGCACTGGCCGTGAGCTGGCTTGAGGCCATCCACGCCCGCTACGGTGCCGACGGCGCTTAGCGCGCTCGGCAAGCCTCCTCGCGCAGCATGCCGACGACGGCAGCCAGGTGGTGAGACAGGGAGTACGCCTTCCACTCGGTGCTCCCGCCAGGGCCGCCGTCCTCACAGGCCGCCCTCGCGATCTGCTCGTCACCCCAGGAGAAGCCCGTGCCATAGCTCGGCCAATCTGAGGAGCCGACCAGCCTCTTGCAGAGCTCGAAGAAGCCCTTGTTGCCGCGACTTGTTCCCTTCGGCCAGTAGTACAGAGACCATTGCCGTCCGACCGTGTAACGCAGGTTCGGGGGCGGCCACTTGTCGTCTGCCGGGGGAGGGCCCGGATGGTCGACTCCGTAATCCCCGTAGCTGACGTCGTTCCACAGCCGACTGATCCGGCACCGGAGGTCTGCTTCCCGCCGTGGGATGCGCCTGACCTCCGGTACGGCAGGCTTCACCAGATCCTCGGTGGAGGGAAACGACCCTCCTACGACCGTCACCGATTGCCAGGCGATGTCGAGGAGGTGGCGCAGAGGGCCTCCAACGCCTGTGCAAGTTTCGGAGGCAGAGGTGAAGTAACCGCAGTCGAGCACCAGGTCCGTTCGCTCCGCCGTTTCCCCCACGGCTTCCAGCTGATCCAGGAGTACACGCGAATCAGACAGGTTGAAGGCGAAGGGGCGCCGTACGCGGAGGCACACGCCAGTGTGCAGTTTCTCCGTGGCGCGTCGCACTTCCTCCAGGTTCTCCGGCGCCTCATCCGTATGGATGACGGGACGGAAAGAGCCGACGCCGAGGTCTGCGACAAGGAGCCTGAGTGCCTCATATGCTCCTGAGGGCCCGAACCGGTCGGCAAGGGGCCTGGTATCCAGTGCGAAGTCGATGCTCTTGTCCAGCAAGCGGTTCCGGTGGATCTCCGACAGTACTCGCTGGACCGCGACCTTCGGCGACTCATCTTCAGCGCGCGCCACGATCTCGATAAGAGGCCGGACGCTGTCCGATATCCGGTCACTCATATGCCGGAGCGCCAGCAGATTGGGCCGGCGACTGTTGATGATGACCACGTACACCGTCATGGTTGGTTCTCCGTGCGGTTGGTGAACCTCATGGCGGGTGAAGCGGCCATCCCTCGCCTGTGGGCAGACCGCCACGGCCCGGTGCCACCGACGGTGAACTCTGCCTGTCAGCACGTCAATATCCGGAGAGCCAGATCCTCACATCGAAGAGTTGACGGCAGGTGCACATGGGGCAGATCCAGTTACGAGCTGCATTAGAGCAAATAATGCCTATGTGTTGGTTTGCGGCAAGAGGAGAAGAAGTTGCGACTCTTGCCGAGGTCTGCGGCATTTGGCGCATTGTCTATCCGTCGCGTCGAAGAGCGCGCGCTGGCTCTCGTTGGGGACTCGTAACGCCAGTGACTTGTCACCGCCGAGCCGTCATGATCGGAAGCAGGTCACCCATTTACCGCTTGTGTCCTCCCGACGTCAGAGGCCATGGCGTCGCCGGCCTTGAACGCCGCGGCGTCCCCCCCATGGCTGCCGGCAGAAGGGGAGATGGATCACCCGGCCGACGTCAACGCCCTTCGGGTGGCTTCAAGCGCGAACCGGGCGGGGTCGAATTTCTGCGCGCTGTCCAGACCGGCCCAATGGACATATTCATCGTGCTCGTCGTGTCCGGGATCGGCCAGCGCCCGTCGGAAGTGTTCGTAGCCTCCGATGCCGCCGACGTCCTCTGGCGGGCAGGCGCCCGCCCCGTCCACCAGCACCGGGTAACGGACTCCTTCCTCCGCGGTGAGGATCTCCTCCAGCACGATGTCGTGTCGCCAGCTGTCGCCCAGGTCGTACTCGTACTCCATGGCCGCCCCCGCCTGTGTGAGCACCTCCTGCAACCGGGTCTTCTTCTCGTCCCGGACGTCCAGGTCCCATTCGGGTGACGCCTGGCCGTACAGGACGCCGCCCACCGTGAACAGGTGGAGGTGGCTGTTCTCCCAGCCCATCGCCGTGACCAGGATGTCATGCAGCCTGGCGAGGGTGATCCCGGGGGAGACGAGCAGGCGCCGCCAGATCACCGGATCCGCGCTCTCCTGGAGCGTCACCCGGATCTGGTAGATCGGCTCTCCCGGTGCGGCTTCACCCAGGGTGCGCTGTACGGCGTGCACGGCTGCCGGGGTCAGAGCCGCCGTCTCCTCCGTGAGCTCCACCACGCCCAGCCGCGCCAGGACGGTCAGCAGCCGATCGATGTCCTGATCGGCCATTCGCCGTTGCGCTTGCGGGTCGCGCATCTCGTAGTACGGCGATGCGATCTGCCAGGCCAGCTCCCGCAGATTCGCGACGGGCACCGGTCCGCCGTACAACCTACGCTGCAGCGCCGGCCAGATGAGCGCGAACTCCTCGCCGACCAGGGACGAGTACCAGTAGTTCTTGGGGAAGAGCGCCTGGCTTATCTTCCCCAACGCCGTGAACGACGCCTCCCACAACCGCTTCGGGTTGTTCAGCAGTGGCGCCGCCTTCTTCACTGGCAGCAGCCGTCCCTTGACCACCCTAACCAGCCCGGTCGCTTTGGCCCATTCCGCGATCAGGTTCAATCCGGGCAGTTCGGTGCTGCTCTTCGTCCGAAACACCCGGTCGCCGATCTTCGGGTCGATCTCGTCGCCGGTCTCCAGCAGTGCCACCAGCGTCCGCGCGTCCGACAGCGTCAGTTTCCCCGTCTGGGTCAGCTTCCGGCCTGCGCCCACCCACTCGGTGAACGCCCGCAGCTCCTCTTGCATAGAGTTCAGAGTATGACCCGAGGCCTGGCCTCAGCCGCCCGCGTCGCGCGAACGAGCCTTGCGCTTTCCGCGTGATGTGGTCCAAGGACTGAGCGAACACGCGCCAGGATATCCATTATGGTCGTTCGGGTCCCTGGGGGTGAGGAATGCCGCCGTGCTCGGTGCGTGCTCGTACGCTCCGTCACGCGTTGTCAGGACCCGGCACTGCCTGACACGCAAAACGCGCTGAGGCGGCACGAACCAGCACCTAAAGGCACAGGGCCGCATTAAAAGATCTTGCTTCTAATCCGACGGTCGCAGGTTCGAATCCTGCAGGGCGCGCCACTCCACCAGCGGAGACCCACATCATGGTCACGCTTGATGATGGTGTGGGGCAGATGTGAGGCAAGCTGAGTCAGTCGCCGAGCGTTCGCCCCAGTTTGAACGCGGCTTTCAGCACCAGTCGGGCCGTCTCCCGGGTGGCTTGGTGGGCCACCTTCGGGAGCACCGAGACGTAGGTGTCGGCGGTGAGCACGACGCTGGCGTGCCCGAGCATGGCCTGAACCACTTTCAGGTCGGTGTGCGCGGCCAGCGCCAGCGTCGCGCCGCGAGGCGCTTGTGGTGGTTACGGAAGGCAAAGTGCGCACGTATTTGGCACGGCTGCGGCTGAGGGCAGTCGAAGCGTTCGTGTCTGCCGCTGACGAGGTGGCGTTCGAGAGCCTGAATAACACGACCACCAAGCGGCCGGGTGGGTCGATGGCGCTGCCGTATAGCAGGCTGCCTACCCATGCTGACTCTCCCTTGAACGAAGGGTGCGGTGTTTCGGGGGGTGGCGAGGATCTCTGCGCAGCGGAGTCGCACGGTCCTCATTCATGACGGCGGGCGAAGACCGTCGCTGCCCTCTGGAACGGCAAGTTAGCGACTACGGCAGGCGCCTTTCCCGTCACGGAAAACGATCTTTACTCTTATTTGCTCCTTATGTGAAGATCGGGATGTTTTGCTAGCTCTGTTCGAAAGGTCGTGATGAACACACGACGATCAGCGTCCGGCTTAGCCGTTCGGACGCGCCGCCGCGCTGCCCTCACCGCGGTACTACTCTGCCGCTCTCGCTCATGAGCGCGCCCGCCATCGCCCAGAGTCCCACTCCATCCCCCGCCCAATCGTCCACGCCGACAACACCGCCGACCGCTACTTCTGAGTCGGCGCTCAAGAGCGCTTGGGAGGCAGCGGCCAAGTCCGGCAAGCCCGTGGAGGTGCCCTCCCGGTTCACCGAGACAATGAAAGTATGGGCCAACCCGGACGGCAAGAACATGCGGGCCGAGCTCTACACCCGCCCCGTGCAGCTCAAGAACCCGGCCAGTGGCGCCTGGGAGCCCATCGACACCCGCATCGTCACCAAGGACGGCAAACTGCAGGCGGCGCGGGTCAAGACCCCGCTGACTTTCGGTGGACGCGGTACCAAGCATCTGGTGTCGGCGGATGGCAAGCAGGGCACGAGCGGCCTCGACGTGGCCCAGGCGCTGCCGGAGCCGAAGATCTCTGGCAGTTCGATCACCTACCCTGACGCTGTGGCGCCGGGTGTGGATCTGGTGGTGCTAGCGCAAGCCGATGGGTTCATCTCCCAGGTGGTCTTCCGGCACAAGCCGGCTGGCGCGGTGACCGTACGGTTGCCGCTCACGCTGCCCGAGGGCACCGCGTTCGGCAAGACGCCGGAAGGGCTGCCGCAGCTCAAGGATGCCAAGGGCAAGGCGAAGGCTGCGCCGATCGTGCTGACCGCGATGGATGCCAAAGTGGAGGCCTCGCCCGACGAGGGTAAGAGTTCCCCGGTTACCGCGCGCGTGGCGAAATCCGGTAAGACGCCGGAGTTGGTGTTCACCCCGGACGAGAAGTTCCTGGCCGACCCGGCGGTCACCTATCCGGTGACTATCGCCGCGGCCTCCGAATGGTTCGGCGGCGGCATTCCCACCGACGCCTGGGTCAACAAGAACAACCCCAGTTCCAACAACGCTGCCGCCGGGTGGCTGCGCGCCGGCACCACCGCCACCAGCGCCGACGTCGCCCGCGTGTACCTCAAGTTCAACACCGACGCCCCGGAGCTCGAAGGCGCCACCGTCCTCGACGCGGACCTGTGGATGTGGAACTACAAGTCCGGCGGCCCCAACGGTCAACTGTGCGGCGAGAACCTCGGAAACGGCATCGCGGCCGAACGCATCACCTCTTCGTGGAGTACCACCACCCTGAGCTGGTCCAACCAGCCCCTTACCTTAGGCACCCTGGAAGGAGGGAATAAGGCCGGCTACAACTACGAGGCCGACCCTGCCAGCTGGTGCGCCAAGGAAGAGACACTGCTGCACGAGGTCAACGCCATGGCCCGCGCCTGGATCGAAGAGGACAAACCCAACCACGGATTGGTGCTGCGGGCCCTTCCCGAGACCGCGTCGATCAACTGGCGCCAGTACTACTCCAGCGAATACAGCGGCGAGCCCTACCCGGGCTACCGCCACCCGCCCACCCTCATCGTGGAATACACCCCAGCGCCGGCAACAACGGAAGCCGTCTACTACTCTTACGAGGGAGAGGAGCTGACCCAACAGCCCACATATGAGCAGGCCGTCGCAATGCAGGCGCAGACATATCCTGACGGCCCAACCCCCTCCTCAGTGACGTATGAGCAGCTCCAGACTCTCGCTGAGACTCCCAGTTCCGTACCTACACGCGTGAGATCACACGATCTCCCTCAAGAGCATCCCAACCCCGAGCCTGATACGACGGCGCCTGAAGTGGGGATGACCACGCCGACGGCCGACGCGACGGCGGTTGCTACGAACGTTCGGATAGCGGCGTACTTTACTGAGGCGATCAGCAATGCCGCGATCGAGGTGAAGAACGCCCAAGGCGACGTGGTGGCGGGAAATCCAGCTGTTGACGAGGACACTTTCGCGCTCACCTTCGCGCCGAACGCGCCTCTGACCGCCGGAACGACGTACAACGTCGTCATCACTGGAGCCACGGACGCGTCGGGCAATGTGATGGAGCCGTACTCGTGGTCGTTCACCACGGGCGGCGAGCCCGACTCCGGCCCTCCCACCGTGACCGAGACCGTCCCGGCGCCAGATGCCGGGAACGTGTCCACAGACACTACGGTGAAGGTGACCTTCAGCGAAGCGGTGACTGGTCCTCAGGTGACCGTCAAGGACGCAGCGGGCGCCACGGTGCAGGGCGTGCTAGAAGCTCCGAGCGGCGACAACGAGTGGATCTTCAAGCCATTCTCCAAACTCGCTAACGAGACCGCTTATGAGGTCGAGGTCACCGAGGCCAAGGATGCCGCAGGGAACGTGATGGCATCTCACATCTGGTCGTTCACCACTGGTACGACCGCTCCGCCTCAAACCCCAGGGCTGGTAGCGGCGTACGGCATGAACGAGGGCTCGGGCAGCAGCGTGACCGACGCCTCCGGCCGGAACAACACCGGAACGGCCACCAGCGCGACATGGGGGAATGGCAAGTACGGCAAGGCCCTGTCGTTCAACGGTTCGTCCAGCATGGTCACGGTCGCGGACGCGGCGTCGCTGCGGTTGACGACCGGGATGACGCTGTCGGCCTGGGTCAATCCGGCGACGGTGGCCAGCACGCCGTGGAAGAGCGTGATGACCAAGGAACTGAGCAATGACGGGGCCTCCTATGCCCTGTACGCCGCCAACGGCGGCGGGGTCCCGTCCGGCTGGGTGCAGACCGGGCCCGAGACCCCGTCGACCGCCGACGGAACCTCACCGTTGCCGGTGAACAGTTGGAGCCACCTGGCGCTCACGTACGACGGCACGACCCTGCGGTTGTTCGTCAACGGCCAGCAGGTCGACCAGACCACGATGAGCGGCAGCCTCTACGACGACGGCAGCCCGCTGCGGATCGGCGGCAACGTCGTCTGGAACGAGTACTTCAGCGGCCTGATCGACGAGGTACGCATCTACAACCGCGCGCAGACCACCACCGAGATCCAGACCGACATGACCACCCCGATCGGCGGGACGTCGCCGCCGGACACCCAGGCGCCAACCGCGCCCGGCTCGCTCGCTGCGACCGGCGGTGCCGGCAGCGCGCAGCTCGCCTGGACGGCCTCGACGGACAACGCGGGTGTGGCCGGCTACCGGATCCACCGCTCTACGACGCCGGGCTTCGCCCCGTCGGACGCGAACCAGGTTGGCTCCGTGTCGGCCACCATGTTCACGGACGCGGGCCTCGCTGCGGGGACGTACTACTACCGGATTCGCGCCGCCGACGCGGCCGGCAACCTCAGCCCGTCCTCGAACGAGGTCGCGGCCACCGTCACGGCCCCACCCTCGAACCCGGGCCTGGTGGCCGCGTACGGCATGGAAGAGGGCACGGGCACGATCGTGGGCGACTCCTCCGGGAAGAACAACACTGGAGTGGCCACCGACACCACCTGGGCAACCGGAAAGCACGGCAAGGCACTGTCCTTCAACGGCTCCTCGAGCTGGGTCACCATCCCGCACGCCGAGTCGCTGCGCTTGACGAACGCGCTGACATACTCGGCGTGGGTCAACCCGACGACAGTGGACGACTGGCGCACCGTGCTGATGAAAGAGAACACCGATGAAGCCTCCTACGGGCTGTACGCGTCCGTCGATCCTGCCCCATTGGGTATTCTGCAAAACACCACCACCATCAAGTCGGTGGTGGGCGACGACCCGCTGCCGCTCAACCAGTGGAGTCACCTGGCCGTCACCTACAACGGCACGATCATCACCCTGTACCTGAACGGCACCCAGATCGACCAGACACCGATGACCGGCGACCTCCGCGACGACGGCGGCGTGCTACGCCTCGGCGGCAACAGCATCTGGGGAGAGTTCTTCAGCGGCGTTATCGACGAGGTACGCGTCTACAACCGCGTCCAATCCGCAGCCGAGATCCAGACCGACATGAACACCCCCGTCGGTGCCGCGACCAACACGGCGGCGCAGCAACGGCGCGGGAACGCTACCGCCGATCCGGCCTCCCAGGTCGAGAGGCTCGGAGCGGACGGCAGCCCGATGATGGAAGGGGTCACCACCACAACACTGACTCCCCGGCTGACCGTCTGGTTGCCTGCCGGGCACCACGGTGCGGAGACTGTGGAGATAGAGGTCACTCGCCGGCCGGCCAAGTCCGTGAAGGCGGGCCAAGTGAGCGTGAATACGCGCTCCATATGGTCTGGCCGAGCCGCCGCCGAGCCAGGCGATTCCCGGGTGACCCTGCGTGTCCCCAAGGGCCGGCTCCAGGACGGCGACAAGGTCAGATGGCGAGCCCGGATGACCACCGGCGGGACAAATGGCGTCTGGTCCACATGGCAGAACCTCGTCATCGACGACTCCGCACAAGGAATGGCGGCACGCAGAGCAACGACTTCGGCGGCGGCGGTCGAACCGCCGGAGTTCTCCGTCGGCCATCTGACCGCGGAGGAATGCGAGAGCGACAGAGGGCCTGGCGGCGTTTACATATGGAAGGACGTCCCCTTCCCCTTCACCTGGTGTTACACCCACTGGTACGGCGTCGCCTACTACTCGAAGGTGTGGGATGCCGCCAGCGGGAAATACATCAAAGTCCCTGTCGGCTGGGCCCAGTTCCGTGGATCGACGGTGATCAACACCCGCATCGGTCGTCAGAACAACGATGAGGCGTGGGACGACCCGAACCGCAAGAGCCGCGACATCGACGTGTGGATGAAGATCAACCATCTGCGCAAGACCGGAAACACGCAGAACGCTACGATCCGCACCTATGTCAAACTCGCGGGCTCTCCCTCCAGCTCACAATGTCAGCCTCTCACCGCAATCGAGAGACAGTCATCACTGGAAGGCTGGGAAGGCGACAAGTACGCACATTTCACCATTCGGTCAAACAAGGGCAGCATCGGTCCCGACTATCTGGGAACCTGCACCATCAGTCCGTTCATCGAGGCCGCGTCCCCGATAGCGGACGAGGACTTCGCCCAGTTCAACGATCCCATGCAGATCGCTTGCGACACGGAGCGAGACAACACCACCTATGTGGGTGGCTGCGTCTTCCAGAAAGCGAGCAGAATTCTGCAGTACGAAACCACCGCCAGACACGGGGCAGTGGCCATGCACATCAAGGATACGTTCTACAACCCCGGCGCCCGAGGCCTCGCACCGGTGAACGCCAACAAGGTCGTGCCGGGCAATTTCATGGCACCCCGTGGCAGCGCACAGGGCAAACCACTGCACAGGACCACGCAGGCGGATGTCCTGAACGAAACCCAATCCGTACGCCGCAGGGTCTGCGCCACACTCACCTTCTATGTGGCTCACGAGTGCGATGAGTACCCGTTCAGGTCCACATGGGAGGGCGCCGGCCGGGTCTACAAGACACGAGTTCTGACGGACAACTACTCGCTGAAATACGTGTTGCACAGCGCGAACGAATCCGCTGGAACCAGTCTGCGGTTTTTTTACAACCGCTACAGGATTCTCAACGGGACACCGTTCTGGGTCATGATAACGACCAACAACGAAGCCGTTACGGGACCCTGAGTGAAGATCGAGGCCCCGTCACGATGACAAAGCACGACCACATCGTATGATCTGATCGCGGCGGGAAGGGGTTCGCGTCCCCTTCCCGCCGCGTCCTCAATGCCAGCAAGGATCTGCAAGTCGATGTTCGACATCACCTGGATCGACCTCATCTGCCTCACCGCCGTCAAAGGTCATGACATCGAGTCAGTCCGCCGGGCCGTCGGCGTGGAGTCACCGTTCCGCCGCGCCGACCAGATACGCCTCGACAGAAATCCCCCTCCAGAGCTCGTTACGATCTCCTCGTGGAGCGAAGGCATCCTCATTTGCCAACGTGGCTCCGGAACCCGATGCGCCAAACCTGAGACGCTGGCCGCTCTGGCAACTGGCGGTCGCTCCGTAATGACGGCCTGCTGGCATGACCGGGGCATCAGCCCCATGTGGCCGGGATGGGAGAATCTCCTCGCACTCGCGGCAGACGGCCAACTGCTCTCCGCGCTCGATCCCTCGGACGTACCGGGCCGACGGTTCGGTCATGACACTGCGGCCCTCGACCCCTACCTCGTCGGCGCACGCTTCGACTATGAGACGGTTCCTGTGCGAAGGATGGCCGATCAGGAAATCGGCTACGGCGCCGAGGGTTCCGTCACCGTGGCTCACTGGCGATATGCCTGTATCACGGCTCTGGAAAGATTCATGTGTGCCGATCTTGAGGAGAGTATGGTGAGTCCCGATAATCTAGACCACCACTTCATCCTCAGCACATCCCTGCCGATTGCACCGATTCTCCTGTCGGAATTCATGCACATGCCTGGGTGAAGCTGGCGGGCATTCGCCGAGTGACCAGCTCGCAGACGGTGTGCTGCTCGATTCGCGACGTCAGGCCGCGACTGACTGTCAGTGAACCCATTTTCAGGCTCACGCGGCTTGGGCAATGCGATGGTTCTGAAGAACGGTGATGGCCTTGCAGAGGTGGCCAACCTTTGACGGGCTGCAGCGGAGCTTTCGGAGGATCTTCCAGCTTTTGAGCTGGGCGTTTGCGCGTTCGCCGGGCCCACGGAGCTTGGCGTGGCGCGATTGGCCCGCTTCTGAGGCTCTGGCTTGTTCTTGCCCTTGACCCTGCTGGCTAACTCGGGTTCAGACCGTGAGGGTCTGGCCGAGTCGGGCGAGGTGGCTCGTACGAGTGCGGTCGAGGGGGTGGCCGTTCCACCAGGCATCGAGCCGGGTGAGATTGAGAGCAGTGGCTGAGATGACGTGTTCGAGGTGGACCTTGCGCAGTCCGCGATAGCGGGCTCGGCGGATGCCGGTGATGGCGATGGCTTGCCGGATGGTGCCCTCTACTCCGGCGCGGATCTTGTACTTGTGCTGCCAGTCTTGGCTGCTCTGCTGGGTGCGGGCGGTGTCGAGGGCTTGTTGCTGGGCTTGGGTGTGACGCAGGGTGATCTGGCGTCGGCCGCTGGTGCATGCGGTCCTGGCGGGGCAGGGCGTGCAGGTCTTGGCGGAGAATCTGACCACGATGGTGTCCAGGCCGCGCTGGATGGTCGGGGTCCAGGAGATGCTGGTCTGTCCTTGGGGGCAGGTGGCTTGCTTGGCGTTCCAGTCGATGGTGAACGCGGCCCGGCCGTATCCGGTGGCGGCGCGGGCCTGGGGCGAGGAGTCGAACCGCACCGGTGCGACCAAGGCCAGCCCGTAAAGATCACGGGCTGAGACGATCAGCTCGGCTGTGGCGTATCCGGAATCGACATAGTGCTCGGCCGGAAGCAAATTCCGCCGCTGGAGTCCTTGATGGATCGAGGCCGTCATGGCCATGTCCGCGACGGTCGCGTCGGTCGTCGCCACGTTCGTGATCAGGTTCGGCGGTGAGCTCGCGTCGCCGTCCTCGCCGTTCCTGCTGGTGCCGCAGGTTTCGCTGATGTGGACCTTGTAGCCGTTCCAGAACACGTCGGCCTTGGCCGACCAGCGCGTGTCGAGATCGTAGGGCGAGGCCAGCCGGTGTCTGCCGGGCGGCAGCCCCGCTCCGCCGTCGCGCAGGGGCCGCCGCCGTTCGACCACCTCCCGTCCGCGGGCGTCAACGGTCCGGGTGAAGTTCTGGATCAACATCACGCGCAACGCCTGCACCGCGGGCAGTTCCCGCAGCCAGGCAGGGGAGAACGGCGCGTAGAGGGCCGCGCAGAGTGCGTACCCGTCAGCGCCGTAGGCCCGCGCGAGCTGCTCCTGCGCGGTCTTGGAGGCCGGCAGCCGCCAGGAGTCGATTCGCGCCTGATACCGATCCGCCCAGTCCGGCACCTCCAGCACCTGTTCCACCCAGCCGGGCGCGGCTGCGGCGAGGACTTCCAAGGCGGCCCGCACACATTCGCCGGCCAACTCCACCCGGTTCAGGTCCCGCACCGCCGAGATCACGTGTGTGGCATCGGTGCGCTGTTTCCCGCCTGCTTTCACCAAGCCTCTGGCCTGCAGCGTCTCCAGCAGCAGGTCCAGAACCCGCTCCTCCAGCCCATGGGCGATCACCCGGGCCGGAACTCACTCAACACACTCGCGTCGAACCCCGGATCATCCAGCTCCAGCCCCAGCGCGTACTTCCACGACAGATCCGTCCGGACCGCTTCAGCGGCCCGCCGATCGGTCAGGTTCTCCACCCGCTGCAGCACCGTGATCAACGCCAGGCGACCCGGAGACCAGCCTGGTCGCCCCTCCGTCCCGAACGCGGCCACGAACTGCTCATCGGCGAACAACTCACCCAGCTCATCCCGCACCCGAACCGGTAACGGCATCTCTCGCCGCCCCCGATACATCGCTCGGATCGCCTCCGCCACCAACGGCGACGGCTCCGGCCACGGACATGGCTGCACAGACACCAAACCACCCCAAACGCAGCCGGGATAGGGGAACGACGGCCGCCCTTCATGATCCACCTGACCTAGTAGATCCCGAACCACACCACGCACGTTGCGAGTTAGCCAGCAGGGTCGCCCTTGTACGGGGTGACGACCGGGCCCTCGGCTCCCTGGTACGCCTTGTCGGCCAAGGTGATGATTCCGCCGTCTCCAGCGCACGTAGGATGCCCCAGATGAGGGCGGCGCTCAGATCGTGGGCTTTGCCAGGCAGCGCTCCGGAGGTCCACAGGATCGTCCCGTCCGGGGAGGCGATGACCTGGACGTTCATCCCGTGCACGCGGTGCTTGCCGGAAAGTACGGCCGATCGGCGGCGATCCGATCGATGCGGATCAGCGTGCCGTCCAGCACCAGGTAATGCAGCCCGCCCCGCTTCGCCTCACCCTCGACGTCCCGGCAAAACCATGACCGACCCTATGAATTCAACCTGTATAGCTCGTCAGTGGCGCAGGCAGTTGGCGTTCGGCGACACGTCATGCACTGCTCCTTCTACGCTGCCAGATTTGGGCGTGAACCCCCTCTCGCCGCTCGGTGGCGGCGCTCTGTTGGCGGTGGGCTAGGGCAACGCGCAGGTCATCCACTGTCGCGTGCAACCCATCGATCGAGCTCATGATGGCGGCTAGACGCTCGCTGATTTCGTCCGATACCAAGGAAATGGCGGCGACGTCGGCCTGCCCATGGGTCTTGATTCCGTTCAAAAAGATATCGAGTCTATTGAGTTTGGTGTCGAGAGCGGGAATGTGGTCGCTAATCACCTGCTTGGCATACTTGAGTGTGTTGCCTTCAAGTGCCCGATTTTGCTTCTCCTTTTCTAGTCGAGTTTTCAGTTTCGTGCGCGTGCTCCGGACCTTGGCGATGGCCTCGCGGGTGTTGGTGAAGATATCCTTGAACTCGTCGGCGGCAACGGCGCTTTCCAATTTCGCGCGTTTAGTCTGCAATTCGTTACCCCATTTTCGCAAGAACTCAGGAAGGCTATCTTCCCGTGCCACGCTGCGCTGGCCAACGCTGATTCACGTAGGTCTCGAATTCAGTGAGTGAAGCCTTGGCATCGGTGATAGCGGAACTTTGGGACGGCGGGTATCGTAGGGCGCCGAGTTGCTTGATGAGCGCGTTCAGCTCCCTGCGGACGCCGCCGACGTTGGTTAATCGCCTGAGAGACATCTGCAACTCGCCCGCCTTGCTCAGCATCGTGTCCGCAACCGTCACGATCCTGGCCTCGCTCATGGCCAAGACGAGGTCGTCGCCCATGGCTATTAGGTCTAGTGCTTGGCGTTCTGCGATGGCGGAAGGGCCCGGTGTGGTCTCTCGCGTGGTCTTGTTCCGGCGTACGGGAAGCGTGGTCACCGACGCCGCGTTCCTCGCCGGAACAGTCGCCGGGAGTCTGTCCTGGCGATGGCGAGTGGGGCGGGTCTGCCTGGATTGTCCAGCCAACTCGGGATTGACGAGGAGGCGGGTGGCGAGAGCGGCCACCTCGAGGAACCACCAGCGATCCTCCACGGGGAGGTCATCGCGCGCTACGTAACGGAGCGCGCACCCGACCGTCACAAGCAGGTTCTGCTCCGCCCACCTGTGTGTTGACTTCCTCTCCTGAGCCCAAGTCTGTGCAGCGGTGTGAATGAGATCGGCGACTTCGAGGTAGCCCTTGACCGGTGGGGATGCGGCGACTGAGTGTGGCCTGACCACGAGCTCGGCGAGGGTGGAGCGCAGTGCACTGGCCGGAGTCAGACCAGGCAACCACTCTTGGGCGATGGACAGCAGCAACTTCGTGGCATCGCGGCTGACCGGCGCTTCATGCGAGAAGCGGCCCACATCGATGAGCTGGAATTCATCCCGGATGGACTTCTTGATGAGCCCATGTTCTGGCACGAGAATGTTGCGCACATGAAGATCGCCGTGGCCAAATCCACGCCAGACCTCGAACTGGGTGGTGGCACTCTGCAGTGCCCCGCTTACCAGCGCCAGAGGGTTGGGCAGGCCGCCCTCTCTGCCGGGCAACTGCACCAGTCGCTCCTCCAGTCCGATGTTGTTCGCCTGAGCGGTCCAGGTCGCGGCCGCGCCTGCCGAAAACTACATCCATGTAGTTCAAGCCGCATGTGACTACTTGTGGATGACTCCGCCGAGCCGGTCTCTTCGGCGTATGTTCAGGTCGGTGATTCGCGTCGGATCCATGATCGGATCGGGGACGGTGCGTAGCGGGGCGGCTTGGTCCGGGGCTTGATGTGGTCGGTGCTGTCGGTATCAGCTACTCGACGCTGTACCAGATGATGAATCAGGGGGATGTCGAGTGGGTTGCTATCGGCTCACGCAAGTTCATTTCCCGGGAGCACTTGATGGAGTTCATCAAGGCCAATACGCACAAGGGGTACTACGTCGCCCGAGGATGATGGCAGTTCGTGAAGCACCGACCGTAGCTACTGTCCGAAATCAAGGAAGAATTGTTCAAGACAGTCGGCCAATGGCTGGCGAGGGCGTGCCGGATCGGGCGCATAAGCGGACGATGATCTTCGACATCTCTCAGGACGGCAGAAGAGAAGGGCATACCTGAGAGACCCGGACGGATCTTCATCCTTCGCCGAGGTCGATAGTGCCGTATCCGGCTTCGCGGGCGTGCCTTTGCAGGTCATCGATGGTGACGTGGGCGTCCGGTTCGAGCTGGCGGCAGACGCGTTCGAGGAATGCCGTCACTTCTGGCACCGTGCGGCGGGTCGCCGTGGCGTAGGCCAAGGCTCGGTTGAGGACGGCCTTGGTCCGAGTAGGGGCGTCGTCGCACCACAGTTGGAGGACGTGGCTGCGCGGTGCAACGTACGAGCCGAGCATCCTCAGGGAGAAGGTGCCCTTGTCCCGTGCCCCGACCGTGCGGCCCAAGTAGCGGGAAGGCGGCAGGACGAGCCGGAAGCTGTAGTGGTCGACCCAGGCAAGTGCCTGCGGGGCGATCCCTCGTTCGCGCATCCACTCCGCGAAATGGTCGCGCGGCTGCTCGGAGTCGGAGCTCTCCATCACGTGCGTGGCCGTCGGCCAGGAGTTGAGGATCTCCTCCAGGTGATGGTCCCGTAGCTCGGCGACGCCGGAGTAGACGAGCGTCGTGAGCCGCTGGCCGTCGTGCGCCCTGACGGTGTAGCAGGGCAGGAACGCCCGGCCCACCTCTAGGACCTCGAGGTTGAGCAGCTCGTCCGGCAAGTCGTACTCGCCCCGGTCGGGACGCCGGCCAAGCTCCCCGACGGCGCCCGGACGGAAGCCACACGCCTCGGGGAGGAGGCGGAAGGCCCGCTGGGCGTATGCGGCATCCCGGTCGAGGATCTGGACGCCGCGGGTGTAGTGGGCGGTACGCAGTGGCTCGCATCGCACGCCGTCGAAGTACAGGCGTAGCCGTTCCTGCTTCTCGGTGTAGCGGCGGTCGTCGCGGACCGACCGCAGGCCGCGCTCGGTGAGGGAGAGGGCGTCGGCGCTGCCCTGCAGGTGGCCGATGCCGCCCAGGAAGCGCAGCACCCGGTCGACCATGTGCTCGGAGACGCCCAGGAACGCGGCGATGTCCTGGAGGCGGGTGAACCGGCCCTCGGCGATGGCGAGGCCGACGTACCGGTCGAGGAGGTCGAACGGGCCGCGTTCCTCGATGATCGCCGAAAGCTCCGCAGCGTGTAGGGGGAAGGCGAGCGCGTGGATCCGTAGTGGCCGGATGCCGGGCAGGTCGGCGGCGTGTTCCAGGGCGCGGGTCTGGGGGTACAGGATCGTGTCGGCCGACGTGCTGCTCATGGGCTCTCCCCGAGGCGTCGCATGATCTCGCGGTAGCCGCGCAGGTCCCCTGGGGTTCGCACGTGGTCGTGCAGCGCCTGTGCGAGGTCGCGGAAGCCGGGGTCGGTGGCGTTGAGGAGCGTGGTGAGATCACCGACGAGGATCAGCCGCTGCTTGGCACGGGAGAAGGCCACGTTGGAGCGGCGTACCTCGCGGAGGAAGCCGACGTTGCGGTACGGGTTGCTGACCGTGAACCCGAAGAGGATCGTGTCATGCTGGCCGCCCTGGAACGAGTCGACGGTCGCCACCCGGCGGGCGACGACGCTCTCGTCGCCGATGCGCCGGGCGAGCAGTGAGGTGACCAAGCCGATCTGAGCCGAGTACGGGAGAATGACCGCCCAGTCATCGGACTGCGCGTGGTAGTGGGCCGCCAGGAGCGCCAGCAGCCTGGCCTCGCACTCGTTCAGCCGGCTGTCCTTGGGCCAGGGCTCGTCCGCGCGGGGTTTGCGGTCGCGCCGCGCGCGCTCTGGGAGCTCCGCGGTGTCGACGAACGCCACGGGAGCGGCGAACAGGTCGTCGTGGTGGACCCGTCTCACGTCGGTTTCCAGGAGACCGCCGTAGAAGTGGCGGGAGATGAAGCGGGCCAAGCTCTCGGGCATCCGCCGCTGGAAGCGCAGCAGCTCCTTGTTCTCCGGGGGCGTCGAGGGGAACAGTAGCTCGAAGGCGCTGTCGGTGATGAGCCGGGCCAGCCCGGAATCGCCGGGGTGCTCCGCCGCGGCCCAGGCGACCAGCCGCTGATCCGGCAGCGGCGGCAGCTGGACGTGGTCGCCGACGAGGACGGCCCTGCGTGCCCGGACCAGCGGGACGAGCAGGTCGGCCGTGCTGATCTGGCCGGCTTCGTCGACGATGGCCACGTCGAAGTCGACGTTGTCGAGATGCTCGCTCGTCGCGGTGCCGATGCAGGTCGCGCCGATCACGTCGGCGTATCTGACGAGCTCGCCGTACAACTGCTCGGTGCGCCGCTCGAGTTGTCCGCGCCAGGACGTCAGGAGATCGAGCCGCCTGCGCATCAGCCCGAGTGCCGAGCCCGCGCCGGGCAGGAACGCGGCCAACTTCGCCGGGTCGGCACTGATCTCGGGCGTCTCGCCGTCGAGCAGTCCGCGCAGGGACGTGGCGACCTGCGCGGCCCGCTCGGCGCGGGTTCGTTGCCCGGCCAGGTCGCGCTCGTGAGCCCGGCGGGCGGCCACGAGGTCGGGATGCGTGGCACGGACCTGGTCGAGCTCAGCCGCCAATCGTGCCCGGTCCTGCGCGATCGCGGCCAGCGTCCGACGGATGCCGTCGGACTCGGCGGCCGTCGCGGACCGCTCCCCTTGGAGGCGGGTGAGCCGCCGCAGGAAGAACCGGCCGACCAGCGGGAGGTCGGCGGCCCGCCGCGCCCTGCCCAGCGCGAGGTCGAGCCGCTGAAGGGCCTGGACGTGCGCGGCGAGCAGCTCCTCGTGGCGGCGCCCCTCGTCGTCCAGGGCACTCGTCCGCCGTCGAAGATCGGCCGTCACGGCATCTTCCCGCTCGGCCAGCGCGGCGGCGCTCCGCCGGACGTCCGCACCAGCCTCCTCCAGACGCCGCAGATCCTCGACGAGCTGCCGGAACAGGGCGTCCGCCGGGCCATCCGAAGCCGCGGCGCCGTAGCGGGCGAGGACGGGCTCCGTCCGCTCGGCGATACGCCGCTGGAGCTCGACCGCCCGCGCCTCCAGCATCAGGTGCTCGCAGCCCGGTGTGACGCCGTCCTCCCGGCCGATCCGCAGGACCAGCAGGTCCTCCGGCAGGTCCTGGAGCACGTTGTCGACCGCTCGGTTGGTGTAGGAGGAGATGAGGACCTTGCGCTGCTCCTCGGCGCAGGCCAGGACGACCTGGCGGATGGTGTGCGTCTTGCCGGTGCCGGGCGGTCCCTGGATGAGGGCGAGGTCGGGAACGGTCAGCGCCTTGTGAAAGGCGCTGAGCTGGCTGGCGTCCAGATGCTCGCGGGGACGGCGCCCGAGCGCGGGGGCGAAGGGCTGGAAGCGGCGGTCGACCAGCGTGGTCAGCAGCAGCGGATTGCGGGCGCGGCCCTCCCGCAGCATCTCGATGGCCGCCCGCTTCTTGTCGTAGGCGATCAGGTTGGGCGATTCGGCGAAGGCGCCGCTCTCAGGAATGCGGCCGAAGTCCACGGGCCGTTCGAACCGTACCGTTGCCACGCCCTCGTCGATCCGCTCGATCCGGCCGCGCAGGTCGGGGTCGCCGTCGATGTGCACGCGGGTGCCGGCGGTCAGCCGGTTGGCGTCGATGAGCTGGAAGGCGTGCACCGACCGTGCGGAGCGGCGGGTCGCGGCCACCGGAGTGACGCGGTGGTACGGGACGAGCCGGCTGGCGTCACCGGCCGAGGACTCGATTCGTCGTCCCTGGTCCACCAGTGTGGCGAGCCGGTCGAGATAGGCGGTGTGGGAGGCCCGTACCGTGGAGTCTTGATCGGGCGGCGCGGTGACGCCGGTGGCCCAGGCGGTCTGGACGGCTGGCCAGCCGGAGGAGTGATGCAGCTGGTAGGGGTGGTCGAAGACCCGCCATTGCCCGGCGCGCAGCAGCAGGCCGCCCCGCACGATCTGGTCGTGGTCGCTGAAGCGCATCGGATGGATCCAGCCGATCCGGTAGCCGCGCAAGTCCTGGGTGGGGAAGAGCATGAGCGCGTATCGGCCGTCGATGTAGATTTTGAGGAAGTCGTCCCGGCCCTCGCGGCCGCGTTCCAGGCGAGCGGGGATCAGATTCTGCGGGCCGGCCGCCCACAGGTCGTGGCAGATCCCTTCCAGCCCTGGTAGTAGGGGATGGCGTTCGCGCTGTCCGACCAGTTTGCTGGGAAAGTTCTTGGACCAGAGCAGACCGACCTCGGGACCGAGGTCGACGACCCTTCTCTCCACGATCTGCTCCTTCGCCTCAGATGCGCAGTTCCGCGCCGAGTTCCGCGATGTCGCCGCGCTTGGCCGGGTCGGGTGAGAGCGCGCGGTTGAGGGCGCGGGCGAAGCGCTCCGGGACGGCGGGGTTCAGGACTGCGGCCGAGACGAGCGGCACAGGTGGGCGCCCGGTTACCGTCATGTGGATCAGCTCGGCCAGCCGGCGGATGTCCTCGGCGGGTTCGGTGGGATGCAGGAATGCATGGCCGGCGTCGCGCAGGAAGAGCCCTCCGTCCCGGTCGGTCATGATCGAATCAGGGTGGAGGGCGCCATGGGCGAGGCCTCTGGCATGCAGGGAGGCCAGCCCTTCGCAGAGCCCGGCGGCTCCGGCGGCCAGGACACGTATGGCCTCGGCCTCGCGGCCCCGGCCGCCATAGAAGTGGGCCAGGGTGGTGAACGAGGGAACCGCGGTGACCAGCACCGCCGTCTCCGCCGTCATGGATGCCGCGACGGGCGGCGGCAGGCCGGGGAGTGCCTCGGTGAGCAGGCCGGCCTCGTCGGCCAGGGCGACGCGGCGTTCCAGAGCCTCGGAACCCGGCCATCTGGTGGCGATCCTGCGGATCCAGACGTGACGGCCGTCCGGCGCGAATGCGAACGCCCGGGACACGATCGCTGTGCCGTCCGCGGACCTCTTCTCCTCGGGATCGCTCGTGACCCGGTAGGCGACGTCCCCGATCTCTACGATCTCGCCGAGGCCCATCGGCTCTTCGTCGAGTGGCTTGTCGGGCTCCGGTCGGGCCCGTTCGACGACCACCCACCCCTCATGCTCGGCCTTGATGGCGCGCAGATGCTCATCCGGCCACAGGCCCGGCTCTTTGTCGATAGTTCGATGGCAGCTCGGGCACAGCAACATGAGGTTGCCGAGGCCATCGACTTCCGCCGGCCTGGCCGCCTCCCGGCGAGGCCCGTCCGGGGAGTGCGGCGCGATGTGACCCATCTCGCCGATGTGGTGGGTGCCGCCCTCGATGTCCAGGGGTCTGCGGCATATGGTGCATCGCCTGTCGGTCGCGTCGAAGAGTGCGCGCCGGATCTCGTTGGGGATGTGCCTGCGCTGAGCTTGCGCCACCCGAGGATGGTAGCGACTGCTGCTCCCAGACGACGGCTGTCCCGCAGAAGTCCCGCGCCTCGCTGCACCAGTTGCTTGCCATCGGCAATCCGTCATGATCTAAGGCATGCGATGTGGAACGGCGTAATCACTCTGACGGACACGCTGCCGCTGACCGTCCAGGCCGCGTACCTGCATCGCGAAGTCAGTCGAGTGTCAGTTGCGTGTGTGCTGCGGGCCGGCGTTGTGCTTGTATATAGGGTAGAAGTGCGGGTGGAAGTTCGGGGCGTGTTCCAGTGAGAAGCTCTTCTACTGTAATTAATTGAAGTTTAGGGTAGGACCGGCCATGGCGTTCGGCATGGAAGAGTCCGGACCTGTTGACCTCGTGGAGCATTCCTCGTGTCGGGCGCTCCAAGGTAATAAGGATGCCGCCTGCAGCTCCTTGATGGCCGACGGCACCAGCGAGATCACGGACCATATGAGGGCCGAGCTGTCGCCCGCCTTTGACAGAGATCAAAACCCGATCGGTTCCGCCTCGGCCGTCGATAGGAAATCTAATTACACCGTCGAAGCCCTTGTCGCCGACTTGCCTCTCGTTAGGCTGTCCGTCGATGAGGGAGACCGCCCAGCGTTCGAACTCGAACGGGGATCGATGGAACAGTGAACGAGCTGCTTCTATATCGTGAGGTATGCCTAGGACTGTAAAGGAGTCCATAACTGCATCGCCGTACACTCCACGCAGGCGCTTTTCGATCAAATCTATCGCAAGATATGTGATGTCTATTCCTATCCAACGACGGCCCATTTTCTGGGCTGCGTCGATAGCGGTACCACAGCCACAGAATGGGTCTAGCACAACTTGGCCAGGGTTGCTGCTAGCGGAGACGATGCGTTCCAAGAGCTTAAGTGGCTTCTGCGTCGGGTACCCCAGACGTTCCTTGTCTGCAGAGGTGAGCCGGATGTCGGTCCAGACGTCTTGCAGAGGAACCCCTGACTGCTCATCCAGATAGCGCTTGAACACCGGCATCCCGGTTCTACGGAACTCTATCCGGCCTTCTGCCAGCAGCTGGTCGAGCTTCTCGCGGGAGTATGCCCAATGCCGACCGCGGTATGGGCGGACGCCCTGCCATTCAAAGTCGACATCACCGCCGGGTTTTGCGGCGGTCAAATCGCCTCGCCGATATCGCCTCCCCGTCTCAGCTTCGACGTGTGTGTAGTTCTTTTCGATTGACTTCGGATCGAAGGGGGTGTATTGAACGTTCCAGATGAATGTCCTGCCCGCAGTATAGAAAAGAATCACATCGTGTGATCTGCCATAACGTAGGGAATCATTCTTCGCGCCTGCCCGCAGCCAGGAAATCTCGTTCCGGAAATTCTCGCCACCAAATATCGCATCGAGTAGGATTTTTAGGTAGTGCGATGCGGTCGGATCGCAGTGAAGATAGAGCGAACCGGTGGGCTTCATAACGCGATACAGCTCTATCAGCCGAGCGGCCATCATTACCAGATAGGCCAGCACATCATTAGTTCCCAGCACCCTGCGCATAGCTTCCATCGCGTCCGCGAGTCGTGCAGGGGCGCCGCCGTTCAATAGTTGTTGATATTGAGCTTCGCTCTCCTGGCTCCATGTCCATGTGTCGTCGAATGCCTCTATCTGGGCTTGAGACTCTTGGCCTGTGCGATGACGGAAAAGGACGTTGTAGGAGCGGTTGGAGTTGAATGGCGGATCGAGGTAGACGAGGTCAACGGATCGGTCGTCGATGTGTCGGCGGAGTATGTCGAGATTATCGCCATAGAAGAGGCGATTTCTCCATGCATCCAGCATTGGCACCCGCTTCATGCAACCGAGCCGCTTTGATAGATGGATCTCCCTTTTTTATAGATCGGAACTTGGAACGAGGCAATATGAAACTGTGTTCGATATACGATGGAGTTCCGGTCGATCGAAAGCTCGTCGAGCTGCAAGTGGCTGATCTCCGGCTGGATGCCGTCGAAGCGCCAGACGACGGGGCAGTCAGCGAACCAGTACCCATCCCTGGCGAAACGCACGAGCACGAATCCCATCAGACGCCGGCCACCAAGCGCGGCCAGTCCGGTCCATGTTCCTTGCGGACGGCCTCAAATCCGACGAGAAGATTGGTTCGAAGCCGGAGATGCCCATCACGAGAGGTGATTGTTTAGGGCCGCCGCGGAACCCGGCCGGCCAAATCTACTGGCAGGCCCTATGGCCCAGCCTGACATTGGCTTCCAGACGGATGACGCGGTTGATGTGCCCTTCGACCGAGCCGGAAGTGAAGGGAGAGCCGGATCTGTCAGGGCAGCCTATGTGCGTAAGAAGACCTCGTCGACGTGCCACTCGAGGGTCTCGGGATGGGGTCGGTCTCGTGGTCGGATCGGGACGTGAATTTCCTGTCCGGCCCGGCGGTAGAACTCCTCGCCGTTGCCGAACTCCTCGCGCAGTCTGGGGCTGACCAGCAGGCGATGCTTGGGATCGATCGCTAAGTAGCCTCGGTCGAACAGCGTGTGGATGTCCGAGCGGAGAAGTAGCCCGTTGTCCAGGCGATGCTGACCGCCTGCTGCGACTGGGCGGATGTGGGCCGCCTGCAGGACCGGTCGGATTCTGTCACCGCTGATCGCGCACCGGCGTTCGTAGGCGTGCAGGACCACGGCCTGAAAGGCCAGCTGGCCGAGCCTGCGAGGGGCCAGCCGTGGATCCCCATAGACCGGCCCGTCACGGTGCCACGGCTCGGACAGGTCGATGTTGACGCCGATGCCGATTCTGTGCAGCAGGTCATGGAAGTAGTCGGCGGCCGGGTGGCTTGCGAGGTCGTAGCTTTTGCCCTGCACGATGTTGGATGCGAAGTCCGGGGGCGGGCCGGCAATTCGATCGTCGGGGAAGAAGAAGGCGGCGCGGATGATGACGCAGCCGATGACCGGGTCCTCTCCGGGGTCTATCGGCTGGCTGCGGTATCGCCCGACCTGGTGGCGTAACTCGCCGAGGCTTGATGAGCCGTTGCCTTGTCCGAAGAACTCCCAGGCCTCTGAGACGCGAAGCGGGGCGAAGCCGCTGAAGAAGCCACCGCCGACTACGCGGTTGTGTGGGTGATGGGTCTTGAAGAAGAACGGTTCGCCGTGGTCAAGCGCGCGGAATTCGCGGCTGCTGGAGGGGCGCCAGAAGTTGACCTCGGTGAGCGATGGGCGTGCGGAGAGGAACCGGTACCAACTTCCGTCAGTGACCCCGACGTACACCTTCACGAGGGCAATTGTGCAGGTTTTTGATCAGGCCTGCCAGCAGGCCGTTGGTTGATCTTCGTGGTGAGGTTTCTTCTCGTCAATGGTCCACAACCGGACCATTGCGCCACGTCCCCCGCAGACGGGAATGCCGGCCGATGTACGTGCTCATGTGGCTGGCGGTGCTGTTGATCGGGACGGGCCCGCGCTCTGTCCGGCGTCCGACTGCGGAAAGCAGCGGTCACACGGCCCGCAAGATGCCGCCTTTTGTCTTCCCCGTGTGCCGGGCGTCGGGCCGGCGTGCTTTTCGCGGTTGATGAGGGCGGTGGTCAGATTGAGGGCGGCGACGGCCAGTGGGATGAGGTCAACCAGAAGCTCCATTGGGTTCCTCCGAGATGTGCGTTGGCTGCTCTCATAGTCAGCGCAGGACGAGGGTCCGGCATCGGATACGGAACATGCCGGAGGCGCCACCGCGCAGGGCGAACCTGACCTGCAGGCTGGACGGCTGCTGGGGTCGCACCGACGATGGGAGTGGAACCGGTCCGGCGCCGTCCGAGCCAGTGGGCGAAGGACTCTGCGGCTGGATGGGATTCAGGACGGGGAGGAGCGTCGCTGGTGCACGTTGAGATGCCAGACCCCAGCCAGGTGCACACCGTCCTCGAGCTGATATCTGCGCTACGGGCCTTACGGGCGGGCCACTCATACGCCGACCTCGACAAAGCAGCCAACCCCGGAAACCGGCCGAAGGAAGGGTTACCGAGTTCGACGTTGTCGGATCTGCTCAACAAGGGTAGGGCCAGCCGGGAGACGCTGGAGGTGTTCCTGCGTGCCTGCGCGGTTCCCCGCGAGCAGTGGAAGGCGTGGCAAGAGGCGAGAGAACGTGCGCTAACCGCCGATGCCCCTGGCACTGCCGGTCTGATCCGGGTGGCACAGGCCGACCCGCGGCGGCTGGGTGTGCATGCCGCGATCGATGCTCCGGGCGCGACCGGCGACCTTCCCGCCTACATCCTTCGTGACACCGATACCGCCCCACGTGGAGTTCGGAGTCTGCTGGCCAAGGCCGCCAGTCGAGGCGGAATGGTGGTGCTGGTCGGCGAATCATCGGTGGGTAAGTCCCGAAGTGCGTATGAAGCGATCGGAGCGGTGCTGCCACACTGGTGGTTGCTACATCCCGCTGATGCCGGGCAGGTCCGTCAGGCCGCCGAGCAGGTGACCGGACGCTTGGTCGTGTGGCTGGATGAGCTGCAACGGTACTTGGGCGGCTCAGCCGGCCTGAGCGCCGCCACCGTCCGCGTCCTGCTGGAGGCAGGCACGGTCCTGATCGCGACCATCTGGCCCGAGCGTTATACCGCCTACACAGCGGTGCCGGGCCCAGGTCAGCCGGATCTGTACGCCGCTGAACGCGAGCTGCTCGATCTGGCCGATGTGGTTCATCTGCGGGGCTCCTTCAGTACCGCGGAGCGCGAGCGCGCCGAAGCCGTGGCGACCTCCGGGGATCAACGGATCGCCTTGGCCTTGCGATCGGGGGATTACGGGCTCACCCAAATCATCGCCGCAGCCCCACAACTGGTGAATCGATGGCGCAGCGCAGACCCCTACGCCGCCGCTGTGCTGAATGCCGCCATCGACGCAACTCGCCTTGGTGCTGTTTCCCCGCTCAGCCCGGACCTGCTACGTGCCGCATCACCCGGGTATTGCGACGTTCGCCAGCGCGCCATCGCCCCACCCGACTGGTTCGAGACCGCCCTCGCGTACGCCACCGGCATGTTGAACGGCGCCGCGGCCGCCCTCGCGCCGGTCGCCAGCTCCACCACCATGGGGCAGATCAACGGTTACCAGGTCGCCGACTACCTCCAGCAACACGTCGGGCAGCACCGCCATCTGTCAGAGGTCCCAAGCACCTGCTGGCAGGCATTGGTCGACCATCTCACTGACCCTGGTGACCAGACCCGCGTCGCCCACGCCGCACAACATCGCCTCTTGTACCAGCATGCTGGAGCTTTGTACCGTCACGCCATCCGCTCTGGTAGCGGGCAGGCGACTGGGCTCTTGGCCATGCTCCTGGTTGGACAGGGCCGGACAGATGACGCGCTGGCGCTGTGGCGGGCCAAGGCCGATGCGGGTGAGGGATCTGCGAGAACGACGCTGATCGGCCTTCTCGACGAACAGAACCGAGCAGAACGGGAGCTCGCGCGCAGGCAGGCCAATGATGCTGGCACCGGTGACAGAGCGGCCGCCGTACGAATGGCCGGTCTCCTGATCGCACAGGGACGCCCGCAGGACGCGCCCACACTATGGCGGGCCTGGGCCGATGCCGGCCACCTCGTCACTGCTCGGCCACCTGAGCCGTTCGACGGCGAAGTGACTGCAGATGATCTGGCAGAGATGCTGATGATTGCGCTGGATATCAAGAGCCCCCACACGCGCCGGCACAGCGAACGTATCTCGCGGCTGGCCGCCATGATCGGCGATCGAATGGGGATGTGCTCTGAAGCGTTGGAGGTGGTACGTCTGGCTGGGCTGTTTCACGACATCGGCAAGCTCGCAGTCCCTGGCGCTGTCCTCAACAAAGACGGAGCTCTCACCCAGGAGGAATATGTGCTGATTCAATCGCATACAAGCTGTGGCGTGAGCATCGTCGCGGGGCTGGTGGAGCTCTTCGACGAGTTCCTGGAACCAGCTGCTCGAATGCTCCTCACCGAGGCTGCCATGGAGGGGATTCTTCACCACCACGAACGGTTCGACGGCCGCGGCTATCCGAGGGGCTTGGCGGGCAGGGAGATTCCGGAGAGCGCTCGCGTGATTGCCGTGGCCGACGTGTTCGACGCCGTCGCCACCGGACGTGCTTACCGGCCTGCGAGGAGCATCGAAGCGGCTCTTGAAATCATGAGTCAGGAATCGGGGGCGTCCTTCGATCCTGAGATGGTGACAGCGTTCCTAAGCATCGCTGACGGCCGATACGACCAGCTTGAATCGCTCTTCAACGCCGGACTCGCCCGCAACGACGGTAAGAAACCGATGTGAGCGGTTGTCCTGTGCGCGCCAGTGATCATTCCTTTACCCGTACAAGGCAGCCTGCCGAGTGATCGATCGCTGGTCGGCGTCCGCCCGGCGTGGGCGGCTACGAGGTAGGACGGGATGCCTTGGGCGCCGGCGACGAACACGTCCCGCCCGTTACCCGGCGCCGCCCCAATGCGGTGCAAGTAGATTTCGCATCGCAAGTCGGAGTTGCGCACGTATTTGCCATGACTAACGGCTGTTTTGGTCCGGTGCACGGGCGGCACTGTAGCCAGACCGGGAGATCTTCAGGACTAGGCCCGCAGCGCTCCAGGGCACCATCCGCTATGCGACCGTGGCCTGGGCGATGCCGCTGGCGATCCATAAGCGATATCACTCGGCTTACGTGTCATATCCACCCATGGTGAAGCAGGAGCTCCACAGGAATGACTAGGTGAAGTCGTGTGCCCCCTCGGGAACTCTGACGCTCTAATATCGAATAGATATTCGAGTTACGATTTTGTCGGTAGTCGTTTCTAATGTGGTGAGTAACGCAGAAGCAGGGAGGGGAAATGGCGTACGGAGTGGCGCCCCCAGAGGCAACGGGGGGCGCAGGGACGATCTTTGAGTACCGGGTTGCAGCCTTGGCGTTCAGCAGGCTGCTGCGCGGAGCGCACGTTCCCGTGGGGATCGATCTGCCCGTCGAGAGCGTCGCATTGCAGCAGCGAGTTGCAGGGAGTCTGCTCGATGACGTCGTCATGCGGGCAGGGCTGGCGCACCAAAGCACGACGATCGAATTTCAGGTCAAGAAGCAGCTGGCCGTCACGGGAAGCAGTGAGGCGCTGATCTCGTTACTCGGCCAGGCTGCGGAGACTTGGAAGACTCGGGAGCATGCCCTGGAAACCGGGCGTCTCCTCCTCGGCGCGGCAGCGCCAGGGCCGAGCGACGACCTCGCTGACCTGGATGATCTGGCAGTTCGAGCACGCGCTCACAGCACTCACGTTTCGTTCCAGCGCCTCCTTGTGGAGAAGGTGACGAGCCAGCGACTACGTGCACGGCATGCGCAGATCGTCAAGGCAATGTCCGCTGCGACGGGCATCACCGAACCCGACGGACTCGAGCACTTGACCCACCGGGTGCTGTCACGTCTACATGTGTGGCGCGTCGAACCGTTCGAGGACGGTCGAGACTGGCGCGACGGGCTCGACAATCTCGCCGAACTTGCCCGGAACACTGGCCAGTCGGCCGCGGTCTTGCTGGTGCTGCTTGCTGAGCTCGCCGAAGCGATCGGCCCTCACGCGGGTGACTTCGATGCCCAGCAGGTGAGGACTCGGTTCCAGCGCAAGCATGGCATTGCACTCCCTGCGCTGCCGGCACAGACCTCACCCTTCGAAGGCGGAATCCGGTTCGAGGGCGGTGTCACGTTCCAAGGCCCGTCGTATCTCGCCTCCCAGCAGGTTTTCAACGGCATGACCATCAACACCCATTACCCCCCGGCTTCGCCGAAGGAGTGACCATGAGCATTCCCGAGACTACGTTCCAAGGCCCGACCTGGTTCGGACAGAACATGACCTTCATCATGGGCGACGAGTCGGTCGAGCCCGTTCCTGTTAGCGGTGAGGAGCTGCGACCCACCGCCGACGGCCTCTTCGTCCACCCAGAGAGCGACGACTGGAAGAGGAGCGAAGTGATCGTCTCCGACCCCGGTGTCCTCGTCATTGTTGGCGCGCCCGGCACAGGACGGGGAACCGCGGCCCTGCGCAGACTCCGCGAGCAGTGCGGTACCAACCGGGTCGTCCGGTTGCAGACCAACTGGGAGCAGCCACGCAAGCAGCTTCTCCCCGCCGCAGCACAGGGACACGGCTATGTCCTCGACATGTCGGAGTACGACAAGTGCCCGTCCGCCGACTTCGGTGCAGAGCTGCTCTCTTGGGCTGTGGACGGAGGCGCGAGGCTCGTCGTGCTCACCTGCGAGGCCAAGGTAAAGGAGCAGTGGCTGGGCAAGCTCGGCGCGCGGATCGTGCGTCTGGCCACTCCACCAGGCAAAGAGCTCGCCGAGAGCATCCTGCAGCGCACTGGTGCGGGCCACCTGTCCTTCCGGCTGGTGGACGAAGCACTCGTCGAGATCTGGGAGTCGTCCCCACGCGCCAGAGAAGTGCTCCGCCTGACGGATATCCTTCGCACCGCGAAACCGGACACCCCGGGCAAGCAGATCGCGGAGGAGTTCCGCGGCTGGCGGGACTGGTTCAAGACCGTCTGCCCTTCTGACCTTGGGGCCCGCACTCTTCTCTGGTCTGCGGCCATGTGTGATGGCGGCCGACGGGATTCTGTACTCGCCATGTCCGAGGCATTCCGTCAGGAGATCGGCCAGACTCGTTCGCTCGTCGACATCTTCTCCGACGCCTTCACCTCCGAGCGGCTCGACTCAGCCGAGCTCGTCGAGGTGGACGGCGGTGTGAGGGTGGATCCCCAGTCTCACGGCCTCGCCGCTGCGGTCCGGCTCCACCTGTGGAATCAGTTTCCGAATCAGCGGAAGACGCTGCGAACCTGGGCGCTCGACATTGTCCAGAAGCTCGATGCTGACGATGCCAGGCGGGTGGTCAGTTCGCTCATGGAGCTCGCGGTCCGCCTGAACGACCGCTCCCTCGTGCAGGAGCTCTTCGAACAGCTATCCGGTAAGCGGCCGGAGCTCCTCGTCGAGGAACTGATGAAGGCTTCGCTTGATCCTGTGCTCGGTGCATACGTACGCGGTCGCCTGTACACCTGGCTCGCGGCCAAGCCGTCGCAGGAGAAGGTCGACGTCGTCGCCGCAGTCTGTGGCGGCCAGTTCGGGATGGCCAGCCCGAACTTGGCGCTCACCCGGCTGGGGCGGGCCGCGCTAAAGTCCCCAGACCCTGTCAGCCCCGCCCTCGTGGACGCTTTCACCGCTCTTGGGGCTTCCAAGCATCGGGCCCTGGTGCTGACGACGATCCGCAAGTGGCTCGGCAAGGTCGAACTCGAGCGCGCGGGCATCGTAGCGTTCCTCTGCCTCGCCAACTCCGGCCAGGGGCTCGTCGTGCTCTGTGGTGAAGGCGGCCGAGATCTCGAGTCCCCGGAGCGTCTCGCGACTCTGGCAGACGCGTTCCGGAAGGCTCACAA
Organism: Nonomuraea sp. JJY05; assembly: GCF_043496855.1. NCBI lineage: Bacteria > Bacillati > Actinomycetota > Actinomycetes > Streptosporangiales > Streptosporangiaceae > Nonomuraea > Nonomuraea sp. JJY05. The sequence continues at coordinate 46,956 of NZ_JBIEIS010000049.1, forward strand.
CCGCGCTGAGACCCGGACGGCCGCCATCGGTGCTGCGCTGTTCTGGAGAGAAGCCGTAAAGCAGGCCCTGATACCGAAGGAGCCTGTCGACGAGCTGTTCACCACCGTTATCAAGCAGGACATGAACCTCGATTTCCTCGAGGCACTCACCAAGAACGACCCGGACCAGACCGACAGGTTCGGCGACACAATGCTGAGGCGCCTGATCTGGGGACCTAAGCACTCCGCTGAGGCGCCGGCTGCGACTGACCTGTCCAACAGCGCGGAATCCTTGCTCGGCAGGGAAGAGGGCTTCGTTGCTGAAGAGGCATGAGGCAAAGCTGAGGCGAGTACGGTCAGTCAAGGTAACGATGACCCTACCGACCACTGTGCCCGGCATCGCCTTTGAGGGACGGGGGCGGGTCTGGTATCGGCCCTTTCCGCGAAGAGATCACGACCCGGAGCGTCCGCAGCACCCGAATGCCGACGCGGCACGCGCCGCTGCACTTGCTGGTACGAAAGCAGCGTCTCGGAACGTTACTGAGACGTTATTCCCTGAAGAAGCGTTCGAAGCTGAGCAGCAGCTGACCATGAAGCTTGCAGGCTGGAAACCAACACCTGCCTATGGGGATATAGAGTTCCGGGCTCGCATGTATGTTTCCATGTCTGAGCCGGATCTCGTACGCTCTGAGCGGTTCTCGGACGCACGCAGGGCAGGCCGTCTCGAAACGGTCCTCGCCGACGACGCCGTCATTTCCTTGAGTGAGGACCACCTGTCGAATATCACGCGAGCCAGCCTTTGGTGGCTCAGGCAGCACCTCAGCCAACCGAACCCCGACCTTTCCTGGGAGACCTTCGATCGGCACGTACGCCCCCTCGTCGCCGAAGTCCACAGTTCCAAGGACGACGTCGAACGGCTAGCTCACATTCTGCTGGCGGCCACCGGCCGGATTAGCGAGGAACCTGTACTCCAACAACGGCTCCTCTGGCTCTTGAAGAAGTCCTTCGACCTGGTCGATTGGAGCGACCTTGCGGAGATGACAGAGGAACTTGAACGGCGGACCGGCTGAGGCGGCCGTCGTCCCGAAACCGGGGTGCTCGTGTCTCGTGACTAACTCGACGCGAGCAAAGGCTCGATCGGCCTGCCACGGGTGTCATCCTGGCGCGGGCAAACGGAACACGAACCCTGTATGAGGAGATTTTGGTCCTGCATTATCAGCTCGCGGTGTTGCGTCGGCAGGTGGCAATGCCTCGGCCGTCGTGGAAGGGTCGGGCGGTGATCAGCGCGCTGGCGCGGCTGTTTCCGGCCGGTCGTCGGCGGTTGTTCGTGACATGGGGCATGCTGCTGTGCTGGCACGCCGATCTGGTATGGCGGGTTGGACCTGCAAGCGCCATAGCCACGGCCGGCCGTCCACCCGCGCCTCCATTCGGGCCTTGCTACTGCTTGGCGATGCGTATTCCGGCGTCGGTCATCACCGCGTCGAAGGCCGCGGTGAACTTGGCGTCCCGGTCATGGATGAGGAATTTGGCCGAGCTACCCACATCCTGAAGGTCCATAGCGAGATTTTAGGACCGTCCCCTGGCAGAGTCCGGCGACGTCAGCCGCCGGTTGCGCGGGTACCATCGAGTCTCGCAAAGTTGCGTCCCGGAGCAGGCCCGCGCGTTGCTCGCGGTCGCCCCTGGAATCGGCCGGACTCGTGTTGACGTCGCGCCACAGTGACCTCGAATATCTCCTCGATGCAATCACGGTTGCTCGTCGCCATAAGGCTCCTCCTCGTCCGGGATGATGGCGTCGTCGCCAGCGTCGAACTGGTCAGCAGACTCCTGCATCTCACCCTCGGAAGCGTCGCGTTGGACGGTCTTGCCCATGGCCTTCTCCACCAGCTTGACCAGAGCCTCGCGTCGCGCCACGAAGAAGGTGTCGAAGTCGTCCGCACGCATCGCACTCGGATCACATCGGTGCGATGAGACCAGGGCATCCAGCCGGTCGGAAGGGATGCCTGCGGCCTTCTCGATGGCGGTCATGTACTTCGACGGTGCAACGCCGCCGATCTTGCGATTGGTGGCTGCGGACAGCGGCGTCTTGTTGACGATGCTCTCGCGGCGCTCGTCGTCGATGCCGTGGTCGAGGCACCACTTGTACGGGAAGATGTGGTGGATGTCGACGTTCATGTCGACGTATTGGACCTTGTCGAAGGTCTTGTCGTACATCCAGTCTGCCGCGTTGTCCGCGATGACGAGTGCATGGATTCCCTTGTAGGCCGCTGCTCCGCGTGTCCGCAGCGAGTGCAGTCGGGACTCCACGAACGCCGCGTCCTGGATGGTCCGCGGCACCGTGGCGCCGTCCTTGCCGCGTGCCCAGTCCGGCACCTGCTCGAGGTCGCGGACAAACCGGGTCTCGTTGGCGCTGCCGTAGAGCTCGCCCAGGACGCCGCACCAGTACCACTGATTGATCCGGTTACGGACCCCATGGAGATCTATGTCGTCGCCCAGCACTACCCGCAGCGTCGCCATCGGCACCAGCTGCTTGGCATAGGGCACCGAGCGCTGGTCGAAGATGTGCAGGTCCGCAAGGAAGGTAGCCGCCCACAGAAAGCCCGCGCGCAGTGGCTGCACCCATTCCAGGTACTCACTCAGCTGGAGCTTGAGGACGTCCTCACGCTTGGCCGACACCGCTGGGGGCCGCTCTGAGGTGTCGGCCTGGTTACGCTTGAGCGTGGCAAGCATCGCGACCGCTTGCAGGAAGTCAGTGTTCTCCACTGCATGCAACAGCGGGTGCGTAGCGAAGACCTCCTGGGTCTTCAGCCAGTCTTCGTTGAGACGGAAGTCCTCGCCGTGCTGGTCAAAGTAGTCCTTGTCGCCGGCGAAGGTTGCGGTGAGGAGCTCGAACACGTTGAGGGTCAGACCACCGGTGTTGACCTTCTCGAAGACGGTGGCGACAGCCGACTTGCTCGTCTCCTTGTCCAGCTCGATCGCCGGGATATCGTACGTCGCCGCTGGACCTAGGACCTTCGCCATGAACTCCGGCATCAGCGAGATGTCGAACAGCTTGGTGAGCCACGTTGCGGCCTGCAACGGGTCATACAGCAGGCGGAACGGGAAGTAGCCAGCAGCTCTCTCCTTGTCCTCATCGGAGAGATCGAGCACGATGTCCTTACCGAAGTTGGTGCGGATCACGCCGTCACCAGGAACTGAGATGACGGCCTCGTCCATGCGGTCCGTGCCCTGGAGAGCGAGCTTGATATCGACGTAGTACCGCCGGTCCATGAGCTTGCCGCGGCTGTCCTTGGTGGACACCACGCCGTCCCCGGTCAGCGCCTGGGTCAGCGACGTCAGTCGCTGCTGCCCGTCCAGGAGCAAGGATTCCGGCTCGGTACCGCTGGCAAGCACCACACCTTCGATCGGACGCGGCTTGAAGCGGATCTGGTCGTTGCCGGTCTTGAGCAGCATCACCACCCCCATGGGATGGCGCTGTAGGACCGTGACGAGCAGCTGACGGATCCGCTCCTCCTCCCACTTGTAGCCGCGCTGGAAGTCAGGCAGCTGGATCTCCCCGTTGGTGGTCCACTTCAGGTAGTCGGCCAGCTTGTAGAGCGGCGTCTGGAACCCCATCAGAATTGTCCTCCGCTCTAATCGAACTTGCCCTGTAGACCTTGGACCGGGGCAGTCTTGGAAGCGTTGACCACGTCGCCCCAAGTTGCGCAACGATAGTGAAGCTGATCGCGTTCTTGGCCAACTCACCGCGATGGCGAACAGTAGGAACGCGAGCTTCTTCATCAGGTCCGGGTCAACAGCGCTGTCCCGACGGCTCTGCGCGGTCGGCAGAAATGCACCGGCCGCCGGTACGCACTTGGCCGCTTGATCAACATCACCTTGCCGGTGGGGCTGGTCGGGACCCCGTCGCGGTCCATTCGCTCCACCGGCGTGTCCTGAGCAGGGGCCGGGTTACTCCGGTAGTGGCGTGGCCATGGCGGATTGACTTCTCCTGAGCCGACTCGCGGTTGATCGTCCCCAGCGGCGGGAGAGCTGCCCCGATCAGCTTGCGCTTCATCAACTTTCCTTTAGTTGTGTGAATCAGAAGGGCGCGATGCCGGCGGTCCAGGTCTTCGACCAGCTGGCGCGGATGCCGGTCGCAGCGAGGTCGCCGAAGTCGATGCCGACGAAAGGATCGGCTACGTACCGCACCTGGTCGTGCTCAGGGCCTGCCTTGCTGACGGTGACCAGGGCGAGCCGGTAGTGGGGGACGGAGTTCCTTCCGGTGACGATCTCGTTGTAGGTGACGTAGAAGTCCTCGGCTCCCTCCAGACGTGCTTTGACCTCGATGCGGATCGAGGGGCCGTCGTCGGAGGGGATGGACAGGACGTCGTAACCGGGGTTGTAGAACGCTTGCTTCTGTGGCTTCCGACCGAGAGCACGCTCGGCGGCCAGCACCAGGTCAACGCCGCGCCGCTCGACGGCCTTGGTCTCCTTGGCCTGGATGGGGGCGTCCGCTGCGATCTCGGTATCGACCATGGCCAGCGGCAGCACGAGCGCGGCGGTCATGATGCGGGGCGGTTTGGTGGCGAGCTGGGCCTGCTGGTCCAGTAACGCCAAACGGGTCTCCCGGCGGGTCTGGAGGTCCTGTGCCTTGCGCATGAGACTGTCGGAGCTTTCCTTCGGCTTGGTGCCGGTCTGCTCCTTTTCCCGGGCTGCGATTGCCTCGCTGATGAGCCGATTCGACTCGTGGGCCAGCCGCTGCTCTACCCGCGTCCGGGTCCGTTCGACCTCCGCGAGCCGGCGGGGTAAGACCTCGGCGAGGTATTCCTTGAGCTGGTGGCCGATGATCCATGTCCGGGCCTGAGACTCTGCCTCACCGAGCCAGGCCAGTTTCGTGGCTGCGGCCACGGCAGGAGTGTGCGGGGCCGCCTCGCAGTCGAGGTATGGTGCAGGGCCGGTGGGTGTGACTTGGCCGGTGGCACTGACGTAGGCGTAGCCGAAACGCCGGGCGATCGACTCCCCGGTGCCGTCGACAATCTCCTCTACGACACCGACCAACAGGCTCGGCTCCTCGATCTCCGGGGAGACCAGGACGGTGCCGCGCTCGAGGACGGGTCTGAGCTTGGCGATGGTGAGGTCGGCAACGGCATCGTGGAGCGGATGCCCAGGGGCGAGCAGGTCGGCACGTGCCTTGTCGGCGACGTCGATGCGGTCCAGCTCAAACGTGACTCGCTCGTAGCGGGTGGCGACGGGGCCGTACTTGGTGACGGCGCGGATGGTCGCGGGGATGTGGGTGATCTCGTAGCGGCCGCGCTCACGTCTCGTGAGTCGGCCACCGAGGCGCTCGAAGGCGAGGCGGAAGGCCGACTCGATGTAGTGCGGCTGTAGCCGGCGGGCGCGTGCCTCCTCCATGAGCCGCTGCATCTGTGTCAGGTCGGCGTCCGACATGGCGTCGTGGGTGAGTGCGCGTTCTTCGATGAGCTCCTTGAGACCGTGGGCGACTGAGTCGTCGATGACCTGCTCCATCTTGGCCCTGGTCTCGGGGAGGTCGCCGTATCGGATGGCCTCGATCAGCAGCTCGCGCAGAGGCGTCTCGTCAAAGGCCGATCCCAGTACGTCGAAGACCTTGCCGCCGTAGGCCTTGCGCTGCTCCTCGACCTTCTGCAGCAGCCGAGTGAACACTTCGCCCTCGCGGGTATTCGCGGCCACGAGGTTCCACAAGCGGCACACCTCGGTCTGGCCTATGCGGTGGACGCGGCCGAAGCGCTGCTCGATGCGGTTGGGGTTCCACGGAAGGTCGTAGTTGACCATCAGGTGGGCGGCCTGGAGGTTGAGCCCCTCGCCGGCTGCGTCTGTGGCCAGGAGCACCTGGCAGGCCGGGTTCTTGGTGAACTCCTCGGTGACGGTACGTCGGTCGGCACGCCGTACACCGCCGTGAATGGTCTGTACCGTGTCGGGTTTGCCGAAGATCGCGCGGATCTTGCGGGCCAGGTAGTCGAGGGTGTCGCGGTGCTCAGTGAAGATGATCAGTTTGCGTGGTTTCTCGGCGCCGGGGTGGATGAGGTCGTTGTCCTCCACGATTTTGCGCAGCTCGACCCACTTGCGGTCGGTATCGAGATTGCGGACCTGGCGGGCGACGTGGATGAGCTGGTCGAGGTCGGCCAGCTCGGTATTGAGCTCCTCAATGGTGCGGGCTGTGGTGGCGGCGTCCAGCAATTCCTCCTCGACCTCCTCGACTTCTTCGGCGCTGCGTTCGTCGTCGTCCCAGTCGCCCAGGTCAATCGGGGTGGGCTCGTCGGCGACACCACGACCCTGGATCAGGTCGTCGCGGCGGCGCTTGAGTCGTTCCGCGCGTCTGACCAAGGACTGATAGATCGCTTCAGGGCTGGAGGCCAGGCGTCTCTGGAGCACCGTGAGCGCGAAGCCGACGGTGTTGCGGCGCTTGTCGTCCAGCCGCGCGGCCCGGTTCATCCCCTCGCGCACGTACTCGGTGACGCGCTCGTAGAGGTCCTGCTCGTCCGCGGTGAGCTCATATGGCACGGTCTGGGCGATGCGTTCAGGGAAGAGCGGCTTGCCCTCGAAGGTGAGCAGGTCCTCCTTGACTATGCGTCGCATGAGCCCGGTGGTGTCCGCGTTGTGTACGCCGGCCTTGAACTTGCCCTCGAAGCCGTCGCGCTCGAGCAGGGTGAGAAAGAGCTGGAAGTCCTCTTCCTTGCCCGCGTGTGGGGTGGCAGTCATCAGCAGCAGGTGACGGGTGCGGTCGCGCAGGCTCTCGCCGAGCTGGAAGCGTCGGGTCTTGTTCAGCTTGCCACCGAAGTAGTGCGCGCCCATCCGGTGGGCCTCGTCCACGATGACGAGGTCGAACTCGGCATCGTGGAGCTGGGCAGCCAGCTCCTCGTTGCGCGCTAGCTGATCCATCCGTGCGATGACCAGCGGGTAGTGCTCAAACACACTTACCCCGAACGCGGCGTCCACCATGGCCGGGGTAAGAATGTCGAAGCGCAGGCCAAACTTGAAGAAGAGCTCGTCCTGCCATTGTTCGACCAACCCCCCGGGGGCCACGATCAGGCAGCGCTTCACGTCGTCGCGAAGCAGGAGCTCCTTGATGTACAGGCCAGCCATGATCGTCTTGCCGGCGCCAGGGTCGTCCGCTAGGAGGAAGCGCAGCGGCGTGCGGTCGAGCATTTCGCCGTACACAGCGCGGATCTGGTGGGGCAGCGGCTGCACGTCGCTGGTGGCCACTGCAAGCATTGGGTCGAACAGCCCGGCCAAGGAGATCCGCTGTGCCTCGGCGACCAGCCGGAATTCCTTGGCGTCAGCGTCGAACGGTCGGCTGCCTGTATCAGAGAAACTCAGCTTGGCCTCGTCGGCTCGGAAGAGCACCTGCTGGCCCAGTCCCCCGTTGAGGGTCTTGTAGGTCAGCTCCAAGGCATCGGAGCCGTGCCACTGCGCGGCGACCACCGAGACCGTCTCGCCGGGTACTACCCCGACCACCCGGGAGCCGGACGAGAGATCCTCAAGCCTCACCGGCTACCTCCAGATCGCCAGCCTGCAGATTTTTCGAGGAGCACCGACATTACTGACAAGTAGGACGTTGACACCCATTACGTCCTTGGAAGGTTCCATTCCCTGTCGCGGGTGGGTGCTTTACCATCGCTTACGCTAACCCATCGATCATTCCTGTGGCGAGGCATGAATAAAACAGAACGCACGCAGATCCGTCGCCTTGTCGCGGACTTTAAGCAGTGGGGTCAACGAGCCGCCGAGGTGAGTGCCTGGCACCATGCTGTCCAGGACGCCGCCAGCAAGAGCGAACGAGATCTTCGGTTACGCAGCGTTGGTATCTCACGGGTGGGCGAGGCCACATGGGACGTGGTTCCACTCGAGATGAGCGACACAGGCGTCGTCAGGCATCTGTGGGAGCGCGCGAACCTCCCTAGGCTGACGGCCGACGACCGTGCCTTGCTGCGACTGCTTACCGGGGACGTACCGCGGGCTGTCGCCGACGTCGACCCCTTGCTCAGTATGCGTCGATTCTTCACCGGATCGGCGAGGAAGCAGTCGGCGGACGCCGCGGGCGAGTTCCTGCGTCATCAGCATGCGGCGCTCATGAAGGCCAACGCCCCCGCGCGTGTGGAGCAACTCGCCGTCTTCGCTGCGTCCGGCCCGGCACGACTCGGATTCGATTCACTGCTCGACCCGGCCCTTCGCTTCGGCCTCATCTCCGGGCGGACCGATCCAAAGCCCGAAGTATTTGATCGATCGGTCGTCGAAGGCCTGCCTGAGGCGCTGGCTGTCATCGCCAAGGTTGTCGCGAGCGAAGCCTCGTACCGCTCGGCTGCGCGCGACGCGGGCGAAAGGGTTCGACGCGCCGAGGTCCAGCGGATCCTGCAAGGGATGCCCGTGGAGACGTTGAAGACGGCCACTCGCGACCGTCTCCGACTGGGAGCGCTTTCCGAGGCGCAGATCAGCAGCGTGCAGGAGGTGCTGAACATAGGCATGTCCCTACAGACACTTCCAGGCGTCGGGGAGACCTCAGCACGGCGCATGCTCGGAGCGGCGCAGACGCTCTGGCAGACGACGTACGACGAGATGCCCGTCCGCATCGACATCAACAGCCGCCGTCCAGAGACCACCCTTCTGCTGCGCCGCCTCGCTGAATGGGACGCCTGTCGTCAGACCCGAGGTGCGTCAGCCGACCTTGAACGTGCAGCCGAGCTCGCACCGTTGCGGACAGCCATCAGAGGCGAGACAAGTCACCTTCTCGTGATTCCGACCAGAATGCTCGCACCTTCAGCACTCCGCGAGAGCATCCAGATCGTCAAACGGCGAGCCGAGTTGCTCGGCGCCTCCTCCACGTCCGGCATGAAGAGCGCCGGTGCGGACCCGTGGGACGACTTCCTCGCACGACCCGCCGACTACTTCGCCATGCTCTCCGAGCTCGGTTTTATCACCGAGGACGAGAACAAGGTGCACGGAGATCTCCCAGAAGAGATCATTAAGGCGGTGCGCGACCAGGCGCTCAGTGGTGAACACCTGACCGCATCACTACGCGGGTATCAGAGCTTCGCGGCCCGCTTCGCCCTCGTGCAACGCAAGGTCATCATCGGAGACGAGATGGGCCTGGGCAAGACCGTCGAGGCCATCGCCGTCCTCGCCCACCTGCGTAGCCGGGGTGAGACCCACTTTTTGGTGGTGTGCCCGGCCGCCGTGGTGACCAACTGGGTGCGAGAGGTGACCGGTAAGTCGAAGCTGCGAGCGCATCGGGTCCACGGACCGGAACGCGACCGCGCAGCCCGGACATGGATGCGTGATGGCGGGGTCGCCATCACGACGTACGAAACCCTGGCGTGGTGGGAGCCAGCCCTGAAGGAGCTCCGCGATCTGCCGTGCGTCGTGGTCGACGAAGCCCACTACATCAAGAATCCACAGGCGCTACGAACGATCAGAACCAACGACCTCATCACGCGCTCAGACCGCGCCATCCTCCTCACCGGCACACCGCTGGAGAACAGAGTCGACGAGTTCCGCAATCTGGCGTCCTACGTGCGCCCTGACATCACCGTCGATGCCACGGATCTCTCGCCGAGGACGTTCCGTCGGCAGATCGCGCCGGCATACCTCCGCCGAAACCAGGAGGACGTGCTGACTGAACTCCCGGAACTCATCGAGATCGAGGAATGGCTGCCCATGTCCGTAGCGGATGTTTCCCGCTACCGCGCAGCCGTCGAGCGTGGGAACTTCATGGAGATGCGTCAGGCGGCCATGCTCCGAGGACCCCAGTCCCAGAAAGTGCAACGGCTGATCGAGATCGTCCGCGAGGCGGAGGAGAACGAGCGGCGGGTCATTGTGTTCTCGCACTTCAGGGAAGTACTCGACCTGGTTGCCCGGTCGCTGCCGGGGCCAGTGTTCGGGCCACTGACAGGGTCGGTGCCAGCGAGCCAACGTCAGCAGATGGTCGACAGGTTCTCGTCGGCCAAGCACGGCGCTGTTCTGGTTGCCCAGATCGTGGCCGGCGGCGTTGGGCTCAACATCCAGTCCGCATCCGTTGTCGTCCTCTGTGAGCCTCAGCTCAAGCCTACGACCGAGGCCCAAGCCATAGCCCGCGCGCACCGGATGGGACAGGTGCACTCGGTGCAGGTCCACCGATTGCTGTCAGAGGACAGTGTCGATCAACGGATCGTCGAGCTGCTGGCCGGAAAGAAGCGGCTGTTCAACGACTTTGCCCGGGTCAGCGAAATGGCTGATTCCACTCCCGAAGCGGTGGACCTGACCGAGGCTGAACTCGTCCGGGAAGTTGTGGCCGCTGAGCGCAAACGCCTCGCCGAGCGCGCCTCCGCCGAGACCTGACCTTCGCGCTCCTGCAGCGGCTCGCGGGTCTTCCTCGATACCATCGGTCGTTCTGGCCCTTTCGGATGGCGCGTGGGCCACAGGAACCGCGACATGCGGCCGCGTTCCTGCGGCTGAACACGGACGTATCGGCAGCTCGTCGAAAAGCGCCGCTACCCAGGATGAAAGGGTTCACCGCGTCAGTTATATCGAGGAATGAATCGGACAAGTCATTGCAATCTTGGACTAATCACCCTAGGTGATCGTTTCTGTATATCTCTCGTGATCTGGATCGCACATCGGGAACTGGGACGTGTGCTACATCTCTCTTGAGAGTTCCAGTTGGTTGGAGGGGGAGCGGATGGCGCGGCGGGTGTCTATGACGTACGACGAGGCCGTTCGCCTCTTGGGGCGTGAGGATTCGGCACTTGTCAACACGCTGGACCGTGCGCTAGGCCTCGGCTTGCTGGTGATCACAGGCTTCAACCCGAACAGTGCATTGCCGTACTTCGACGCTAAGAATGAACTCATCGCAAAACTTCACCAGCTGACGCGCGAGGTGAAGGACCGCATCCAGAAGTCCAGCCGCATCGAGTACGAAAAGCTACTCACAGCAGCCCATACAGTCATCGTAATAACTGCTTTTACCGAGGAACTATCGGAGCGCCTGCGGGCTCTGGATTCAGATGGGCAATGGTCACGAGAGCTGCGCCAGTGGCAGCCTCAGCTTGGCGAACAGGACTTCCCGGATCGGCGCGACCGACTGGTGGAGTGGGCGAGCCAGTCCGTAATTATGCCGCCGGGCCCGACTAGGCCATTCGACGTGGTCATCGACGAGATCACGGCGGTTTACAATAGACTCGGCAATCAAGCACGACGCTACCTCAGCGGGCTCGCCCGCTGGGACAAGTTGAGTGAAACCATGCGCAGCGAGATTCGATGGGAACTGAGCTCCAATCTTACCAGGTCAGCGTTTGATCGCTATTTGGAGCATTACGTTCGGCTCGCGGCACAGGTGCCAGAATTTCTCGCCTGGACCTTGTTGAACGAGCACTCCGCCACCCGATGGACAATGCGCAGGCTCGTCCTCGGTCTCACTGCTGAGCAATCGGAGCTTCGCGCTGAGTTCCAGGCCTCGCTAAGCCGAATCGAGGCGAAGATCGATTCCGATCTCGCCGCCCTCGGGGACCTTCCGGCGCTGCTCGCAGAGATGGCCGAGCGGCGCAGTGAAGGTACTGAGGAACTGCGGGAGCGCGTCGCCGAATGTCATAGAGTCCATCGACGGGTTCTTCAGAAACCGCTGCTCGCGCCGCGCGACCTGGAATCGGTCCGATTCCCAACCAATGAGCGCGGCTACATCAACCCCAACTACAAGGTTGCCGTGACCCGGCGGAGCGACGAAGGAAGGATCCTCGCCCAGGAGGAGTGGTGGGAGAACAAACCCGTTCAGAGCGGGCTGGGTGGCTTCCTGGCCGCTTTCCTGAGGACTGAGCAGGCGACTCAGGTGCCGCTTCTAGTGCTGGGAGATCCGGGTAGTGGTAAGTCCCTGCTCAGCAAAATTCTTGCCGCGCAGTTGCCGCCAGACGAGTTCGCAGTTGCTCGGGTGGAACTGCGCCACGTGCATTCTTCACATGAGGTCAGCGATCAAATCGACCTCGAACTGCAGCGGCAGACCAATAATCGTTACAAACTCGAGGATCTGACTGATCCGCATGGTCGCATTACCCGTGTGGTGATCATGGACGGTCTGGACGAACTGCTGCAACTGTCCTCTCACGAAGGGCTAGGGCGTTATCTCGAACGGCTGGCCGAGTTCCAAGAGATCGAGGCCGAACTGGGCCGCCCCGTCATCGCGATTGCCACGGCGCGCACGATTGTGATGGACCGTGTCTACATACCCGCGCACACAACGGTCGTTAAAATGGTCGGTTTTGACGAGGACCAGATCAGTTCTTGGATCGAGGCATGGAACGCCGAAAACGTTGACCATTTTGCAGAACGCCATCTGGAGCCGTTGGACCCGCAGACCATGGAGGAGTACGCCGAATTAGCCCGCCAACCGTTGCTCTTGGCCCTCCTCGCCCTCTACGACGCCGAGGAGAATGGCCTCCGCAACGCAGGTGACATGAGTCAGCCCGAACTCTACGAACGTGTCTTCCGCCGATACCTCGAACGAGAACTGGAGAAGCACGACCTCCCCGTCCGTCCTGCCGAACGCGACCAGTTAGTCGAGCAGCGCTTCCGGGAACTCTCCACGATCGCCACTGGAATGCTCAACCGTGGGCGGCGGTTCATCACGCGGCAGGAGGTGGACCGCGACTTCGAGACCATCGGTGTCCGGCGGAATCCGGCATCAAGCGTGATGACACGTGCGGACGACGCGGTCGGCCAGTTCTTCTTCCTCTATCGGGCTCAGGCTCGGCACCACGAGTCCACTCTCTATGAGGGATACGAGTTTATCCATTCGACTTTCGGCGAATTCCTCTCGGCCCGTATTATCGCGCGCCAGCTTGTCCGCGCAGCCGAGATCATGCGGCTCGCCCCGGCTTGGGAAGAGGTCGAGTCGCTTCGGCATGCGAGGTCCCTGCTCATTCCCTATCTCTGCCCGCGAGCCCTTATCAGCGAGGAGCAGGTACTGCTCTTCCTGGAGGACATAGTGGGCGAACTGGTCGACGATCGTGAGGCCGCTGCCCTGGCGATCGCCTCTCACGTCCGGGCACTCATGAAGGCCGGAATGGTCGCTGCCGACGGCTTCGACCTGGCCGAACGAAGCCATCTGGAACGCCTGGCTACCCTGTCCCTGAACTTGGCTGTGATGGCTCTCCACGTGGCCGAGGCAGAGCTTCCTCTGACTGCTTTCTGTACGGACGTCCAGGATTGGCAGCGCCTGACTGCGCTATGGAAGTCGCATCTGGCTGATGACGACTGGAGCCGTGTTCTCAACTCTTTCGTGCTGGGAGGTTCCGGCTCGAGTGTCCCCACCTTGAGTCACAGAATCCATCGGATCAGAGAAACAGATCTTGGCAGCTATGTCACGATGCCTCATCTAGCACTCATGATCGAGGAGGGTCGCCTTGTAGGGGACCTCCATCTTCAGGGGGCTGCAGCAGTATGGGGTCTGCTGTGGAGCCAGCTGGGCAACGAGTCGCTCGACGCTGGAAGCGAGTGGCTGGTTGCCCAAGCGTTCTTCCGAGTCAACCCGCATACTTGGCGAGGAGGTCTCGGCCGAGCGCTCGAGGTCTTGGAAAAGGGAGATCCCGGGGACAACGACCTGCTCGATCTCATCGTGACCGGCCCGGGAGTATGGGAAGACGACATTCTGACTGGTGTGGCCGAGCATGTGGCCATGCGGTCCGAGCTCGCGTTCAAGGCGCTGCCGCTGCTCAGGCTCATCTCAGAGTTGGACAAACGAGGCTATGCCGCGCTTGCCCGCAGACTGCTCGCACGCCTGCCGATGAGTGAGTCGCTTGAGGATCTCGATCCCCCGGGGATAGCCGCTCTTGTCATCCTCAGTCGGAGGCACCAGCTACGAGGGGTATGGTCTCCGATCTTTGGGCGCCTCCTTACTGACTCCTCGGCTGCCATCGACTGGCTCGGCATCGAAGACCTCATGTGGGTTTTCCGATCCGGAGACCTGTCCGGTGCCGAGCAAACCGCGCTGGCAATGCATCTGCGCTCAGACCCACGATTGCGTCGAGCTCTGGCTGATGTGATTGAGCTAACTGAACTTTTGGACAGTGCGATCCCACCTGAGTGATGGACTCTGGCCCAGTCGCCAGGCCGATCCGATCGCCTGCTGTGAGAGCTCCGAAGTAGCGCGTTGTTCTGCAGATTGTCCATCACCAACCGTCGGCGATGAGGTGCTTGGGCAGGGCCGTGCTCTTGACGGGGGCTCCCCATCCTCGATAGATGATGTTCATCATCATGGTCTCGGCCTCGCCGCCTTCCGGCCGGGTGAACTTCATGATGGCGTGGAAGCGTCTCGGCAGGTTGTCCGGGCCTGCCCAGAGTTTCCAGGTGATCTGTCCGCCGAAGGACCCAGGGCCGCCGTCCTCGGTCCCGAAGGAGATCCCGGCCTGTCTTTCACCCAGGTCGAGAACCGTCACCGTGCCGCTGTGGAGGGTTGTCTTCACTCCCTCAAAGGTTCCACCGTCGGCGCTGGTGGCACCGTAAGAGGCGATCAGTTTGAGAAAGCCCGGGTTGATCGCGTTGACCAGGTCCTTGCCCCAGACGACCCCGGCGAAGTTCCGCCCGTAGGCCCATTCTCCCAGCGTCGGTGGCGACTTCCAGGTGTACTTGCCTTCGTCGGAACGCACGTAGCTCTGTGAGTAGAACTCTCGGCCTATGGTGATCTCTCGGGATCGGCCCGTCGCCTGAAGGGTGTCAAAACTAGGCCCAAGGCTCTGACCTGCGTCTCTCATGACTGCACCCCGTTGGTCAGCTGGCTCGTTGGTACTCGTTGATCAGCCCGCCGAGGACTTGGCGGCGCTCGATCCGGCCCGTCGGCAGCGGGATCAGGTCGGATTCGTCGGTGGGAGCTCGGAGGCCGAGGGAGCGGTGCGGCCGGTGGCGATTGTAGTGATCGGCATATTCGTCCAGCACGGTGCGAAGGTGCCGTTCGCCGAAGATCAGCAGCCTGTCGGTGCATTCCGTGCGTGCGGTGCGGACCCATCGTTCGGCGAACGCGTTCGCGCGAGGCGACCGCGGCGGGATCTTCAGCACGTGAATGTCGTCGCCTGTGAATACCTCATCAAAGCTGTCGGTGAACTTCGCGTCGCGATCCCGAACCAGGAACCGGAACGTCCCGGCCCGGTCCTTCAGTTCGGCGAGAAGGTTACGGGCTTGCTGGGCGGCCCATGCGCCGTCAGGGTGGGCGGTAACACCGAGCACGTGCACGAACCGGGTGCCGACCTCCACCACGAAGAAGACGTACAACCGGCGCAGCGTGACGGTGTCCACCGTGAAAAAGTCACAAGCCAGCATGCTCGCGGCATGGGCGCGCAGGAAATGACGCCAACGGTCATCAGCTCGTCGCGGCGCCGGACCCAAGCGCGCCCGTTTCAAGACCCGGCGAATCGTCGCACCGCTGACCCGGTGGCCCCAGATGCCGCAGTTCGCCGCGAATGCGCTCGTAACCCCAGCGCGGATTCTCCCGCGCCAACTGCTGGATCAACACCACGACCGCCGGATCGGTCGCAGGCCGTCCCACCCCGCGGTTCGGGTAGGTCCAATGACGCGCGACCAGACGCCGGTGCCAGCGCAGCAGCGTCCCTGGTGTCACCAGTCGGTGGGCCCGCAGCATCGCCGGGAGTCCGCGGGCCAGCGCGGACAGCACCGCTCGATCCGTCCACGACAGCCTCGGACGGCCCACCTGACGGCGCAGCAGGGCGACCTCGTGCCGTAGTACGAGGATCTCCATGTTCTTGGAGGCGTCGCTACGGGCCAGTAGCGTCAGCCAGCCCACGATGCGACAGAAGATCAGATAGAAGAGACGGAGCGCCACCAGCTCGAGCATGCCCGGCCCCGACCACTGCTTCGACCCGGAAGCCGAGACAAACCCGCAGCTCACGACCGTGAAACGGAGTATTGACACCCTTCACCCTGGCACCGGCCGGGAGGCGTGCGGAGGAGCCGTTTTGTCGGGGAATGCATTGTTTGCCCGCCTGATCGGGGCTGCCGAACAATTTTGTCGCCACGATTCTGGTGGAGCAAGCGGACCCAAGACCTGCTGCCGCCGCTGCGAGCCGATGAACACGGCCTGCCCTGTCACCCCTTTGATCGACCACTGGCGAAAGGACATCCGTGTGCACGAACGCCACTACCGCCGAATCCGGACGCAGAGGAACGACGGGGCAACGCCTCACATGGGGCGTGAGGCGGGCAGGTGAGCAGCTGACCGCTGCCAGGTACCTGGGCACTTGCAAGGCGCCCGTCCTCGGGTAGGCAGCGGCTCGGCCAGGCGAGCAGTCGTCGTATGGCCGCCTTAATAGGACTCAGCACATTTCTTTTATTCAGCTGTCTGATGCCGAACATGGCGTTGTCCGCGTTCGAGGGCTCGGGCAGCGTCCTGCATTGACAACTCTGGAGGAACGCAATGTTTTCGGGAAGGCTCAATACGACGGTGACGCATGCTCACCACGCCCGGCCCATCGAGTTGTTATCCCATGGTTTCGTTGGCCGGTGACCTTGCCAGCGCCATCCAGAAGGACGGCGTCCTGCTGCTAGGGCCGATAGAGGTGTGGTGGGCGGGCGTCCCTGTGGCTCTGCCGAGGCGGCAGCAGCGTCTTCTGGTTGCGGCCCTGGCGCTGTCGGCCAATCGGATGGTGTCGCTGGATCGGCTGGTGGACCTGTTCTGGCCTGATGATCCGCCGCGCGGCGCACGGCGGCAGATCCAGGTCTTGGTGTCACGCTTACGGTCCCTGCTCGCGCAGGCGCAGGTCGGCGACCAGTTCCGGATCGTGCGGGCGGGAGCGGGATACAGCATGCGGATCGATCCGATGCGCGTGGATGCCCATCGTTTCGCCCTGCTGGCCGAGCAGGGCCGGGACAGCACGGATGACGAGCAGAAAGCCGACCTGTGGGCATCGGCACTAGCGCTGTGGCGCGGGCCGGCGCTGGACGGCTTGGAGGCCGAACCGGCGAGTCGCGCACTGATCGCAGGATTGGAGGAGTCTCGGCGGGCCGTGCTGGAGGATCGCCTCGAGGCCTCGCTCCGACTCGGCAGGCATCGGGAGGTCCTCAGCGTTCTGGTAGCTGAGGTGGCGGCTGCACCCACCCGTGAGCGGCTGGTCGGACTGCTCATCCTCGCGCTGCACCGGTCAGGACGGACAGGGGAGGCATTGGATGAATGCCGTAAATTGCGTGAGCGGCTTAAGAGCCAGCTGGGTCTTGAGCTGAGTCCGGCCATCGTACGGCTCTACCATGACATCCTGCGCGGTGATCATCACGTCGGGTCACCGGGTGCGAACGCGGGACGAGCGGGCCGTGACAAGCGATGGCGAGTCGGTGAGATCCAGGGAGAGGGAACGGTCCTGCTCGGACTGGGCCGTCTGAGATTCACGCAGGACCGATTCGCTGAGGCGGTGGCCGCCTACCAGCAGGCGCTGCGGCTGTTCAAACGCATCAGTGACATGCCCGGTCGTGCGGCGGCCCTGTCAGGGCTTGGTACGGTACGCGCCGAAGGAGGGTCGTTCGACGAGGCCACCGAGCTGCTCGACGACGCTGTTGCCCTTTTCGCCCGTACAAGCGACCTTTCCGGGTACGCGCACGCCCGCTACATGCTGGGCTTCGTCCAGCGGGAGCGCGGCGACGACGACCGCGCCCTGTCCTACCTGACGGAGGCGTTGACCGCCTACCGCAGGATCGGTGATCTGCGCGGGCAGGCACTGCTCCAGCGCAGCGTCGGAATGGTGTACCGGGCCAACGACGACTACCAGGAGGCGAGCGCCTGCTTTCGTGAGTCCCGGCGGCTGTTCGCCGCGCTGGGCGACTGGCACGGCGCCGGTTATGCCATGCAGGCTCTGGCGAAGATCCACATCCGGCGGGGCGACGTGACTGAAGCCGGGCGGGAACTGCACCAGAGCCTGCGGGTCTGCCGGGAGCAGGAGGACCGGTTCGGCGAGGCCCTCGTGTTCCGAACTCTCGGAGAGCTGGCTGTGGCCCAGGACGATCCCGATGACGCTCGGCAGGCACTGGTGAGGTCGCTGGCCCTTTGGGAGGAACTCGACCTACCGCTCTGGCGGGCAAGGACGCTTCGGGTGGTCGCGGATCTGGAGGCCCGGCACGGCAGCCCGGTCGCTGCGAGGCAGGCGTACCAGGAGTCGTCGGAGGCGTTCGTGCAGGCGGGAAGCCGCGAGGCGATCGTGGCAAACATTTGGCATCACGGCTCATCTACGGTTCATCGCGAGTTCGCCCTCGACGGCGATCGCATGACTAGCACTCCTCACTTCACATCGTCATGAGCGGAGCCCGTTGGTCGATATGAGGGCTCCGCAGAAAGCAATACCCGAGTTTTCTGTGGAGGACCTCGTGGCTCGTCCTGTCCACGGCGCCATCGTCGCCGTGCTGCTTCTCGTATCGGCGCTGTTCGCGCCATTACCGGCTTCAGCCGAGAAAGTCGCGGCCGAACCTCGCCCCGCGGTGACACAAGAGGAAGCCGCTGAAGACGCCAGGAAAGCGGGCCAGCCCGTGGAGGTGCTGGGACTGCGCGGTGAGGCACGCGAGGTGTTCGCCCAGCCGGAGGGTGGCTTCGTGGCCACGGAGCACCTGCGACCGGTCAGGACCCTGAAAGACGGCGCGTGGGTGGACGTCGACACGAGGCTGCGCAGAACGGCCGACGGCGCGGTCGAGGCGGTGGCCTCCCCCATGGACGTGCGCCTGTCCGGCGGCGGCGACGGTCCCATGTTCACGATGGCACGGGCGGGACGGCGGATGTCGCTGTCGTGGATCGGCAAGCTGCCCGTTCCGGCGTTGGAAGGCGACACCGCGATCTACCCGGGTGTGCTCGGACCCGACGTGGACTTGCGGGTGAGGGTGACGGCGCAGGGCATCTCGCATGTGCTCGTGGTCAAGACGCCCGCGGCGGCCAGGGATTCCCGGCTGGGCCGTCTTGAGTTCGGGATCTCGGCGCCGGGTCTACGGGCCTCGACCGATGTCCGCGGCAACCAGGCGGTGGTGGACGAGGTGACGGGCGCTGTGGTGTTCGCGGCCCCCTCTCCCAAGATGTGGGACTCCGGCAGTACGGCCGGCCAGGTGCTCCGCGCGACCGGCGGTCTGCGGGAGGCATCAGCCGTGGCCCCGGGCGATGTCTCCCGGGTGGCGACGATGAAAACCTCCATCGCCGACGGCCGGATGACGCTGGAGCCCGATCGCGCGCTGCTCACCTCTCAGGAAACCTCGTTCCCCCTTTACATCGACCCGATGTGGTACTCGCCCGGAGAGTCGGCCAGCCTCATGGTCTCCAGCGGCGGCTGGGAAGACTACAACTTTTCCGAGGAAGGCATGGGCCGCTGCCCGATCAACCTCCCGCCGGCGGGCGCCTACTGCGGCAGCGCACACGTCAAGCGGCTGTTCTATCGGATGCCCACCAGCCGGTTCGTCGGCAAGCAGATCATCTCGGCGGAGTTCTCCGTCAAGGAGACCTGGTCGCCTTCCTGCGACGGCCGCTCGGTGCACATCTACCGCACGACGGGCTTCGGCAAGGACTCCACCTGGAACTCCACCAAGGACAACTGGGCCGACTATCTCACCTACCGCGACGTGGCCAAGGGACACAGCGCCAGTTGTCCTGCTGGCGACGTCGTGTTCAACGTCGAGAAGGCAGTAAAGGACGCCGCCTCGCGCGGCTGGGCGAACACCACCTTCGGCCTGCGGGCCGGCCACGAGGACGACGAGTACGGCTGGAAGCGGTTCGACGGCGACGCCACGCTCCGGGTGAACTACAACTCCCCGCCGCCGCAACCGAAGATGGGCCAGTTGCACTCCAGCCCGGGCGGCCCCTGCCCGGCCTGGGGCAAGGCAGTGCCGGTCAACCGTATACCGATGATCTACGCCGACAACCTCGCCGACCCCGACAACAGCGGCGCGGAGGGGGAGAAGCTCAAGGCCGAGTTCTTGGTGACGTGGAACAACGCCGCCGGCGTCGAGCAGAAGTGGCGTACCACCAGCCCGAAGAAGCAGTCAGCGGCCGGTTCTCGCCGCTCGTCCTTCTCCGCCCAGATCCCGTCCGGGCTTTTCCCAGCCGGCACCGCTTTCAACTACCAGGTACGCGCCTACGACGGTGCCGCGTGGAGCCCCTGGAGTTCGGGCGGAGACGCCACCGCCTGCTACCTGAAGTACGACCCGACGGCTCCCCGGGTACCCACGGTGATGTCCACCGAATATCCCGAGCTTGATCCGGACAATCCTGAAGCGATCGCCCACGACGGCGTGGGCCGTTACGGCACCTTCGCCATCACCTTCGATCCGGAGGTAACAAAGTTCGCCTTCGACCTCAACACCACGCCCGCCCCGGCGTTGGCGCGCGGCCGGACGGCCAACCCGGAGCCGGTACGGGCGGCGCCGACCCGCGCAGGAGTGAACGTTTTGTACGTGACCGTATGGGATGCGGCGGGCAACTTCTCCATCGGTGACTACCGCTTCTGGGTGAGCGAGGGAGCACCCGAGCGGGCGCACTGGAAGCTGGACGAGCCCGCCGGGGCCGGCGAGCTGACGGCGACCTCTCCGGGGATTCCCGCGGTCGCGGGCGCTGGCGCGACGCTGGGAGCCGAGGGCAAGGTCGGCAAGGGACTGAGCTTCGACGGGCTCGGCGGCGGTTACGCGGGCACCGACCTGCCGGTGATCAGGACCACCCAGAGTTTCACCGTGTCGGCCTGGGTCCGGCTGCGTAAGAACGACCTGTACTACAACGTGATCGCCCAAGACGCCCGCAGCCAGAGCGGATTCCAGCTTGGCGTGGACCCGGCTCCTGGCTCGTGGGTGTTCAAGACCCCTGCCGCTGACGTCACCGGCGGCAGCGGGGTCTGGTCCAAGGCCGTTGCCCCCGCGCTCCCGCAACTCGGCACCTGGACCCATCTCAGCGGCGTGTACGACGCCCAGGTCAAGGAACTGCGCCTGTACGTCAACGGCGAGCGGGTTGCCACGGCCCCGGTGGCGAACATCCTGGACGCCAGGGGCGCCTTCCAACTGGGTCGCAGCCTCTTCGACGGCACCTACCGCAACCACTGGCCAGGCGACGTCGACGAGGTCAAGGTCTTCGCGTCCGCGATCTCGGACGAGGACGCGATGCGGCTGGCGGCCGATGACACCCCGACGGGCCGGACCCCTGCCGCGTACTGGGGGCTGGAGGAGCCCGCTGGCAACGAGCGGGTCTACGCCGACAGAGGGGCGATCACCGCGACGGCACAGGGCGGCACGACCCTCGGCGTGGCCGGCCAGGTCGGCACCGCGATGCAGCTCAACGGCTCGACCGCTTACGCGGCCACGAACGAGCCCATGCTGAACACGGCGGGCAACTTCGCCGTGGCGGCATGGGTGAAGCTGCCCGCCACCGCCCCCGCCACGGACGTGACGATAGTGAGCCAGGACGGGACCACGCAGAGCGGCTTCTATCTGAAATACCGGGCAAGTAACAAGAAGTGGGCCTTTATGCAGCCGGTGACCGACACTACCGGCCCCACCACCGTCACCGCCTACTCCGCCGCCCCCGTGCAGCTGGGCCAGTGGGCCCACCTGGTGGGCGTCCACGACACCGTGGCGAAGAAGCTGCGGATCTTCGTCAACGGGATCGAAGGCGCGCCCGCCGATCTGCCGGCCGTATGGCAGGCCAGCGGTGGCCTGCAGATCGGCAGGTCGAAGTGGAACGGCGCCATCGTGGACCACTGGCCCGGCGCGATCGACGACGTCCGGCTCTACGACCGGATCGTCTCCGCGGAGGAGGCCAGGGCGCTGTTCAGCGTCAAGTCCGACGTCATCGCACGCTGGCGGCTCGACACCGCCGCGGGCAGCCCGGCCACGAGCCCCGACTCCGCACCGGTGCCCGAGAGGCACTCGCTGACCCTGGCAGGCGCCGCGAGGATCGCCACCGAGCCTGGGCTGAGCATCGTCACCCCATCCGGCGGGCAGGTCGCGGGCGCGATAGACCTGCCGGGCGCTGACAGCGACCATGCCTCGGCCGAGGGGGCCGTGGTGAACAGCGCGGAGAGCTTCACGGTCTCGGCGTGGGTGCAGACGGCGGGCGTCCCCGCCAAATCCATGACCGCCTTGAGCCTGACGGGATCCGCCAACAGCGCGATCGCGGTGCGTTACGACCTCGCGAAGGCACGCTACGTGCTCGACGTGGCCAGCGGCGACGTGGCCGGCGCGAGTACCGCGACGGTCGAGCATTCCAGTTTCCACCAGGGCGGCTTCGGCGACTGGGACCATCTGGCCGTCGTGTACGACGGCTTCAACAGCAGAGTGATCCTCTACGTCAACGGCGTGGAGGAGGCCGCCGCCGAAGCTCCGACAGTGTCGTTCAGGGAGAACACCCGGATCTTCGCACCGATCACCTCTGTTCAGCTCGGGCGGGCCAAGACGGCCGGCGCGTACCCGGCGGGCCAGAACTGGCGCGGGCAGGTGGACGACGTCTGGATCCTGCGCGGCGCCGCCACTGAGGAAGAAATCGCGTACCTCGCCAACCCCACCGAGATCAACGAGCTCTAGTCGTGGAGGATGTCGTGCGTAATGGCACCTACTTAGGCCGGACCGGGCCGGCCAGACGGCTGATCGCGGCGGCCGGAGCCGTGGCTCTGTGGGCCGGACTGCTGGTGGCGACGCCCGCGTGGGCCGAGCCTCCCGTGACCCGTACCGCCGACCCCGACAAGACCGTCAGCGGTCACGCCGTGCCGGCCAAGGCCCGCAAGCTGGACGTTTCCGTGATCCGCCCCGCACCGGCGGCCACGGTCACCTGGCCTGTGCCGGGCACGGCCGACGTCGCCCTGCCAGCCGCCAAGAGCGCCAGCCGGGCCGGCGAGATCAAGGCCGGAACCCTGCCGGTATGGATCCGCCCGGGAACGGGCGACACCTCCGGCACCTTACGGGTGAAGCTGCTGGACGTGCGGCGCGGCGGCGCCCCCGTCCTCACGCTGGAGCGCACCGGCGCCGAAGCGACGGCCGCCGCACGGAGCACGAAGGTGGGGGTGCGGCTCGACTACTCCGGCTTCACCCGCGCGTACGGCGCCTCGTACGGCTCCCGCCTCCGTCTGACACAGATGCCGGCCTGCGCGCTCAGCACCCCCGACGCCCCCGGCTGCGATGCCGCCACGCCGCTCGCCACGACCAACGACACCGAACGCGCGACTCTGAGCGCCGAGGTCGTCACCGCTGATCAGCCGGCCGTCCTGGCGGTGGCCGCGGGGGAGGACAGCGACAAGGGCGACTTCAAGGCCACCTCCCTGTCGCCGTCCTCCAGTTGGTCGATCGGCACGCAATCCGGCGACTTCACCTGGTCGTACCCCATCCGGGTGCCGCCGGTGCCGGGCGGCCTGGAGCCGAACGTGGGGCTGTCGTACTCCTCCGGCTCCATCGACGGCAGGACGTCCAACACCAACACCCAGCCGTCCTGGGTGGGAGACGGCTTCGAGCTGTGGCCCGGCTTCATCGAGCGCCGCTACAAGTCGTGCGAGGACGACGGGGTGCCCAAGCATCCCACCCGCAACGTCAGCCCGGCCGACCAGTGCTGGGGGTACGACAACGCGATCATGTCGCTGGGCGGCAGGGGCGGCGAGCTCATTCCCGCCGGTTCCGGCCAGTGGCGGATCAAGGGCGACGACGGCACCCGCATCGAGAAGCTGACCAGCGCGAGCAACGGCAACGGCGACAACGACGGGGAGTACTGGAAGGTCACGACCACTGACGGCACCCAGTACTTCTTCGGCCTGAACACCCTGGCCGCCGGCAAGCCGCAGACCAAGTCCACCTGGACGGCTCCGGTGTTCGGCGACGACGCCGGCGAGCCGTGCCACAAGGCGGAGTTCGCCGACTCCTGGTGCGACCAGGCGTGGCGGTGGAACCTCGACCTGGTCGTGGACCGCAACGGCAACGCCGTCACCTACTTCTACCAGCAGGAGCAGAACCACTACGGGCGCAATCTGGAGGCCAAGGACGAGACCCCGTACGTGCGCGGCGGCTACCTCGACCACGCCGAGTACGGCCTGCGCAAAGACGACCTGTTCCCCGGCAAGGCGCCGGCCAGGGTCGACTTCGACAGCGCCGAGCGCTGTATCCGCCCGTCGGCTGCGGACTGCGCCGACATCTCCGACCACCCGGAGTACTGGGAGGACGTGCCCTGGGACCTGCACTGCAACGCCGGCCAGGACTGCAAGGACCTGCACGGGTCGCTGTCGCCGACGTTCTGGTCGCGCAAGCGGCTCACCAAGATCACGACGCAGGTACTCAAGAACGACGGCAGCGGCTATCGGGCGGTGGACTCCTGGGCGCTGAACCACGCGTGGGGCATGGCCGATGTGGACCGGCAACTGCTGCTGACCTCCGTCACGCACACCGGCCACGCCGGGACGGCGCCCATCACGCTGCCGCCCACCTCATTCGTCTACACCCAGATGCCCAACCGCGTGGACAAGCTCGGCGACGACCTCGGGCCGTTCATCAAGAACCGGCTCGGCACGGTCTACAACGAGACCGGCGGAATGCTGGACGTGACGTACTCCGGCACCGACTGCACGCCCTCCGACCTGCCGGCGGCCAGCACCAACCATCGCCGCTGCTTCCCCACCTACTGGGTGAAGAGCGACGGCACGGACGACGACCCCACGGTGGACTGGTTCCACAAGTACGTCGTCACCCAGACCGTGCAGACGGACCTGACCGGCGGCTCCCCGGACATGGTCACCGGCTACGACTACAGCATCGGCCGTCCCGCCTGGCACTTCGACGACGATGACGGCCTGACGCCGGAGAAGTACAAAACCTGGTCCCAGTACCGCGGATACGACAAGGTCCGAGTGCGCCAAGGCGCCACCAGCGCGACGCCCGGGCAGACCGACCACTGGTACTTCCAGGGTATGGACGGCGACCGGCGCGACACCGGCGGCGGCGCCAAAGACGTCACCGTCTCTGACGGTGAGGGCGGCTCGTATCCGGACCACCCATCCCTGCAAGGCATGGAAGTACGCACCGTCACCTACGACAAGGCCGGCGGGGCGGCGGTGTCGAAGACGGTGACCTCGCCGTGGCACCAGCAGACCGCCATCCGCACCCGTTCCTGGGGCACCGTCACGGCCAACCTTGTCGGGATCAAGACCACCCGGACCTTGACCGCCCTGGCCGACGGCCGCTGGCGGGAGACAAAGACGACCAACAACGCCTTCGACTCCGTCACCGGCACGCCGACCCAGATCGACGACTTCGGGGACGTCTCCACCGCGGCCGACGACCGCTGCACCACCATCACCATGGCGGCACGCAACACCACCGACTGGCTGGTCGGCCTGCCGGCCCAGACCCAGACGGTGGCGGTCAAGTGCGGCGCCGCCGTCGACTACACCAGGCATCTGGTCGCCGACACCCGCGTCCGCTACGACAACGCCGCCTTCGCCGCGGCGCCGAGCAGAGGTCTGGTCACCTCGACCGACAAGGTGGCCGCGACCGGCACCACCAGCACGGCCGTCGCCTACGTGACCGGCACCAAGGTCGCCTACGACACCTACGGACGGACCACGGCGACCACGATCGTGGACAACACCTCCGCGACCCCCGTCGACAGGGTCATCTCCACCGCCTTCGCCGATCCCCAGGGCCTGACCACCAAGGTCACGGTCACCTCGCCGGCGCCCAGAGCAGGAGCCGCCCCCTTCGTCACCGTGGAGGATATGGACACCGCCTGGGGGACCCCGGTCACACAGGTGGACGTCAGCGGCAAGACCTCCCGCCTGGCGTACGACGCGCTCGGCCGGGTGACCAAGATCTGGGGGCCCAACCGCACCACCGACCAGGTACCCGACCGCGAGTTCGACTACCGGATCACCGCGAACGCGATCACCGCGGTCACCACCAGGAGCCTCAACAACGACGGCGGCCTGGACACCTCGCACGAGTTGCTGGACGGCTGGTTACGCTCCCGCCAGACCCAGCGGCCCGGACCCGACGGCGGCCGACTGATCGCCGACGTCTTCTACAACGCCCGCGGCGCGGTGGACCGGACCTACGACACCTACTACGCCGACGACCCACCCGCCACGAGCCTGTTCGGTGTCGCCATGACTGGTCAGGTGGAGACCCAGACCGCCTACACCTACGACGGTCAGGGCCGGATCACCGCGGAGCGGCTGCTGGCCGGCAACAGCGACGCGGGGGAGAAGTGGCGCACCACCTACACCTACGGCGGTGACCGCCAGACTGTCACTCCGCCGGACGGCGGTATCCCCGTCACCACGATCAGCGATGCCCGGGGCCGGCAGGTGGAGCTGCGCCAGCACAAGGACGGCGGCTACGACAGCACCTTCTACACCTACACGCCGACCGACCTGCCCGCCACGGTCAAGGGGCCGGGCGGCCACGTCTGGAGCTACACCTACGACCTGCGCGGCCGCAAGATCGCCGAGTCCGACCCCGACAAGGGCACCACGACCTACGCCTACGACGACCTCGACCAGCTCGTCGAGACCCAGGACGCCCGCGGCCAGCGGCTCCGCGTCACCTACGACGCCGTTGGCCGTGCGACTGCCAAGTACGACGGGTCCGGCGCCAAAGTGGCCGACTGGGTGTACGACACCGTCCGCAAGGGCCAGCCCACCAGCTCGACCCGCTACAGCGGCGGCGCCGCCTACACCCACGCGGTCAACTTCTATGACAACCTCGACCGCCCGACCCGCACCACGGTCACGCTGAGCGGACTGCCGGCCGCGGAGAGCGCGCTGGCTCCCGCCGGGGGCTACCAGTTCAACACCGTCTACAACCTCGACGGCAGCGTGCAGTCCATCAGCAGCCCGGCGGCCGGAGACCTCCCCGCCGAGGTCATCGCCTCCTCCTACGACGACCTCGGCAGGCTGCTCACGACGAGCAGCAACCTGTCGACGTACGTCACCGGCACCGACCTCAGCAAGACCGGCAAGCCGTTGGCACGCCGGCTGTCCATCGGCGCGGCCAGCAAGCAGGTGGACCTCGGCTACGCCTACGAGTTCGGCACCCAGCGTCTGAAGGGCACCAGCACCGTCCACGCCGGAACCGCGGGCGTGGATCGCGACGCCACTTACGGCTACGACAACGCTGGCAACATCACGCAGGTCACTGAGGTCTCCCGGGACGGCACGGACAACCAGTGCTTCCGCTACGACCACCTCAGGCGGCTGACGGACGCCTGGGCGCAGGGAGCCGGAACCTGCGCGGCAGATCCCGCGTCAGCCGTGCTCGGCGGGCCGGCCCCGTACCGGCTCGGCTATACCTACGACCAGACCGGCAACCGCAAGACCGAGACCCGCCACGACCCGGCCAACCAGCTCTCCGCCACCAGGACCTACACCTACGCCGGAGACCCCGGCGTGGCCCCGGAGTTCAAGGGACACCAACTGGCCGCCGTCACCCAGACCGGCGCCGACCCCCGCACCGACGCCTACGCCTACGATGCCACCGGCAACACCGTCAGCCGCGCCGGCCAGACCTTCACCTGGGACGCCCTCGGCGATCTCGTCAAGGTGAGCGACCCGGCCAAGGGCGAGTCCTCGTTCGCCTACGGGCCCAATGGTGATCGGCTGATCCGCCGGGACGCCACCGGAACCACTCTCTTCCTGCCCGGCCTGGAACTGCGCCTGTTCAAGGGCGCGGTCAAGGGCACCCGCTACTACGGGCACGACGGCCAGACCGTCGCCATGCGCACCGCGGCCGGGGTCACCTTCCTGTCAGGCGACCACAACGGCAGCGCCGACGTGGCCATCGAGGCGAACACCGGGGCGGTGGCCAAGCGCCGGTTCACGCCCTTCGGCGAGCCTCGCGGGGCCGCGGCAGGCGCCTGGCCCGGGGAGAAGGGCTTCGTCGGCGGCACCATCGACGGCGGCACCGGCCTCACCCACTTGGGCGCCCGCGAGTACGACCCCGGCACCGGCCGCTTCATCTCGGTCGATCCCCTGATCGACCAGAGCGATCCGCAGCAGATGAACGGCTACGCCTACGCCGGCAACAGCCCGGTCACGATGAGCGACCCCGACGGGCTCATGACGTGCGTCGGGATGAGCGGCTGCGGCTCCGGCGGAGGGGAGGAAGACAACTATGACGCCGGCGGTGGCCCCGTCGAAGGCGATGTCGGCGGCGGCGGCGGTGGTGGTGGCGGCGGTGGTGGCGGTGGCCACTGGTGGTCCCCGGTCAAGAAGGTGCTGAAGCCCGCCTGGAACTTCTACGTCGGCGCACAGATGTGGACCCTGAAGAACCCCGCCATCAACCCGCTGGCCGGTATCTTCTATCTGCCCGGCGCCGAGGACTGGACTGTCAGGCTGGTCGGAGCGGACCCCGGTTCCAAGTCGTACTTCGCGGGCACCATCGCTCCCGACATCGCCACCGCGATCATCAGCGTACCGAGTGTGGTGCGTGCGGCGGTTAGCCTCGCCACCAGATCCTCCACCATCATCCCGAAGATCGTCGCCGCAGCGTCGGCCGCAGGCCGTTCCGCCGGCGGTGCCATCCGCGCGGTCACCAAGAAGGTCGTCGAGAAGGCGAGCTCGATCGCCGCGAAGGCGGCTGCCAGACTGCCACGCCTGAGTAAGGCACCCAAATCCAGCGCCCCACCTGGACTCTACGCGCGAGGAGTGGGCCCGGCCCGGCCCTCGCCGCAGAAGGCGCACCTGGAGGTGGGCGGCAACGGCAAGCTTGTTCCGCAGAGCGGTCCCACACCCAACGGAATGTCGACGTACCGTACACCTGAGCAGTTGAAGGAGGGAATGCCGGGCGACGGGCCCATCTATCGGCTGCCGCCGGAGAAGCTCGAAGGACTCGAAGAGAAGGGCCTGGGATACGTGGATGATGGCGGGATCGGCGGCATCCCTGAAGGTCATGTCACGATCTATCCGGCGAAGGAGATGAGCTTCAACAAATTCAAGAAGCTCATCAAGGAGCTCGGATGGGAGCCGTGGGACGGATGATGAGCACGAACCCCGACTGGGATGACCTCGTCCGAGCCGACCAGGACTATCAGGAGGCGCGCGAGCGCGTGTTCGCCGGCGACCCCGTACCCGCGTTGCGGGAGTCGCTCGCGCTGTCGATCCCCACACCACCTGGCAGAGAGACGGCCCTGCGAGTGCTGGACGAGTATGGACGCGCCCGCCCCAACGTTGTACGCGCCCTCGTACCCGAACTGTTCGAGCTGGCCCTCGGCCAAGACTGGCGTAGCGAGCGAGTCCGCGTCGTCCTGAGCCGGCTCGACGCGGCTGTGCTGGAACGGGAGCTTAAACCGATCATCAAAGCGTTCGTGCGAGAAACGGAGCGTGATGCGGCCGACTACTGGGGAGCCATAGCGCTCCTGGTCAAGGCCGGACTGAGACCACTCCTTGACCGAGTGCTTCGTGCCGCGCAGGCATCGGATGACGAGGACACTCGCGTGGTCGCGCAGCACTGGATGGCCGGGTCGGCAGGCTGAGGGCGCG
Source organism: Nonomuraea sp. JJY05 (assembly GCF_043496855.1). NCBI lineage: Bacteria > Bacillati > Actinomycetota > Actinomycetes > Streptosporangiales > Streptosporangiaceae > Nonomuraea > Nonomuraea sp. JJY05. The sequence continues at coordinate 76,367 of NZ_JBIEIS010000049.1, forward strand.
GATCCGCGGCGGGGGGGGGGGGGGGGGGGGGGGGGAGGGGGGGGGAGGGGGGGGGGGAGGGGGG
>NZ_JBIEIS010000049.1:76440-93324 GCF_043496855.1 Nonomuraea sp. JJY05
CCTCCCCCCCCCCCCCCCCCCCCCCCCCCCCCCGCGCTGGCAGGGACGGTTTGCCGTGCTTTAGGGGCCTTTCCGGTTCGGATAGCTGTCAGCACGCCTGCCGAAAATTGCATCCGTGCAGATCAAACGTCATGTGTGCTCCTGGAGGACTCCGCCGGGCCCGGTCTCGTCGCCGTATGTTGAGGTTGGCGAACAGGGCTGGATCGGTGATTGAGTCCGGGGTGGAGCACAGTGGAGTAGCTTGGGCTTGAGCCTGATGGGCTCGCTGCAGATTATAGAAGTGTTCGTACTTGCGTAAGGCCTGCCGCAGGCGGCATTTGTTCCATATGAGGCAGTGGTGGAGGAGTTCGCGGCGACAGGACTGCCCCCCGTACATCGTGCCGACTCGCGCTGGGAGCCGGTCCTCCGCGTGGCGCCACCTGCGATGATCGAATCAGGGGGTCGGCCGTGCTCGGTGCGTGCTCGTACGCCCCGTCACGCGCCGGCAGGACGCGGCACCGCCTGACACGCAAAACGTGTGGAGGCGGCCCGAACTATCATCCAACGGCACTGCGCGACACTAAAGGATCTTGCTTCTAATCCGATGGTCGCAGTGCTCGCAACTCCGATGTCTGCGCTTTCGAGACGAGTTGAGACGAAGCTTGATCTAGACTTTACGTTCGATCGCGTTGGCGACCAATACTTGATTTATCGAAAGCAGTGCGTTGCCGATGATTTGCTGAACATGTACAGAATGCTGTGTCTCGGACTTCGGTAGGGCTCGCGCACGAGTTCTGTGGCCTTCGACTGCCTAATCCGACGGTTGCAGGTTTGAATCCTGCAGGGCGCGTTTTTGATCATGGTCTGACCTGCGGGGATGTGGGATCGGATGCGTTCTAGAATTTTCGTCTAGCGGTTGCATGCTTCGTGCGTGCTCGCGCGCACCCTGTACCGCTCGAATATTGAGTTACGTGGGCTGAGCTGCGGTTAAGCGGCGTGGCGGTATTCGCTGATCATGCTGGCAACTACCGGTTTTCGGCGGATGGATCGCAGGTCGTTGAGGTCGGTCACGTCGTGAGAGGGTTGCGTTGCGATGTCCGGAGGCCGTTGGCGCCGGGACTGGTGCGGCCGGTGCCCGTTGTAGTGGATCAGATACTCCTGGAGCACAAGGGCCAGGTGACGTTCATTGAGGATGAGGATACGGTCCAGGAGTTCGCGGCGCAGGGTGCCGATGACGCGCTCGCAGATGGCGTTCATTCTCGGTGTCCGCGGCATGGTGGTGATGTCCCGCAACCCTTCGGCTGTGAAGACTTCCCTGAAGGCGGAGTTGAAGAGCGGATCGCGATCGTGGATCACGAACCGCAGCCCGGCGATGCGATCACCCAGGTCCATCACGAGGTTGCGGGCCTGCTGCACTGTCCATGCCCCGGTGGGGTGCGCGGTCACACCGGCCAGGTGCAGTCTCCGGGTGCCGTGCTCGATGAAGACCAGCACATACAGCCGTTTGAGCATTATCGTCTCGACCACGAGGAAGTCACACGCGATGATCGCGTGGGCCTGGGCGGCCAGGAACTGCCGCCAGCTCGGCCCCGCCCGGCGAGGTGCCGGATCGATACCCGCCGCGTGCAGGATCTCCCACACCGTGGAGGCCGCGATCGGATAACCCAGGCGGGCCAACTCGCCTTGGATTCTCCTGTGCCCCCAGGTCGGGTTCTCCCGCGCCATCCGAATAATCAGTGCCTTGACTGGTCGGCGGGTGCATGGCCGTCCCGGGCGCCGTCTATCCGTGAAGGTCCACTTAGAACTCCTAACTGAATGATCTTGGGGTGGTATTGATCGTCTGTTCTGTAGGTTGATCACCGGTGTTTGGCGCAGGCTCGGTCACGGCTTCCCGACGCGTAACGGCGGTTTAGACGTGGGTGAGTGCTCGGGCGGAGGCTTCGAGGATGTCGCCCAGAGCGGTGCGGGCTCGGGTGAGGTCGGCTATGCGGGAGTCCAGCTCGACGTACTGGGTTCTGAGGTGGTCGAGAACGCAGGCCTGGAGCTCGGTGCCGTCGCCGACGAAGCAGGGCATGAGCTCGCGGATGACCTTGGTAGGGAGCCCGGCGGCGAGCAGGGTGCGGATGCGCGCGACGGTGGCGGGGGCCTCGGGACCGTAATGGCGGTGACCGCCTTCGCTGCGGTGGGAGGTGAGCAGCCCCTGGGCCTCGTAGTAGCGGAGGAGACGTACGGTCACGCCCGTTTCGCGGGACAGCTCCCCGATCTTCATGTGACCCACCTCATAGGGCAGTGGCTTGAATCTAACACCGATGTCACATCCTAACGTTGATCCCATGACGACGACTTCGACTGCACCAGCGCCCGTTTCGCTCTACGGATTCCTGACCCCCAAGCCCGGACACGCCGACGAGTTCAGGAAGCTCCTGATGGACCTCGTCGAGCCGTCTCGAGGGCACGAGGGCAACCTTCAATACCACCTCCACGAGCAGGAGGACGGCCGATTCTTCCTCTACGAGGTCTGGCGTTCGCAGGAGGACCTCGACCGGCACAACGCGACCCCACTGCTGCGCGTCTTCATGGACGAACTGCCCGAGCACATCGAAGGAGCGCCCGAGGCATACTTCGGCGCGATGAGGAGTCCCTATCCGGCCATCGTGGTCTGACCAGGCTCGCAGCAGACTCGAAAGGTTCCTGACGGAGTCAGAGTTTGGTCAGTCGGCGCCAGCAGATGATGCCGCAGGCCAGGCTGAGGAAGGCTTCGTGGATGTCGTCGCGGATCTCCCAGCGGATGCGCAGCCGGCGAAACCAGTGCAACAGCGCGAAGCTTTGCTCGACCACCCACCGATGCACGCCCAGTCCCGAGCCGTGCTTGATGCCACGCCGGGCGATGACCGGAGTGATCCCGGCAGCTCGGACCTGCTAGCGGTACTTGTCGTGGTCATAGCCGCGGTCGGCGTAGATCGCATCCGGCCGCCGGCGTGGTCGTCCTCGCCCGCCGCGTACCGGCGGGATGGCCTCGATCAGAGGCATGAGCTGGGTGACGTCGTTACGGTTCCCGCCGGTCAGCGACACCGCCAGTGGAATGCCGTGCCCTTCGGTGATCAGATGGTGTTTCGAGCCTGTTCGGGCACGGTCGACCGGGCTCGGACCAGTTTTGGGCCGCCTTTGAGGGCGCGTATGTGCGAGCCGTCGATCACCGCCTTGGACCAGTCCAGCGCGCCGGCGGCGTGCAGTTCGGCCAGCAACGACTCGTGCAGACGCTGCCAGACTCCCGCCTGGTGCCAGTCGCGCAGGCGCCGCCAGCAGGTCATGCCGGAGCCGAAGCCCAGCTCCTGGGGCAAGAACTCCCACGCGATGCCGGTGTAGAGCACGAACAGGATGCCCGACAGGACCTTCCGGTCGTCCAGACGCTTGCGGCCGGGGTGATCGGCGCGGCGTAGCACAACCGGCAACAACGGCTCGATCCGCGCCCATAACTCGTCGGGCACGATCCACGGTGGCTGCTCGCCCTTCCTCACGCGCTGATCAACCCCCAGACAATCAGCGCTGTTCCTAGATCATTCTGTTAGGAGTTCTAAGCCGTCCGCACGAACCATTGTGCTCGTCGGCGGCGACAATGGTCCGTGCGTGGCGTGGCCGTGCTCGATTACCTCGGCGTCGCCCCGATGGCGCCTGCTCTGGCATCGAGGATGACCTCAGAGCGGTAGTCGCCGAGTACGAACTCGACCTTCTCGCCGCCGGTCGGGCTAGGCTCCAGGGCGCGGGTAGCCCCTCTGGCCCTGTAGACCTTCGGGCGGCCGGTGTACTGCAGGCCGCCGTCCGCCCGGATCAGTGACGCCGCCCCCGGAACCGCTCCAGAAGACGCCGAGCCTTCTGCTGGTTGCGGGGGTCACGGGCCATTCGTTTCGCCTTTTCCATGTTCGCTCTGCCTTTGGGGCTGCGCAGATACGTGCGTACCCGGTCTATGAGTGTGGCCATACGCATCCCCCTACCCAGCGCGCTCTATCCAAAGCCGGAAGCGGTCACCGATCCGCGACGCAAATGTTCGCCCTGCCTTACATCCAGGTGGCGGAGTTCGGAGTATGGCGCTGCGGCGATGGGCAGGACCGCCGCCGTGCTCGTACGCCCCGGAACGCCCCGGCATGATCTGGCACTGCCGGACATGAGAAGCGCCGCCGGTGCAAACTATCATCAAAGGACACCGTCCGTCACTTAATGATCTTGCTTCTAATCCGACGGTCGCAGGTTCGAATCCTGCAGGGCGCGCAGATCGGGTAGGCAATCTGTGTTCTGACCTGCGGTAACGCTGGCTGCCGCGTGCGGCATATCATGGAAGCACTCGGTGGTGTCCACCGAGCCGCTTCTATCGAGTGGCGGCTCCGCCACACCGGCCAATGGGTCCTGTCCTCATGATGAGGGGGAATGCCCTGTGTGCGTGATGTTCCAGCCGAGCGAGCAACGTTTTGATCGCCCTTGTCGGCTGCCCTGGTATGGGCATGGCAACGGCTGTCCGCGGACGCCTGGAGCGAACTGGTCGACGTACCCGAGAAAACGGTGGATGAGCGGCTGACGGCGCTGCTCGATGCGGGAATCGCCGCTTGGGTGGCATATCGCCACGCCCTGTGCCCTGTCGGGTGTAGGGCGACCTGAATGCACGCTCTGCCGAGGACGTGGCCAACCGGGAGCTGCGGCACAGGAGGTTGTGATGCGCTTCGATGTGATCGTGGAGACACCGCGGGGGTCGCGCAACAAGTACGAGATGGACCAGGCCAAACAGCGGATCAGGCTCGACCGGCTGCTGTTCACCGCCACTGCCTATCCCTACGACTACGGGTTCGTGCCCGGGACACTGGCAGAGGATGACGATCCGCTGGATGCGCTGGTGCTGGGCGAGGTGCCGACCTTTCCCGGATGTGTGATCAGCGTGCGTCCGGTGGCGGTGTTCTGGATGCATGACGAGCACGGACCCGATGCGAAGATTCTCTGCGTGCCCGCCAACGACAGCCGCTACGTCCACATCCAAGATTTGCTGGACGTGGATGTCCATGTGCTCGGCGAGATCGGTCACTTCTTCGACGTCTACAAGGACCTTGATCCGGGCAAGGGCACCGACACCCGGGGCTGGGAAACACGTGCCCATGCAGAGGACGTGATCAAGCGTGCCGCCCGCCAGGCCGCACGAGGTCCGGCCTGACAGGGCGGTCTGTGACTGCCGCCGCCTTCGACGGAGGACCCACCGAAACCCTGATCCTGGTCCACCGTTGGCGGAGATCTGTCGAGACGTGGGATCCAGCCGGATACGGCGCTTCGCGACGCGCCGACAGGCTCGCTATCGCCGCAGGTGATGAGGCTAGCTGGGATTGTGTGTTTCCGCCGGCTGGCCGATCGCCTTGACTGGTGGGTGACCAGTCGGCGCAGCTTGCGTCGCTGTCACCGTGAGGGGGTCGTCATGACCCTGGATGCACGAGGAACGAACGCCACCGCCCGCACCGGCCTGAACGGTCAGGCCCCGCGCTGCGATCACATCAACCAACTCCCGACTGCGGAGTACGGAGTACCCGAATGCAAGGCATGTCTGGCCCTCGGCCAGACATGGACGCGCCTGCTGGTGTGCCTGACCTGCGGGTGGGTCGCCTGTTCCGACGATTCGCGGGGCGGCCACGCCAAGGCTCACTACCGGGAAACCGACCACCCGGTGGTCGCTGCCCTGGAAGCACGGTCGACCTGGCGCTGGTGCTATGTGCACCGGCGGACCGTATAGACGAGACGAAAGAGCCTTCATGAGCATTTCTGAACAGCCGGTGAAAGATCGGCAGGACTACGACGGCGCATCGCCGTTCCCCGGGGCGGAGGAGCACCCTCCGGTCGGCCGAGCCCAGATGGTGCTGACGGCGGCGATCGTCGTGCTGCCGTTCATCGCGCTCGGCGCCGCGGTCTTCCTGGCGTGGGGGCACGGGGTCGTGCTCACCGATCTGCTGCTGGCCGCGGCCTTCTACGTGGTGACCGGGCTGGGGGTGACGGTCGGGTTCCATCGTTTGCTCACCCATGCCTCCTTCACCGCACGGCCATGGCTGCGCGTGGCGTTGGCGGTCGCCGGGTCGATGGGCTTCCAGGGCAACGTCATCGACTGGGTGGCCGTCCACCGCCGCCACCACGCCTTCACCGACCAGCCCGGCGACCCGCACTCTCCCTACCGGTACGGCACCGGCCTGCGCGGGCAGCTTCGGGGGCTTGCCCACGCCCACCTGGGCTGGCTGTTCACCGACGATCAAACGCCGGCCGAGCGCTACGCTCCGGACCTGCTGGCCGATCCGGCCATGACCCGGGTGGTGCGCGCCTTCCCCGCGCTGTGCGCGCTGTCGCTGACGCTGCCGTTCCTGGCCGGCTGGGCGATCAGCGGCACCCTGCACGGCGCTCTGACCGCCTTCCTGTGGGCGGGACTGATCCGCATCGCACTGCTGCAGCACGTCACCTGGAGCGTCAACTCCCTGTGCCACGTCATCGGCAGCCGGCCCTTCAAGACCCGCCGCCACGACCGATCCACCAACCTGTGGCCGCTGGCCCTGCTGTCCTTCGGCGAAAGCTGGCACAACGGCCACCACAGCGAGCCCAGCTGTGCCCGCCACGGCCTCGACCGCGGCCAGATCGACGCGTCCGCCGAAGTGATCCGCCTGTTCGAACGGCTCGGCTGGGCCGGCAACGTGCACTGGCCCGACCACGACCGCCTCCAACGCCGCCGCGCCGCCCCGCCATCACAAGCCCGCGCCCCAGCCGGAGACTGACCGATGCCCCTTTCGGTGTCGCTGTCGGCATGGCTGCTCACCGGTGTCGCGGTAGCTGTGGTAATCGTCATCGATCTTGTGGCCGGGCGAGGCCGCCGCCCCAGCCCTCTGCAGGCCGGGGTGTGGGTGGGTGTCTATCTCATCCTGGCCGTCGCCTTCGGCGTCGGATTGGGACTGGTCGCCGGTGTGGATTCGGCGGTGCAGTTCTTCGCCGGCTACCTCACCGAATACAGCCTGTCTGTCGACAACCTGTTCGTCTTCGGGGTTGTCATGGCGGCCTTTGCCGTGCCGGCCGCGCAGCAGGCCCGGGTGCTGCTCATCGGCATCGCCGCCGCGCTCGTCCTGCGCGGGTTGTTCATCCTGGCCGGAGCCGCCGCCATCGACCGCTTCTCCGCCACCTTCTATCTGTTCGGGGCCTTGTTGATCTTCGCCGCGGTGCAGCTCGTCCGCCATCGCGGAGTTCAGCCCGACATCGCCCGCAATCCGGTGTTGCGCCTGGTGGCTCGGACACTGCCCACCACCCCTGACTACCACGGCACCGCATGGATGATCCGGGTGGCAGGGCGGCGACTGCTGACCCCGATGGCGATGGTCATCGTAGCCATTGCGCTGTGCGACGTGATGTTCGCATTGGACTCCATTCCAGCCATCTTCGGCCTGACCCAGGAGCCCTACTTGGTCTTCACTGCCAACGCCTTCGCCCTGATGGGGCTGCGCCAGCTGTACTTCCTGCTCGGCGGCCTGCTCGACCGGCTGGTCTACCTCTCACATGGGCTGGCGCTCGTCCTGGCCTTCATCGGGGTCAAACTCATCGCCCAAGCCGCCCACGACACCTTCCCACAGATCCCGCAGATCCCAGTGTGGCTGTCTCTGACGGTGATCCTCACTGTTCTGGCCGCGACCACGATCGCCAGCCTGGCCGCGTCCCGGCACACGAGAACGCAAGACGCAAACAACTCGGCGTCCGGCACCACGCCGCCCGCGCAGCCCGTACCGCCAGGAGGGAAGACACACTGAGCTTGCGGCGCTCCGGTGCCGCCCGCTCGCTCATCGCTTCCAGTGATAACCCAACCGGTGATTGCTCGTTTCCTCGCTGAGGGCCGGCGAGGACATTGGAACTCCAAGCCGCCTGACCGTGGTGAATGTCAGCCGGCACAAGGTCATGGCTGATGACGAAGACGGATCAACGAGGTCCGCCTCCGGGCCCATGTCCGAGCTGAGCGGTGAAAGGAGAACGCGATGAGTCTGCGTTGGGAGATCGACAACAAGGTACAGGCTCTCAAACGCCGGGCCAGGTGGCGCTTTCGCAGCCAGCGTCACCACGCGGGCAAGACCGATCGGGCCATGGACAATCCAAAGCAGTCCGGCGGGAAGGTCAAGGACACCCCCAAGCACTGATCCCCTCTTCGGCAGGGGCTGGATACCTCAGCCCGGCGAGCAGCGCCAACGCTCCTGTCAGGGGGCCACACTCCACGAGGCACCTAGAGTGGTGGAAGACGGCCCGGATCGGCGCCGCCCAGCAGAAAGGGGTGGCGGGCATGGAGTTGCGCCAGTTGCGCTATTTCGTGACGCTGGCCGAAGAGTTGCATTTCGGCCGGGCGGCGGCTCGCGAGCACATCGTGCAGTCCGCGCTGAGCCAGCAGATCCAGCGGCTGGAGCGCGAGCTGGGAGTGCGACTGCTGGATCGCAGCACCCACCACGTCGATCTGACCCCGGCGGGCGCCGCTTTCCTCATTGAGGCGCGCCAGATCCTCGACCACGTGGGCCGGTCCGGGCAGGTCGCGCGCAACGCCGTGGCGTCAGCGCCCACGCTGCGTGTCGGCATCATCGACGCCGGCTACGACTCCATGCCGCAGATCCTGCGAGAACTCCAGCGCGGCCATCCCGACATCACGATTCATCAGGTCGAAGCGGGCACCCCAGAGCAGTACCGGCAGCTGGCCGACGGCCGCCTGGACATCGCCATCGGACCTGCTTCCCAGACCCAGGCCGAGGTGGCGTCCAAGCTGATCCGACTTGATCCGCTCGGCGTGCTGGTGCCCGACGACCACGGCTTCGCCGACATGAACGGCGTGCCCGTCGCCGCCCTCGCCGACGAACTCCTGCTGCTCGGCGAGGAATCCCAGACGCCGGAGCTCAACCAGTTCGTCATCGAGCTGTGCCGTTCGGCCGGGTTCGCGCCGACCATCTACGAGGGAACCGTCGAGAGCACCCGCGCCGCCGCCGACCTCGTACTCCAGCGCCGCTGCGTGCACTGCGTCCCCTCCTCGTTCCGCTCCTCCAACCGGCCGGGGACCACCTGGCGGCCCCTGATCGAACCTGCCATGCACTACCCCTGGTCACTGTTGTGGCACGATGCCAACCCCTCTCCCCATATCGCCACCGTCATCAACAGCGCCCGACAACTCGCCGAGCGGCTCGGCTGGCTGGACCCCGTCGCCCCGCCCACCGGACCAACGCCCAGCGAAGACGCCCCGACAGTCACCAGCCACGGCGACGAGCCTGCCTGATGCACAGGCTCCGCACGTGGTGTGATCGGTTCTGGAGATGGATCCTTCCCGGATCGCCTGTTTCCGTGCGGCACGCGTGGGTGTCGACTCAAGGTGAATGACTCCGACCGCCGGCGATCACGCGGCGGCCGGCCCCCTGCTTCGACCGGTCCGGAAAACCGATCCCATGCAGACATCGATGCACCGCCAAAGGAGTTCGGCCATGGGCATCATCGCTTGGATCATCCTCGGACTGGTCGCCGGGGTGGTGGCCAGAATGCTGGTCCCCGGCAAGGACCCGCAAGGATTGATCGTCACTTTCGTGCTTGGCATCGCCGGGGCACTGCTGGGTGGCCTCGTGGCCACCCAGGTGTTGCACGTCGCCGGCATCCAGGGCTTCTTCGACCTGTCCACCTGGCTCTGCGCCATCGTTGGCGCGGCAGTCCTGCTGGGCGGCTACCACCTGATCATCGGCCGGCGTTCGGATCGCCGGGCCGGCCGCCCATGACCCCGCCCAGCACCGCCGGGGAGTTCACGCATCCCTTCTGCCGCGGCAGAAGGGATGCGTGATGGCCATCGCCGGAGCCGTCGCGGTCATCACGGTCGGCGCCCTCCTCATCTTCGCCCTGGCGGACGGTTCGGTGGGCGGCCTGGACCTGCGCGTCGCGGGTGTCATCCTGGTGCTCGGCGGTGCCCTCGGGCTCCTGCTGCTCCTGCTGCTCCGCACCAGGTCACGCTGGCCCCAGTCGACCGCTCGCAGCCTTCAGGACGTCATCGACGACCGACCGCCACCCAGCCCGGCAGATCCCGGCTATGACACCAGGCAACGCCGCCTCCTCCAGCCTCCCGGCTACGACGCCAGACAACGACGCAGCCGCAGGCCTCCCGGCAACCGCCGACCCTGACCAGCGCCGGACGGTTAGCCGGGCGTAACGACTGAAAGGCAGCGAGCGTCCCACCGGTCCTCGCAAGGCCGGGTGCGCCGCTGTCGTCCGTACGCGGGAGTAGACATCTTCCCGGCCTCGCCGGCGAAGGGCCGACCCGAGCTCAACCCCTGCTCTCACCTTCCCGCTCTCGGCCCGAGGCGAGGGCCATCTTCTCCTGGAGGCAGACATGCCCACCATGACCACAATCATCGCCATCGCTGTGGTGGCGATCCTGGTCACCGCCATCGGCTTCGTCATGGTGCAGCAGCGCTGGCAACGCATTCGCCAGTACATCAGCCCCAAGCACGAACCCGCCATGAACGAAAGCGACAACCGAGGCGGGGCCGAGCAGGAACTGCGCGCCCGGCAGGGGCGGGCGGCCACTCTCGACATCAAGCCACTCACCCCCCAGTCACAGCGGACCTACGCCGAATGCTGGACAGCGATCCAGAAGCAGTTCGCCGACGGTCCAGGCCCTGCGGTAATAGAGGCTGATCGGCTCGTCACGGCCGCCATGGCCGAGCGCGGATATCCCACCGAAGGCTTCGAACAGCAGCAATCAGAATGGGCGGCGGTGCACGACCGCATGCTCCACCGCTACCGCCAGGCCCACGAGATCAGCGGGTGTGTCGCCCAGGGCAAGGCATCCACCGAGGACGTGCGGCAGGCCATGGTGCACTACGACGTTCTGTTCCAGGAACTCCTCGACAGCGCTGAGGAACACCACCGCCCCCAGCCCGCCGACCGCACCCGCGACGACCGACCGACAACCCAGGGCGACGCCCGAAACGGCTCGCGAAAAGGTGACGCGACATGAGCACGCACCACGACGATGAACGCCCCGACGAATCCGCCGACCTGCCACCGCTCCCGCCCAAGCCCGCCTTGAAGCACGACAACGACGGCAAGGTCCCGCTGCCGCCGCTCCCGCCTGAGTCCGTGCTGAGGCGCGGCAACGACGGCAAGAGCAGGCGGCCACCACCGTCCGACAAGCTCGTTTTCGGCCTTGCGGTCCAGCCCGACGCGCCGACGGTGCTGTCCGAGCCTCTGCTCAAGAGCGATCCTGCCGGCTGAGCCGCCCAGACGGCCGTCGGCCGGGGTTTCACATCTCCGGGCCGGGGAGAGCAGAACGCCTCATGGCCGCACCACCGCGACGGAGCTGCGCGCGTGGTACAGAACGCCGAGGGTTACGGATCCAAGCATCACGGTGCCGATCGCCCCCCGGCCCTGGGAGCCGACGACGACCAGGTCCGCCTGAGCGGAAACGCCGGCGAGGGCGTCGACAGGGTGGGCGCGCCGGACGTCCTCGACCACCTGAACCTGCGGATATTGCTGCCGCCATCCCAGGAGGATGCCGGCCGCGATCCGGCACCGGGCGGCGTGGATCTCGTCCAGATCATGGGCGCTTTCGGGGATGTGGGCATGCGCCGGCGGCTGCCACGCGTAGACGGCGCGCAGCGTGCTCGCGCGCAGCAGTGCCTGCTCGAAAGCGTAGGCGAGGGCGGGTTCGCCTGCGGGATAGTCGTCGAGCCCGATGACGATCTCCCCGTAGGCGGTGTCGGGGTCGGAGCGGACGACGACCACCGGGCCGTGCGCGTGCCCTGCTACGTGTGTGCTCACCGAGCCCAGTACGGCCCCAGGGAAGCCGCCCAGGCCTCTGCCGCCGATCACGATCTCGCCGGCGTTGCCGGCTTGGCCGCGTAACACCGTTGCTGCGGCGCCCTGAAACAGCTCGCTGGTGATATCGATGCCACGCTGTCGTTTGCGCGCGACCACCTCGGCGTCGGCCAGAACGCTCTCCGCGCTGAGGGCGACGGCATCATCCGGGCCCGGGTTGGAGAACTTCGCGATCTCGTACTGCGAGCGGTCCACGGCATGGACGATGCACAGCCGGGCCATCGCGCGCGGCGTCGTCGGCCGCCCACTCGACGGCCGCGGTCGCAGCGGCCGAACCGTCGGTGCCCACCACGATGACACGATTCACGGCCCCTCCCAATTTTTGCCAGCTATTTGCCCGTTGCTCGATCCCGGAAATGTGTCGGCCCATGGAGGCCGGCAATTGAGCGCCTGCCGTCGATGTCGTCGGCGGCCGTGGTCAGCGCTTGAAAATACCTTTGGTCCTTCCGTTGCGCTGCTTCAGATTATTTTCGGGTCGGCTGGCCAGACCTTTCGATTCCAGTTGCTGGTTTCCGGTGGCACGGCCGAAATAGAGCATGATCCAGCCCTTGACGAGCCGCGTTGTGGTCTTGATCTTCCTTGTCAGGCTCACCATGCTTCCCTTCAGTGGCTCTCGGGCGTCCATCTCGAAGAAACCATGGAGCCCGAGCCGGGCACGATGCCCGGTCGGCGTTTTACGACCGCAACGCGGCCTGAACCCAAGGGTGCTCTTCTGGACGAGAACGGGAAACAGGCAATCGCCGACCTGGTTATCACAGCGATCGATAACCAGCCGATTCTTCCGGTGGCGGCTTTATGCCTTTCCTTGCCTCGTGGAAGGAGGTAAAATAACAATACCGAGGACATTTCGTGCGTTGGCATACGGGTTGGCGTCGCCCGCGGCGATAGACCGCTTTCGGCCCTTCTTGAGGGCTTGAACAGGCCAGGCAACATGATGACACTCCAGTCTCCGTTCACACCGCCAAGTGCCGGTGCCGCGACCCAGTCCGCACTCCGGCTCAGCCTGAATCCCGTCCTGGACCGGAGAGGCACCGTCGACGGGGCATGGTGGCCTCACACCCGCGACGCCGACGCCGAACTCCCCGCCCTCATCTCCGCCGTCGACCGACGGCTCAACAGAGCCGTCCTGCGTGTCGGGCTGTATCTGGACGCATGGGATCACATACCGCGCCGCATCCCGGCCCGTGGCCGTCAGGTCAGAGTGGGCTGGTTCCGCAGCGCCGACCCGCACCTGATCACCTTGAGCATCGCGGGCACCGCGCCCATCACTCTGCTGGTCATCCCGCCCGACACGGCGAACGGCCCGGCCATGGCCGCGCTCACGCGTGCCGCCGCAGACACGGTCGGCATCCGTCCCAGCGACATCCTCCACCCCGCCGTTCCAGACGAGGGCCTGCCCGGCCAGGATGGCTCAGCCTCCTGGGAGAACGAGGGCGGCCGCGTCGCCGATCTCGTGCCCGCCGCCACTTGACCCTGCGCCAAGCCAGCGTTCCCGGCAGTCACCGATTCTCGATGAAGGCGGACATGGTCCGACCGCGACGCTGGGGACCTTTCATCTGCGCGGAGAACAAGCAGGACCTGATCGTTCGTCCAGTCCGGCACGGTGACATGGGTGATCGACGGGGCTACCCGCTGAGTGAGATCCCCTCGGTCATCCCATCCGCAATACAGGCCACGCCGAGGAAAAGGCGTCGGCGGCGTGTGAGACGCACCACGGCAGAGGTCGTGCGTCCGACGCTGACAAAGATCCGACGCTGACGAAGAGAAGAACGACCATGAGCTCGACAACTCCGCTGACCACGCGAGCCCCACCACCGAGGAGTGGCTGTACCCGATTCGGGTGCACGCCCAGCAGGACGGCTCCCTGTCACGCTGGCTGTGGCTGGTGAAATGGCTGCTGATCGTGCCACACGCGCTGATACTGATCCCCTTGTGGATCGCCTTCTGCCTGCTCAGCCTCGTCGCACTGGTCGCGATCGTGATCACCGGCCAGTACCCCTGCCACTGTTCGACCTCATCCTCGGCCTGAACCGCTGGGGGCTGCGGGTCGCCGGCTACGCAGCCCTGATGACCGACCGATGCCCACCCTTCCGCCTCGATCTCGGCGGAGACGACTCCGGCGCCGCCACCCCGAGCAGAGGACCCGCCGTTCGCACCGGCTCGACTGCCCCAACGGCGTCAGGTGAATGCGATCTGCGCCAGACCTTGTGTTCCCAGGCTGAGAATGCTCCTCCGATGCTCGGGGGCGTCAGCCACAATCTGAGAGCGAGACGCACCATGAGTAGCGCCCGCAGCACCGAAGACCATGACGTCATGGAGCCCGCCGAGCCGGATGAGACCGACAAACGGCCCGATCATGCGGCCAACGCGCAGTGGCTCAAGGACAACCCGGCCGCCATGCCACAGGTGGGCGCCGGCCGCTGGGCGGTATACGACCGTGCCGGCCACCTGCGCGGCCACCTCGTCGGCGACGGCCCGACCCGCGATACCCGCTTCAAGGCGATCACCGTGACGAGCGAGTCGACGCCTCCTATCGACGCGCCGGGGGGCTACGGCATCACCCTGCACGATGCCGGGGCGCACCTCCTCGACGCCGGCGTGGGTGGTAGGCAGCTCGATGCGGGAGCGGGTGACTGAGCGCCACCCCTGGGCGCGAATTCCCGCATCCTCACGCATCAGTGCACTGTTCGAGGAGTCTTGCCAGGCCATGATCCCACTTGACGGATGGTGCTTCTCCCGCGATGGGGCAGGCGTGGCTTCGGCGGCAGGGTCGTCGGCTTGGCTCGTTTGTGTCTCAGGCTAGCTCGTGATTATCGGGTCGCTTCCTCGGCACGGCATCGTGCCTGGCCGGAGTGATAGGGCGCCCCGTGGCTCGAACCTGGAAGCCACGGGTGAAATCGACGGCTCCAGATTGAGATTCGCACGGAGGAGATGGGCGAGGCGCTGTTTGATCTTCTCGGCTACTGCCTGCCCGAAGAGAGTGCTTCATCACTGGGCATGCCGGATGAGCTCGCGCAGAAAGTGATCATAGGTCACCATGGCCAGTATGAGCGACGACGATGACGCGCGTGCCGAACTGGAGGAATGGAGCGAGTTCATCGGCCGGATCCGTTACGACGGTCCACGCCCTGGTGATGCCGGTGACGAGCGGTTGGCCGATGAGGCGGTGGCCAACGAGTTCTCCGGCTGGGGTCGACTCGACGGCTCTCCCGAGATGAACAACCTGGTCTGCCGTGCCTTGGAGATCGGCTACCTGCGGGCTCTGCAGGACGTTCGCGAGCAACGGATAGCCGGGCTGGGGCCCACAGACTGACATCGGTAGGAAAAGGCGCGGTTCACTCTGATCCAGCACGGGATCGTCGAACTCGACCGCGGGTAGCGTGATTGCTACGACTTCCTTATCTCAGGTTGATCATGCTGGGCAGGTATTCCGTGCGGAGTCTGGCGAAAGGAGTCGGCCGTGCCGGAGAATGTCGCACTGATCATTCGATTCCGCCTGGTGGGCGGTGACGACATCTCCGTGATTCGACGGGGAGCCCGAGACGGTGGCGGCGATCGCTCGTGCTGCGGACGAGCGGCGCAGCCTGGTGTTGATGCGGGCGAGATATGGCCGTGAGACCGACGTGAACGGCGTGATCATCAATCTCGCCAACGTGGTGTCGGCGCGTGTGTCGAAGACAGACAGCGCCGAGGCGGGCCAGTACTTGTAGCGGCATGCGTGTCTTGCCCGGTCTCCCACCCGTAGTGGCGGCCACCGACACAAACCAAGGGGTGGCCGGTTCGGATCACAAACGCGCCCCTCGCTTGGAGAGGTCGACGTGCTCCAGGCCGAACTCGCGAGCGGGGTGGGCGAAATGAGCCGCCTAGCCGCTGATATCGGCGTGCGAGATGTGGTTCGGCCTGGTCAGTGCTGTCCGAGACCAGGCCGCAGGTTGGCGAATCCGCCGGTACGTGTCTCCGGTCGGCGGTCGCGGCAGTTATTGATGCGCGTTGCCTCGGCGAGTTGGTCTTCCAAGATGATGATCCGGCAGGAGGCGTCCGCAGATATGCCCTGGTCTACAGGTTCCCAGGTCTGGGCCTTCAGACGCAGCTACCGACCAAGGGTTGGAAGCCGGGGCTATGGCCGCTTCGCGTATCGGCTCGATGTGGGCTAGTAGCGGTGGGGTCCGACGTGCCCCTCGAACAGTAGGCACGGCGTCGGCTCGTCCCCGTAGGGAGAGCGCGGGTCGGGGTGAGGGTCGGCGCGTTCGGCCGGGCACGGCGGCAGCGTGACGAGTTCGCGGGCGCGGACGTCCCAGCGGATCCAGACGAACCGATCCGGCCCGGGCAGCACCTGGACGTGCGCCGCGTGGCCGCCCGGGTGGCCGGGTTGCAGCTCGCACCCGTAGACGGCCTTGCGCTCGCGTCCGCCGCCCTCAGCCAGTGGGGCCCACTCGGCGTCGGTGAGCACGTTGTAGTGCGGGCAGTCCTGCTCACCGGCGTGCCGTTGCAGGCCGGTGGCCAGCGCGGCCGCCAGCCCCGCCGCGGTGAAAACCTGATGCACGGCATTGTGGACCCGCTCGACGTCGTCGTCGCTCAGCTCCGCCGCACCGAGCTGGTCAGCCAGCAGCCGCACGTGGGTGGCGAAGTGCCGGCAGGCGTCGACCAGCGCAGTCACCGGAGTCACCGCATCGTGCGGCGGGTCGGCCATCGCGTCTTGGTGCGTCACAATGGACACGCTACGCCGCCCTCGGGTCATGCGCACGGCGGCGGGCGATGCCGCCAGAGCGTGTGGAGGCTGCACGATGCCGGATTGCAGATAGCAAGCCAACCGGTGGGGTCGTAACCAACCTTCCGGGACCGGGTTTCCGGTTGATGCGGGCTGGTTGCTAGCGGTCTAGCGACCTGGTCAGGGCGCATTTGGGGCCGCTAGCTTGATCTTTAACCTGTGCGTCGAGGACGTGGGTTCGTGGATTTCCTCGTCATCGGTTTCCGGGCCGGGGTCTTCGTAGTGATCAGACCGGTGGCAGTGTAGACATCGTGACGTGGGGC
>NZ_JBIEIS010000005.1:0-11860 GCF_043496855.1 Nonomuraea sp. JJY05
CGCGCCTGCCCGGAGCCCGGCCGGGCGCGAGGGTCAGGAGGTCTTGCGGGGGCGGTGGCGGGCGACGGCGCGGGCGTGGGCCTCGGTCAGGAGGGGGCGGGCCTGCTCGCCCGGGTTCACGATGGCGATCCAGCCCTGGGTTGCGTACTTGGGGTGGGGGAGGACGCGGTCCTCGGCCGTGTAGTCGACCTCGGAGTCGTCGCCGACGAGCCGCTGGAGCGTGGCGCGCCCGACGGCGATGTTGAGCCGGAACACGCCCGGCCTGTTCAGGTCGGAGAAGGTGTCCCAATCCGGGTAGTCCTTGATGACGATCGTGGCGAACGGCTGCCGGGGATGGGTCGCCAGGCTGCCTTCGGGGTCGTAGAAGAAGAACGTGTCGCCCCAGGCCACCTCGGGGGCCTCGCTGTTCTCCTCGATGGTCTGGGTCACGACTCCGGGGAAACCGGACACGAGCTGAATGATGTCGTTCTCAGTCATGCCTTCAAGTGTTTCATTGCACCACCCTGTGAGACTTTTCATGCTGAGCAGGCCATCGACCGCTTAAAAGTCTCAAACCGCGAGTCTGGTGATCATGTTCGGGGCACACCTTCCCGGGGGGTTCGGCAACGCCGTCGTCCGCGCTGCTGCGCCTCTTCGAGCGGAGCGGGTGGGCGGGCGCGCCCCGGTTCCGGGGCGTCGACGAGCGCGGGCGGGACGCGCGGCGAGCACCGCGCCGGATTCGAGCGGGCGCCGCGCTAGAACGAGGGCGTCGCGGCCTGGGCGGCGGGATGCCCGGGGGAAGGCTCCTCGACCGGGACGTAGTCGTGGCGCATGCCGTGGTCCCCCAGCCACCGACGGAGCCCGGCGACGGCCTCCGGATTGCCCGAAACCTGGGCCGCGTACTCCGACAGCGCCACCTCCTCCCCGTCGTCGAACAGCAGCCGCGCCGGCCCCGACCACGACAGCGTCCACTTGGCCTCGCCGAGCTGGATCAGCACCGCCTCCAGCGCCTGCCCCAGCACCCCGGCGAGCAGGGTCTCCGACGCCTTCCAGCCCTGCTCGCGCAGGACGGCCTCCAGCTCCGCCTGCCGGCCGCGGGCGATCGCCTCGAAGGCGGCGTCCAGGTACGGCCGCGCGGCCCCCATCACCCGCTGGCCGGCCACCGCCAGGTCGTGGAGGGCGTCGGCGTTGCGGCCCGCGTACATGGCGTGTGCCACCAGCTCCTCCCACGACACCGGCCGCAGCCCGGTCAGCGCCTCCGGCGTCCACATGGCCTGCTCCACGGCCTGCACCGCCACGTTCGCGTCGCGCAGCAGCGTCAGGGCCGAGCGGGGGTCGGGGACGTGCGGCGGCTCGGGCAGGTGCTCGATGGCGGCCAGGCGCTCGGCCAGGCTCGGATGGGAGTCGTACGGCGAGACGTCCTGCGGCTCCTCGCCCAGCTTGGCGATCTCGGCCTGCCGGTCGCCGTCGCTCATGAGCGCGTGGAAGCCCCCGAACACCGAGGCGGGCCTGGTGCCGCCCGCGCCGGTGAGCGACAGGTAGTTCTCGACGTAGAGGTCCCAGCCGGTCGCGGTGGTCTGGATCTTGCGCAGCGCCCCCGCCATGGCCTGCCGCCCGCCGATCGCGACCGCGAACTGGTCGGCCTCCAGCTCCTGCTTGCGCGAGACGGCCTGCGAGACCCGCAGGTAGAACTTGGCGTACCAGGTGAACAGGCGCTGCACGAACGGGTGGTTGCGCAGCCCCTGGACGGTGGCGAGGAGCGAGACCCGCCCCCGGTAGACCGGCGCGCCCAGCCGCGTGTGCGCGCCGCTGTAGTGGCCCAGCTCGTGCCCCAGCACCGCGCGCATCTCGTCCACGGTGAGCGTCTGCAGCAGCGGCAGACCGATGAACATCCGCCGTCGCGTCGCCTTCATCCCCAGCCAGCGCGTGTCCTCCGAGACGGCCGCGTTGACCTCCGCCACCAGCCGGATCTCGTCCGGTGGCGCCGTGCGCACGCGCTGGGCGAGCTCCTCGACCGTCTGCCACAGCACGGGCTCGTGCTCGCGTCCGATCGGCACGCCAGGCTGGTCGCCGCCCTGGCGGCGGCTCACCACGAACAGGGCCCGTACGAGCGCGCCCGCGACCAGGGTCAGGACGATCGCGGCCTTGAGGGCGTTGACGTGGAAGTCCACAAGGAGCAGGACGTCGAAGAAGACGGCGGCCACCAGGAAGAGGCCGACCAGAACGTAGAAGCCGGCGAGCAGGATGAAGGCCAGCACTGCTCGGAACGCTGTCGTCATGGGGTGAGGGCTCCCGGGGAAGGGGTTCTCGCGAGGCTTGACCTTAGCGGAGACCGGAAACTGGATAAAATCACCAAAGCAATGCCGTACTACGACGACCACGATCAGGAGCGGTGGGTTCCGGAACCTCCCGGCAATCCCGAACGCTCCGCATTCGAGCGCGATCGCGCCCGCGTGCTGCACAGTGCCGCCCTGCGCAGGCTGGCCGCGAAAACGCAGGTCGTGGGCCCTGCGGAGTCCCTCGGCGGCGGCCAGCACATCCCGCGTACGAGGCTCACGCACTCCCTCGAATGCGGTCAGGTCGGCAGGGAGATGGGCGCCACGCTCGGCGTCGATCCCGACCTGGTGGAGACCGCCTGCCTGGCGCACGACCTGGGGCACCCGCCGTTCGGCCACAACGGGGAGATGGCGCTCAACGCGCTGTCGGCCTCGTGCGGCGGCTTCGAGGGCAACGCGCAGAGCCTGCGCCTGCTCACCAGGCTGGAGGCCAAGGTCCTCACCGAGGACGGCCGCAGCGCCGGGCTCAACCTGACGCGGGCGGCGCTCGACGCTTCCATCAAATATCCCTGGACATGCGAAAAATCCGCAAAATTCGGCGTATATGACGATGATCTACCCGTGTTCCGGTGGATCCGGGATGGTGCGCCGGACGGGCGGGTGAGCTTCGAGGCGCAGATCATGGACTGGGCCGACGACGTCGCCTACTCCGTGCACGACCTCGAGGACGCGCTCCACTCCGGCCACGTCACTCCTGAGGCGCTGCGCTCTCCCGCCGAGCGCACGCTGGTGTGCGAGACCACCCGCACCTGGTACGCCCCCAACGCCGACCTCGGCGAGCTGGAGGAGATCTTCGCCAGGCTGATCACCGACCCGCTCTGGCCGCGCCGCTTCGAGGCCACGCTCGCCGACCTGGCCGGGCTCAAGGCCCTCACGAGCGGCCTCATCGGCCGCTTCTGCCGCTCGGCCCAGACCGCCACCAAGGAGGTGTACGGCTCCCGCCACCGCGCCGACCTCGTCGTGCCCCACGCCACCCGCCTGGAGTGCGCCCTGCTCAAAGGCGTCACCGCCCACTACGTCATGGCCACCAGGGACCACAACGCCAACCAGGCCAGGCAGCGCGAGCTCATCACCGAGCTGGCCTCGATGATCACGCTGGGCGCGCCGGGCACGCTGGAGCCCGCCTTCAGGCCCGCGTACCTGGGCGCCGCCGACGACGCGGCCCGCGTCCGCGTGGTGATCGACCAGATCGCCTCGCTCACCGACACCTCCGCGGTGGCGTGGCACCGCAGGCTCTCCCGCTGACCAAGTTTCCCCATGAGCTGGGACACCCGGCTTTTCCCGTGACCCGCGCGGGCGGATACTGCGCCCATGGCCACATATGTGATCGTCGGAGCCGGACTCGCGGGAGCCAAGGCCGCCGAGACGCTGCGCGAGGAGGGCTTCGACGGCGAGATCGTGCTGATCGGCGCGGAGAACGAACGGCCCTACGAGCGACCGCCCCTGTCCAAGGAGTACCTCCAGGGCAAGGGCGAACGGGAGACGATCTTCGTCCACGGCCCGGAGTGGTACGCGGACAACGCCGTCGATCTGCGGCTCGGCACGCGCGTCACGCGCATCGAGCTCGGCAACCACCTGGTCAGGCTCGGCGACGGGTCGCGCCAGCCGTACGACAAGCTCCTCATCGCCACCGGCGCGACGCCGAGGCGCCTGCCGGGGCCCGCGTACTACCTGCGTACCGTGCACGACAGCGAGGCGCTCAAGGAGCGCCTGGCCGGCGCCGGCAGCGTGCTCATCGTCGGCGCGTCCTGGATCGGGCTGGAGACCGCGGCGGCCGCCCGCGCGGCCGGCTGCGAGGTCACCGTCGTCGAGCCCGAGCCCACCGCGCTCAACCGCTCGCTCGGCAACGAGCTCGGCGACCTGTTCACCCGCCTGCACGTCAGCAAGGGCGTGGACCTGCGCTTCGGCACCGCCGCCGCCGAGATCACCGAGACCGGGGTGCGGCTCAGCTCGGGGGAGCGGCTCGCCGCCGACTTCGTCATCGTCGGCATCGGCGCCGCGCCCGAGGTCGGGCTCGCCCGCGACGCCGGGCTCGACGTCGGCCAGGGCGTCCGCACCGACGCCGCGCTGCGCACCTCGCACCCCGACGTGTTCGCCGCCGGCGACGTGGCCGAGTCCTTCCACCCCCTGTACGGGCGCCGCCTGCGCGTCGAACACTGGGCCAACGCCCTGCACGGCGGCCCCGCCGCCGCCCGGTCGATGCTCGGCCAGGACGTGGTCTACGACCGGATCCCCTACTTCTACACCGACCAGTACGAGCTGGGCATGGAGTTCTCCGGCGACATCGAGGGCTACGACGAGATCGTCTACCGCGGCGAGCCGGAGAGCCTGGAGTTCATCGTGTACTGGCTGCGCGAGGGCCGCGTGATCGCCGGCATGAACGTCAACGTCTGGGACGTCGTGGACGAGATCCAGGAGCTCATCAGGTCACGCGTCATTGTTGACCAAAAGGAGCTACCGACGGGGTGACGGTGACGACGCCGTTGTCGGTGCGTTTCGGCTTCGGGCCCTGGGTCTTGCCGGCCTGCGGGACCTTCTTCGACCCGCACTGCACGGCGCAGCCCGGCGTCTCGCCCAGCTTGCCGCGCAGCGCCAGCGTCTTCTCCCTGGGCGAGTACGTGCGGTTGCCCGTCGCCCAGGCGTCGAGGTAGTCCCACGGCTCGACCATGCCCCTGCGTACCCACCAGAAGGCCGGACCCGTCTTCCACGAGATCGCGAAGTAGAGGTTGGGCCCGGTCTCGCGGGCGTTGCCCGTCCGGCCCACCCGCCCGAGCAGCTGGCCCGCCTTGACCCGGACGCCCGGCTTGACGCCGTCGGCGACCGCGTCGAGGTGGCCGCCGAGGTAACGCACGCCGTCCTCGCCGATGATCGTGACGAACCTGCCCTCGCGGGCTGCCCCCGCGTCGGTGGACGGGCTCCACTTGTCCTGGACGTTCACCTCGTCGACGACGCCGCCGATCGGCGCCACGAACGCGCACCCCTGCGGCGCCCAGATCGTCGTCTTGGGCAGCACGAGGAGTTTGCGCTGGTAGGTCGTCTTGCAGCCCTTGACCGGGAACGTGTACTCGTACTTCGACAGCTTCGGCGGCGGCACCTTCACCGGGTCGTCACCCTTGGGCGGCTGCTCGGCCGCCTGGTGCTCGGGCTGCGGCTCCGCCGACTCGCCGGGTTGCGTGGCGGCCGGCGGGCTCGTGGCCGGCGGGCTGGAGGGCGAGGTCGCGTTGACCCCCGCCAGGCCGGTGGCCTGGGAGCAGGCGCCGGTCAGCAACAGGGCGGCCGTGACGGCCGCCCATCGTCCGAGATGCCCCGTACGCATGATCTCCACCCGTGTCACCGTTTCCACCGACAACCTTTACCTTTGTAGCCGACCGGGAGCCCCCGCAGAGCCGGTTTCCCCCTTTAGCAACCGACAGGTAATGCGCGCCTATCCCGTACCGCACCCCGGAGGGGGCGGAACCGTCGGTGGGGCGGAATAGACTCACCGGCGTGGCTGGCCGGATCCGTGATGTCGACATCGCGCTCGTACGTGAGCGTTCACCCATCGCCGACGTGATCGGCGAACACATCCAGTTGCGCAACGCGGGAGGCGGCAACCTCAAGGGCCTGTGCCCCTTCCACGACGAGAAGAGCCCGTCTTTCAACGTCACCCCCGAGCGCGGGATGTACTTCTGCTTCGGCTGCTCCGAGGGCGGCGACGTGATCACGTTCGTCGAGAAGATCGAGCATCTGTCGTTCGGTGAGGCGGTCGAGCGGCTGGCGCAGCGGGCCGGGATCACGCTTCAGTACGAGCAGGGCGGCTACGTCCCCAGGCGCGACCACGGCGAGCGGGCCCGGCTGATCGAGGCGCACAAGGCGGCGGCGGAGTTCTACGCCGACAAGCTGCTCGTGCCCGACGCGGCGCCCGGGCGGCGGTTCCTGTCGGAGCGGGGCTTCGAGCGGGCCGACGCCGAGCTGTTCGGGGTGGGCTACGCGCCGGCCGAATGGGAGGCGCTGACGCGGCACCTGCTGGGTCGCGGGTTCACCGCCGAGGAGCTCGTCAAGGGCGGGCTGGCCAAGGAGGGCCGGCGGGGGCCCATCGACCGCTTCAGAGGGCGGCTGATCTGGCCTATCAGGGACGCCACGGGCGATGTGATCGGTTTCGGCGCACGGAAGTTGCTCGATTCCGATGATGGTCCGAAATATCTGAATACGCCTGACTCGCCGCTTTACAAGAAGAGCCAGGTGCTTTATGGGATTGATCTCGCCAAACGGGAGATCTCCAAGCGCGCCCAGGCGGTGATCGTCGAAGGCTATACCGATGTGATGGCCTGCCATCTGGCCGGAGTGCCGACGGCGGTGGCCACCTGCGGCACGTCGTTCGGCGAGGAGCACATCAAGATCCTGCGCAGATTCCTGCTCGACCAGGCCGAGTTCCGCGGCGAGGTGATCTTCACCTTCGACGGCGACGCGGCCGGGCAGAAGGCGGCGCTGCGGGCGTTCGCCGACGAGCAGAAGTTCGTCACCCAGACCTACGTCGCGGTGCAGCCCGACGGGCTCGATCCGTGCGACCTGCGGGTCAAGCAGGGCGACGCGGCCGTGCGGGACCTCATCGCGAGCCGCGAGCCGCTCTTCCAGTTCGCGATCAGAAGCACGATCTCCCGCTACGACCTGCGCAGCAACGAAGGCAAGATCGCCGCCCTCGACGCCGCCGCGCCGATCGTGGCCGGGATCAAGGACGTCGGGCTGCGCAAGCGCTACGCCATCGACCTCGACCGGTGGCTGGGGTTCATGGACGAGCGGTTCGTGATGCAGCGCATCGCCGAGGTGGGCGGGGCGCAGCAGGGCCGCCCGCGGCGCGCGCCCCAGGCGGCGCCCGTCGATCCGAGCGTGCGGGTGGAGGGGGAGCTGCTCAAGCTCGCCGTGCAGCGCCCCGCGCTGCTCGGGCCCCGCTTCGACGCGCTCGACCCGCAGGCGTTCACGGCTCCCGACCACGTGACGCTGCACAAGGTCATCGTCGCCGCGGGCGGCGTGGCCGCCGGTTCCTACGGCGGGCGCGAGTGGGTCGACCGGCTGCTGGAGCACGCGCACGAGGAGGGGGCGCGGGGGCTGGTGACCCGCTTCGCGGTGGAGCCCATCCAGGCGGACGCGCACGCCGAGGAACGCTACGCCGGCGCCATGCTGGCGGCCATCGAGGCCATCGCGGTCGACCGGGCCATCGCGCAGGCCAAGTCGCGGATGCAGCGGCTCAATCCGGTGGAGGAGCAGCAGGAGTACAACAAGCTCTTCGGGGAGCTGGTGGCGCTGGAGCAACAGCGCCGCGTCCTCCGCGACCGCGCCGCCGGCAGCTGACCCGCGCCCGGCGGCCCCCTGGTACCTCTACCTCCGCGACGACCGATGGGTGAAGGTCCCCGACGCCGAGGTGAGGGTGAGCCACCTTGCCGTCTGGCGCCGTTCGCGATCACGCCGGCCGCGAGGACCGCGAGCAACCCCCATCCGCTACGCGGCGCCGCTCGAGGGCCGGACGCTCCAGGTCGCGCTCCTCAGCGGCGCCACGCGCACGCTGAAGGCGCTGGGGGAGGGCCACCGGCTAATCGCGGTGAGCGCCGACGGGGCCCCGATGGCCTATTTCAGGGGCGCCCATCGAGGCCGCGTGTTCGACGCCGTCACCGGGAAGAAGATCGGCTCGCTGCCGGCGCCCCCATCGACGGGAATCCGGCCCGCTTCAGCGGCGACGGCGGCGAGCTGCCGGCCCGGAGCGCCTCGACGACTGACCTGGCCGTCACGGATCTGCGCAGGCGCGTGTTCCGCCGCGACCCGCCGTCCCAGATCGTCGGCTTCAACCTGCCCGAGTGGGACGCCGTCGGCCGGACGCGGCGGATCCGGCCGCCGGACGACTACCGAACCCCTGTGAAGCGGGCATATCACGCGGGCGATTGATAACAGTTCGGCCGCGACGACAAGCGGCATACCAGGGCGGTTGACCCGGGAACCTGGCGCGGTCCAATGCGCGACAAAGGGGAGGTACGACGACTTCGGGGCAGCGAAAAAGTTGCGTCCGACCGGGGGGTGTCGCCGGGCGCCGGGAATCCAGACCGCGTAATTGACTTTACTTTCCTGATCAAACTCCGGCTAAACCTTTAAGTGATCTCAATTCGGTAAGGACGTTCGCCTTACCTTCGGTGACAAAAATGGGTCTGCCATTTGATGGAACCAATACTGCAGACTGTCTCCCGTGGGTGCATCGGTGCTGCCAAGCAGTCCGCCATCGGTAGATCAGGTGGCGGACCTCGTCGCGAAGGGAAGAGAGCGCGGGAGCGTAACCGTCGATGACGTCGCAGCCGCGCTTGACCGATCCGAGTTGCCGTCCGACGCGCTGGAACGCGTCGTGCGCATGCTCGCCGAGAACGGCGTGGAGGTCCTCGAGCCCCAGGGCGACGAGGAGTCCACCCGCGCCGATGAGGAAGACGTTGGCAAGCGGGCGCCGACCAGCGATCTGGTCCGTATTTATCTACGGGAGATCGGCCGTGTGCCTTTGCTGACCGCAGAGGAGGAGGTGGAGCTCGCCAAGTCGATCGAAGCCGGCCTGTTCGCCGAGGACAAGCTGGGCAGCGGAGTGTCGCGCCTGGCCTTCCCGGAGTTCAGGGAGCTCGTCTGGCAGGGCACCCGGGCCAAGCAGCGGCTCATCGAGGCCAACCTCAGGCTCGTGGTGTCGATCGCCAAGCGGTACGTGGGCCGCGGCATGCTCTTCCTGGACCTGATCCAGGAGGGCAACCTCGGGCTCATCCGGGCGGTCGAGAAGTTCGACTATACGAAGGGCTACAAGTTCTCCACCTACGCCACCTGGTGGATCAGGCAGGCGATCACCAGGGCCATCGCCGACCAGGCGCGGACGATCCGCATCCCCGTGCACATGGTGGAGACCATCAACAAGCTCGTGCGAGTGCAGCGCCAGCTCCACCAGGACCTCGGCCGCGAGCCGATTCCCGAGGAGATCGCCAAGGAGATGGACCTCCCTGTCGATCGCGTGGTGGAGATCCAGCGCATCGCCCAGGAGCCCGTGTCCCTGCAGTCGCCGATCGGTGAGGAGGACTCCGACCTCGGCGACTTCATCGAGGACGCCGACGCTGTCGTGCCCATGGAGGCCGCGGCCTTCATCATGCTGCAGGACCAGCTCGACGACATCCTGGCCACGCTGTCCGACCGCGAGCAGCGCATCATCCAGCTCCGCTTCGGCCTGGCCGACGGCCATCCGCGCACGCTGGAGGAGGTGGGCAGGGAGTTCGGGGTCACGCGTGAGCGCATCCGGCAGATCGAGTCGAAGACCCTGGCCAAGCTCCGCCACCCGACGCGGGCGCAGATGCTGAGGGACTATCTGGACTGATCCGGAGGGATCCCAAGGGAAGGGGCCCGGGCTTCGTCGCCCGGGCCCCTCCCACGCCCGCAGCCGTCAGGAGCAGCCCTCGAACTGCGGCACCGCGACCGTCGACAGGTCCAGCCCCGACTTGCCGAACCACCGGTGCAGCAGCCGCCCGGCCGTCCCGTCCTGGTACATGTCGGTGATCGCCCGGTTGACCGCCTCGCACCCGGCCACGTCGTTCCTGCGCATGCCCACCCCGGTGCGCTGCTCGTTGAACTGCGCGTTGGCCAGCTTCAGCCCCGTCCCGTCCTGGTTGGCCAGCCCCGCCAGGATGACGTCGTTGGTGGTGACCGCGTCGACCTGCCCGCTCTTCAGCGCCGTCAGGCACGCCTTGTAGTCGTCGAACGGCACCAGCTCCGCCGGCACCTCGCGCTCCTGCACGACCCGCTGGGCCGCGTTCGAGCCCTTGACCGCGCAGATCTTGCGGCCCTTGAGCTCGCGCACGTTCTTGATCGTCTCGTCGGGCCGCTGCAGGATGTCCTGGTAGGAGACGTGGTACGGCCCCGCGAACAGCACGTCCTTCTTGCGCTCCTGGTCGATCGAGAACGTGGCCAGCACCAGGTCGGCCTTGCCGTCCGTGAGCACCTTCTGCCGGTCGGCGGCCAGCACGGGGATGTAGGAGGCCTGCTTGTGCAGCTTGCGCGCGATGTAGGCGGCCACGTCCACGTCGAAGCCCTCGAACCCGCCGCCGGGGCGGCGGAACCCGACCGACGGCAGGTCGGGCCGTACCGCGATGACGATCTGGTCCTTGTCCAGGACCGATTCCTGCCCGTCCGTCCCGCAGCCCGCGACGACCGTCGCGAACAGGGCCAGCACCGCTGCCAACGCCCGCTTCACCGGTACTCCTTGAGTCGTGGCCACACTCCTGCGATCACCAGCAGGCCGATCGCGCCGATGGCGAACGGCAGCAGCCGCCACAGGTTGTCCAGCGAGCCTTCGCCGGTCTGGATCGCCCGCGTGAACACGGCCTGGTGCCCGGCCGACAGCGACACCAGCGCGCGGTCGTAGGCGTCGAACGCCTGGGTCACCGGCCCGAGCCGCTCGGCGACCGCCTCGTTGGTCCTGCCGCTCGCCACCAGCTCGCGGAACTTCCCGTCGGCGGCCTGGAAGCTCCGGTACGCCTCCATCGCCAGGTCGCCCTGCTTGCCGACGAGCTCGGGCCCCAGCAGGCCGAGGACGTCGCCGCCCTTGGCGACCTGGTCGTGGTAGGTCCGCAGGTTGCCCGCCTTGAGGTAGACGACCGACATCGCCTTGTCCAGGAACGTGTGCTCGTAGGTGTCGGCCCACTCCTTGTCGAGCAGGTAGCGGCTCTGGTCGCCCTGCATGCTGTTGCTGATCGAGCGCGCCTTGGCCAGGGTCAGCACCGAGTCGAACCCGGCCGACTTCGCCGTGCGCAGCGCGTTCTCGTCCTGCGAGAGCACGTTCATCCCGAAGATCACCGCGACCAGGGTCGTCACGGTGGCGACCAGCAGCGCGGGGCCGAACACCCGGCGGAAGCGCCGGGCGAGGAAGACCTGCAGCCAGAGCAGGCAGCCCAGCGCGAGCAGCCCGGCCAGCACCACGGCGACCCGCAGGAGGGGCACCATGACGGCCTTCTCGTCGTAGGTGGCGCGCACGATCGTGCCGCTCTCCAGGGTCAGGTTGTACGCCTGGGGCAGCAGCTGGACCCGCATCAGCTTGGTGGCCTCGCGGTAGGTGAGCACCACGTCCTGGGGCGGCGGCCCCGGCGCGTGCTTGGACCGCTCGTCCAGCAGCAGCGCCTGGCCGGTCAGCCGTTCGTAGCGGCCCAGCCGGTCGAGCACCGAGTGGACCGTCTCCTGCTCCGCCTTGGTGTCGGCCAGCGACAGGGCCTGCATCAGCGCCTCGTTGGCCCTGGAGCGCGCCGCCTCGTAGCGGTCGAGCGCCTGCGCGCGCTGCGGCGCGTACTGGTCGCCCATCACCAGCACGTTGGCCACCTGCGCGTCCATGTCGCTCAGCGCCAGGTAGAGATCGGCGGTGGCGACCACCTGCGGGCCCGCGTCGCGCCCGATGACCTGCAGGCCCTCGCGGGCGGTCATGCTGCCGACCGCGAGCGCCCCGAAGAGCAGCGCCAGCGAGGCGACGGTGATGCCGGTGATGACCCGGATCCTGCCGGGCACGCTCCGGCGCG